>NZ_JBWKZL010000002.1:0-411997 GCF_059424475.1 Lysinibacillus sp. GW247-5R2A | reverse complement strand
GATTTTCCATTTTCATAAAGTTTTACTAATTGCAATTTAAATTCAGATGTAAAAGTTCGACGTTGACGTGACATAGTAGCACGCTCCTTTAAGTTGGTAGTCTAAGTGTACTAGCCCTTATTTTTTATGTCCAACTTAGTGTAGCCGATTCAATTAACCAAATTCAATTTTAAAGAAGAGGACTATTTAAGACAATATGAATGTCATAGTGTGACTGGCGAATGTAGAGATATGTTGATTTATTCTTTACTACGGAAGGGATAACAACGTAGAGAAAGCCGATAGGAGAGTATTATGCTCGTCGAAAACTACAATGTAAAGCGGGGATAGCGTTGTACAAAAACATCTTGGGGGCGATGTTAAAGTTGCTATCCCGCAATTAATGTATGTTGTTGTAGTTATGAACATAACCACTGTCAATAAATTGAAAAGTAAATGAAATAAAGAGGCAAAGTTGAATTGATAGCATCTTTTTTGAACCTTTCCATAAAAAATCTGAAAAGAGAAAATAAAGAACTCAGCATACAATTTTACATGTTGCCTGAGTTTTCTTTACGTAGCTATGATTGGTGGATTCTCCGCCATTCACATGTAAAACCTGCCTCGTTACATGTCTAGAATCATCTGATGCTAAATAAACGAATGTCGGGGCCACTTCAAAGGGCTGTGCCATTCGGTTAAAAAGATTCCCTCCGTGCAATGCGTTTTCGTCAGAGGAAAACCGGAGGGGATCAATGGTGTCCATATTCGACCGGGGGCAATTGCATTGACGCGAATCTGCTTTTTAGCCATGCTCTTAGCTAAAGAACGAGTCCAGCTGACGATAGCTGCTTTTGTGGCAGAGCAATCGATTAATAAAGGCTCCCCAGCATAAGCTACAACCGAAGCAGTACCAATTATGGAACTCCCAGCCTGTAAATAAGGGAGGGTCGCTCTTGTTTACACTGAGTATTGGTGTTAGACCCCCATATTATTGGCATCCCATTTACGAACCTTATTATCCATTAGGTAAAGGAATCTATGAGCTCGCGTTTTGATCGAGCTCATTTTTATTTTGTTATAAATGAGAAATTTGACATAACAGCATCGATGGCACAAGAGTGTAGGGGGAACAATATAATAAATATGCGATCGTTGAATCTTGATGTTTAGGAGTGACACTAGGAAATGTTCATGACCGCTATATGGGTAACGTTCATTTTTGGCAGTTTTTCATATATAATGTTGAAATATCCTCATGATGTTTTAAAGGTGAGCCCCTTTTCAAGAGGATTTGCGGAAAGCCCATTATTAAAAATCTACATCCAGTTTGTAGGATGGGTATTTGTATTACTGATTATTGGTGTTTGGACCGATGCTATCATTCAATGGCAGATTCTATAAAGTTTTTAAAAGATGAAAAATGCAGAATATTATTCCAATTTGGTGATTTTTTGCTTATTATTAAATTGGAGGTGGTTAGTAGATGTATAGTAATACTGCAAATATGCTAAAACAAACTACAAATCTTATAAATTCATTGAATAAATTAAAACAAAATCTGACCTTTGTAAAATCATATGTCACTAGCGATAAAATATTGGCTATCTATTTTTTAAGTAATGCCTATAGTGACTTTAATTTATTCAAAACTATTTATCTATCTGTAACACCTGGCGATCAAAAAATTGATGAATTTTTACAAGAGTTTGAAAAATTCTTTGTGGAAGTAAATAAATACTTACAGTTTATTTCTGAAGATAGTATGGAGGATCAATTGCATAAGGAAATAATGCTTTCGATCAATGAAACAGAAATGTATTTATTAAATTTATTAGATATTTATAGATAAATGTTTAGACATTCCTATGAAGGAGTGTCTTTTTTTACACTAAACGTAAACGCAAGCTAACGTTATTTTATTGCCTTAATCTACACTATTAACATTATTTGAAATACTATTAACATTCCTCAATATTGTTTCTTGGATGTATGTATATAATGAAAAGTAGGGGAAATAAGTTTTAAGATCTACCGCTGACGGATCGCCATATGCGATGAAAGTCGCCCGTATGGTGAAGGCTCGTTATAAAACTTAAAGAAAGAGAAGGATAAGACGAGAATAGCATAGTAGTAAATTCGGCAAAAAACACAAATGGGCCAGTGATTGCTGTAGTATTGAGCGGGACACAAATTCCATTACCTAACGATCAACAGTTAAATAATGTTGCAGTGAATGGAGCAAATGATACTTTCACAATTCAACAACCAGGAACTTATGAACTTGAGTATGATGTTTTTTTCACTACACCACTTTTAGTATCTTCTAGAATACTTTTAAATGGAACTGAACTTCCAAATAGTGCGATAAATCCAGCTACGGGTACGGATTCTCTAACTAAAAAAACCACTGTAAATTTGAAGGCTGGTGATACTTTAAGTTTGCAATTATATGGTCTTTTAGGTGCGGCTATATTAGTTTCTGGTGATTCGTCTAAAGCTACGTCATTGAGCATATCAAAGAAATAAATTATACAAAGGGCGCTCATATTAAGTGTCCTTTCAGATTGTAGACAAACTCAATGAATATTGAGTTTGTCTGCAGTCTTTTTTCTTTTACACCGGTGATTTTGTCTATATTGCAGGAGATCTTTCACTTTTATTGAATTTATTATAGATAGAGGCGGTGTATGTAAGGTGAATGCAATAAGACATGAAAAAGTATTTACTACTAATCTAAAAGAAGCTTATGAATTTGCTCATTACTTATTCCTAACTAAAGGCGTTGGTAATATCGAGATAGAGCAAATTGAAGAAGATTGTTATGTGAGATTTACAATGGAATATAGTCACGAATTAGGTAAACAAATATGGAATATAGTTGAGCAATTCAACCTTGAAAGTTTAGTTTTTTACGGTGTATTTTGGGATGTTTTACGGGGTTACATATCTGAATGAAGTATAAACATAAAGCCTCTGCACGTAATTGTGGTGGCCTTTTCTTATGCAAAAAAAGGTGTTTATATGCAAAGTATTCCTTTAAGAATCATTGACGTTGAAATTTATCTACTAGGGGAGGTGGATCTATACTCTTCCATTCAAATAGGTATATTATGGTCAGGTATTGAAGAGCTAAAGCTTCAGATCAATCGTTACCTACAGCTTGCTGGCAAATTAATCAAAGGTACTATCATTCTCCCTTAAAATCAAATAGGCCAAGCATACATCATCAGGCACCGAGAAATAGAGAAAGATGAAAATGGCAAGCAAAAGATTGAGGTAGTTTTTGATAATGATAAACTTTAGCTGAGGTGTGAGATGGATGCTTTGAAGTATGAGTTGATGAAGTAAACGCAGTAAAAGCTAGTGTTTTTTTATTGTTTAAAAATGAAAGAGTCCATGAAAGGTTAAGATTTCTTTACCTTGCCAAAATTCTATTGATTTAATTTAGAAAAAAAATTAAGATGTTGACGGGGAAATAAGCACTAGTTATACTGCTGACGGATCGCCGTATGCGATGAAAGTCGCCTGTGCGGTGAAGGCTCGTTATAAAACTTAAGTTCAAATAAGTATAAGACGAGAACAGCAAACACTATCCTGCTCCTTTAGCAGAAAAAATTAGTGTCATTCAAGAAAATGGTCGTTATAAAATAACAGGTAGTGCTGGAGCAGCAATAGGACCAGAAGAAGTTCAAGTTTTTTCAAGTCAGGATCTCAAAGGTTTTATTTGGTATACAGCGGTTAATCCGGATGGTTCATTTGAATTAACTATTAATACTACTGAAACAAAGGTCTGGATTGCTGGCGCATTTTTAGATCCAGGCTGGATGTATAGTGAAGGTGTAGAATTGATTCTGCCTCAATAACAAAGACCAAGTTTAAATATGATACAAAATGCCTTCCACAATCATCTGTGGAGGGCTATTTTTATACAACAAGACCAAGCAATGCACTGTGCCGAACAGTGCTATTTATTTGTGAGCTGTTGACATGGTGTATCTAATAGGTATATATGTTTATATACCGTTTATCATTTTAGGTAATGTGACATATTTTACATATTTAAATAAAAGTTAGTAACTAATTTAGTAGAAGAGTATTTAACTGAAGTACCCCAGTAAAAAAATCTCCTGCACCCCAAAAGTATCCCACATAAGAATACAGTTAACGGCATATAAATAAAGGTAGTTCAAAAGTTGATATTTTCATAGTTTGCTAACAGAGCATACTTGCAAACAAAACTAAATCTTAAGAAATTCTTCAGGTTCTACTAAGAAAATATTTAAGTTTATAGTATATACTTATAAAAATAGGAAAATCACGAAACCATTTGAAGATTTAAAACGTATTGGTAGTTGTAGAAAGAATATTGGAGTAGGTGAAGAAATGGCACATACGATTTACATAGTATTAACTAAAACAGGGACATTATTATCGAAAGCGATAGGTATGTATACTGGTAAAGAGATGAATCATGCGTCAATCGCATTTGATGATGGGCTATACGAAATGTTTAGCTTTGGACGTAGGCAATTAAACAATCCTTTAAGTGGTGGCTTTTTGCGAGAGGATGCGGAAAGAGGGCTATTTGAGTCAGCGGATTGTGTCATTTATCGCTGTAGAATTTCTCATTATCAATATTTAGAAATGGCTAAAATCGTGCGTTATATGTATTGGAACCGAGATCGTTATAAATACAACTTTATCGGGCTTTTTGGTGTGATGATGCAAAAGGAAGTAAGAAGAGAACGTGCCTATTTTTGCTCCCAGTTTGTCGCGACGCTATTAAAAGTGGGCGGTTTAAAGATTTATCAAAATCCAGCATTAATGACGCCTCACTGCCTCGCACAACTACCATATTTAGAGCAAGTATTTGCAGGGAAGCTGGCAGATTATTTACATGTTGTGCGTGAGCCAGCTATGATGTATGGCTAACCTATTTCGATGGATAGAATGTATAAATTTAAATGGCAGAATAGTAGGCTATTCAGGCGATCTTTTTGGAATACAGAAGATGGCCTGATTTTTTGCGTTAGTCATATTTTCCTCATGTGGAATGAAAATAAACCTAGTTGCACGAAAGGTGAAAATGAGTCCTAATGCTGTTAATGAGCTACCATAAAATTGGTATCATAAAGAATAGGTTAGTAGAGTGCAAGGAGGAAGCGTAAATGAGTGAAGAGGTTATGGCAGTAGGCTGGGATGCGATTGATGAAGCTGTATCACAGGTATACGGGGAACAGGAGCCAAAGCATTACGGCACCATGATTCCTTATTCATTAGGTGGACAAGACCCTTTGGATGGTATAAGTGCCTATAAAAGTGAAACTCCAGTCCCCCATTGGCATTTAGTCACATATGGGTTCTCGGAGCTATATGAAAAAGAGCTTGAAAATAAAGACTTTAGTGGTTATGGATTTGAATTGACGTTTCGCTTAGTGCGCTCCGAAGATGAGGAAGAACCACCAGCGTGGGCGTTGAATCTATTACAGAATATGGGTAGATATGTTTTTAATAGTGGGAATGTTTTTAGAGCAGGTGATTATTTGGATGCAAATGGTCCGATCTGTCTAGATGCTGATACGCAATTAACAGCACTAGCCTTTACGCATGATTCTGAGCTTGCTCAAATGGATACGCCGAATGGTAAGGTGGAATTTATCCAAATGGTCGGCATTACAGAGGATGAACTAGAAGCAATGCAGACATGGAAAACTCTCGGTGTACTACAGGCGGGTATTCACCAAATTCCAAGCTATATAACGGACTTAACACGCCCCTCGCTATTACAAAGTCCTGAGATTGTAGAGGCGGTAGAGCAAGGAATGATGGAAGATGGTTCAAGTACAGGCTTTTTATTTGTCGATCAGCTGGCTTGGCAGGTAGGGAAAAAGGGCTGGTTTAACAAACAATCCAATGTTATTCAATTAGGAGCGAAGCAGGCTGATGTCATTGGCAAATTATTACGTGGACGAATAGTAAAGGACAGAAATCTTAGCTTAGTCGGTCAAGATTTAACTATAGTATTTAAACCAGGTCATCCAGTAGGTTATCAGGAAAATGAACAGGAAATTACCATTACATTGAACAAAGAGGCAGTTGAGGAGTTAAGTCAAAATTTAGTGCCGCAAGAAAAGCAATTTGCCCTATCTTCATTAGAAGGGGTAAGTTTTCAAATTATGAAAACACATATAAAGAATCAAGAAGGTGCGGTTGTGAAAACAATCGGATAGAGTAATCTCTCGCTAAATATTTTTTGGCGAGAGATTTTTCACTAAGAAAGGATGGAGCAGATGCAGCAGTCTATAGATTATTTTTTAACGGATGTGTGGGATCAGCTTACCACCGTCTATCAGCAAGAAAGTAAACGTCTTGAAGGTATTCAACATCAAAGCCGACTACAAGCAGGTATCTTTAACTATTTAAAAATCACATGGAAAAAAGGCAAAAGTCAATACGGGACTATTTATATAGATATCTATGAACCATTTAGCTGGAGTGATAGTGCTTATAAGGTGGATGCAGGGACATACATACAGGAAATTATAGAACAAAACTATGTGGAGAATCTTTTTTCGGCTTTAAGTACAAAGATGGAGAAAATGTTTCAGGCACAGCCATATGGTCCTCGATTTTTTGATTATCATTTTCAGGTGTTGCTTAAATTTGAGTATGGTGAGACGATGTGGGCATTTCAAAAGGAGCTGCTTAATGAACAGAAGCTAGCGTTAACGAAACAGGAATTAGCATCTTTTATTGAAACGAAGGTTATGGCAGAGCTTCCTGTGCGTCCAAATGACAATGATGAGTTTTTCTTAGCACAGCATTTAGTCAATCCACATTTTTTTCAACAAACAGCAGAGGAGATCGAACCAGTTATTCGTCAGCTACAGGAAAAACATCTGGCGAATAAAGAGCGTTTAGATCAGTGGAGCTATTATTTTACAAATGCTTTTAAACATTGGGCAGAAGACCACTTTTTAAAGGGCTATTTTGTGCAAACAGATGATTACACCAATGAGTGGATACTTAAAAATGAAGACATAGAACCGTTTATGGAGCAGGAAAAGCTAGATTTCTTTCTCTATGTGGCGGTCAAAATCGGTTATAAAGAACCAGCTACTCTTTTGCAATACCTCAGTCTTGCCAAACAGCTTGGCTCACAGCAGGCAACGGAGTATTTACTAAATGGAAGTGGACGTTTTGACAGTAAGTGCAAAAGTGCTTTAATTGAGGGCAGAGCCAATGATATTTTGCAAACGATTGATATACAAATAAAAAAGGAAGAGGAAGCGGCTTATCGTGAAGCGCTTCATTATATCATTCATCTTTTACAGGAAGGCTTTCCGAATGGCTATAAAATGACCTTAAAGACGAAAGTGAAAAATTTCCTTCCGCTTAAAAAGCTAGCCAAATCGAAGCTTCATCAGTTTTTTGCTAATTGCCTAGCTTATCCTAGTCTTTTTCCTTTATTAGCAGACTATGCTCAGGTGGCAATGAAGGAATATGCATGGTACCAGGATGTAGAGCCAAGTGAAAAATCAGCCATGCCTGGAACCTATGCGGTTTTGGGCTTAGGGCTATATAGTAAGGATTATTTTTCGCTTGTGCAAAGCTATATGACCCTCGTCGATTCTGAGCATCAGTCTGTACAGGATTCCTATGGGGAGGCTTTTATTGAAGCTCACGGCTTATCGGTAGACCTTATTCCTGTATTTGTAGCCATTCTTCTTGGTGCTAATGAATCAGCAAAGCCGCTAAAAGGGATTGAAAATATGGAAGTAGACCTACTAAAGGCGCTTGTTCAGGAGTTAGAAACGAAAGAAAGCTATGAGCGTGAATTTGTTTTGTACCGAATATTTGGCGGTGCTAAGAAGCTTGCCCAGCGTATAAAACAAGGAACTTCGGAAAGGAAGGAAGAGCTAGAAAAATTACAACAATGGGTCAATTAGGAGGGAAAGTCAAATGGAATGGGCGGAGGTTAGTCAATCCAAAAATCTGGAGACTGTGCGTGAAGCAGTGAGCAAGCTGGATGTAAATGAACGTGATGCACGAGGAAGAACACCGTTAATGCTTTTCATCACAAATCGGATGTCAATGGAAGGGATTAAGCTTCTGCTTGCGCAAAATATAGATTTGGAGGTACGAGATAAGCTGGGTGATACGGCACTTAAAAAAGCTGTGAAATTTAAGCAAAAAGAAGTAATTTCATTACTCCTTGCTAGAGGCATTTCTTTACAGGCTACAGAAGGAATGACAGCCACTGCCTGGTATGCCGCAAGAGCGCAAAGCGAAATAGCGGATTTATTGTTAGATACACCAGGCGCCATTAGATTGACCTTGAATTCGGAAGAACAGCGACAAGTGGATATTATCCTTTATGAAGAAAATCTCGAGAAGATGTGTCAAGAAATTAACAAGGTTTCCTCGTCTATTATTTTGCATGCCATTGTCAATCATTACAACTGGGATGATGGGCCAGAGCCGATGATAGCGGCATTAAACAATCCAGTATGTGCCGTGATAACCTTTATGGACATGTTTGAGCTAATGGAGGGTGATTATTGGCTCGATCAAGCAGAAGAGGAACTGGATGGCTTGCCTTGGAAGCAGCAATGGAGAGAGATGGCGGAGAACCTAAAGGTCAAGTTAGAACTTTAGTAGGGGGGGATTTTTAATGGATCAAAAGGCAAAGAAAATCTTAATGCAAACATATTGGCAATCTGGTAGATGGAGGGAAGGGGAGTATACGTATACAGAGGAGGATTTTCAGTATGCGAAAAGGCTGGGCTTGATGTTTGATCGCCTAACGATTTCCCATGATGAATGTATACAAAAACTGCGACAGCTTCATGATGATATGCGAACTAAGGATCTTGTGGTGAAGGCCTTTTTGCACAGCCTTTCGACCCGTAAAGTATATTTACGGAGTGCGTTATCAAGCTGGGCTCTTACTGCACAACTACCGATTCATACGTATCATGAGCGACCTGAAGAGTTAGTATCCTACAGTGCCTGTGGCTATTGTAATGAACATAAAATAATGTCGAATGAAAACTATATAAACGAAGATCTAAATGTCCTGAATTTTGAACGAGTGAAGTGGGGAGGTGTTCGCTTAAACTGGCTAGTGTATTGTTTGCTCGATCTAGAATGTTTAATACAAGAACAAGAGTCGTTAATCGTTTGTGAGGCAGATATAGAAATTTTCAAACAGATGCTAGAGGCTATAAAGTCCTGTAAAGATACGGATGCTGCTAGACAATTAGAAAAACGTTGGAAGGATGTTTTCAAATCCAATCAATATGAGCGAGATGCCGTTATGGAAATATGGGGGTATGCCGGTCTACTAGTATCGACAGACGATTATCGCAAGGAACGTGGGCGGGGAACTGATTTTATGTCTATGGCAACTTGGAGAGGTCAGGACGGCTATTCAGAAGAGAAAGTGAATTTCTACTTTGGCTCTTATTTATAAAAAAGAGCTTTTTTGCAATGAATATAGAATGGTTCGTGCAATGGCGTCAGCAGAGCTGTAATATCTTTTACATATGACTCAAAAGTTTACTTCATTACAATTAAAGAGGAGCTATATGAAAAAAATCAAAGTTATTTTGTCTTTACTTATAATCGTCATCGCTATTGTTTTTTTGATTGCAAAGAAAGACGGAGGATACTCTGCAACAGACGTATTAGAGAACGCTGATTTTACTGTTGAAAATCCATCTATAACCATTCATACCGTTGATACAGACAAAGAAGATATATATACACAAATTGAAATTCCAGAAGAAATGCAAAAAAGGCTTTTACAAGCTTTTCAGAATGCAAAATTTGATAAAACAACTATAAATCCAGTTGATTACGATTACCGAATCACCATTACATTAAATACAGGTTATACAATGTACCTCGTTTCAGAAAAAAGGGCATTGACCGTTAATAGCACGGAAGAAAACTATGCCATCGTAAACGATAACGATTTTTTTAGCATATTAGAAAAGGTAACTAAATAAAGAGGCCGCCATTTACTATTGTAAAGTGAGATTCTAAAAGCTTTGTGTTTCTGTTTTTATACAAGTACCAAAACTGTGCCACTACAGGAAGCGTATGTTGTTTCTTACGATAGATTCATTTTCCTTATTGTCCGCAAATGGTGCCACTAGTTTATTTTGTGCAAGAAACACTGGATTTTTTTAATACTCATTACGCAGTCTTTTTATTAAACTGATAATTTTAGCCCTCTACTGTTGTTATGACGAATTCAATATTGCATCTCTTTATAAAGTGAGATTTAAAAACAAAACAGCAACCTAAATCTTAAAAAAAGGTGAGAACATGAGAAAAAGTTTTATTTCTAATCTATTACTGTTGTTTGGAACGATTATTTTACTAGGGGCTTTCACTTATCGGTTATTGATTACTTCTGATATACCCATTTCATATGCAATAGATGAAGCCGTTACACTACATGTACTCATATTTATTTCTACAATGTTATATATTTGTGGCTCAATGATTGGCTATCGAAATACCATTCGTTACACTGTAATATCTGTATTAACGCTATTTATGGTGCTGAATATTTATCTTTTCAATACGGATGCTGATTATTTTGATGCCTCATATGCTCAAATAGCCATAGTCTTTATTCTGCACCCATTATTAGTTATTTTAATAAATGTTTTTGTTCAATTAAAAACATGCCTACACATCAAGACCGTTTTTGAGTATAAAACAGCTACAAGGTTGAATAAGGCTGCTGAAAAAGCCCAAAATTAATAGGAAATGCCCCATAGCAAACGCCATTTAAGACAATCTAGAAGTCCTGGCTATAAAAACACAATGAAAGGATTCAACTACGTAAATGTATTGAATCCTTTCAACAGTTTAGACAAAGAAAAAGCTGAATAGGGCTAATAGGATGGTCATAATAATGATGGGGGCAATCAGTTTCATATGTCGTTTCCGTTCTAAAACAACAATCGCTACATATTCACGAATCATGGCATTTGGCCAATAGTAAAAGGCCGTTTTCGAGCCAATGCCCTGACTGTTTAAGCCAGCAAGTCTGGCATAAATTCCTGCACGAAATAAGTGAAAATTATTGGTTGTAAAAATACTGTTATATGCCTCGCCTTGTTTAATATCGTCCATAATTTGTTTCGAAAATAACATGTTTTGATACGTATTGACGGAACGATTTTCTTGTAGCGTATGCTCAATAGGAATCCCCTTTTCAATCGCATACCTTTGCATGGCTTCTGCTTCAGGTAGATTCTCATCAGATCCTTGACCACCTGATAGGATGATCGTTGGAGGGGTACTTACAGCAGCTTGTCTATAATAGAAATCAATCGCTTTTTGAATGCGGCTAGCTAACAGGGGCGGTACCTTATCATTAATTAAGCCACTTCCCAGTACAATGATAAAATCTTGATTATACTTGGGACGATTAAATTGATAGAGAAAATAAGCTGATAAGAAATTAGATAAATGGATAAAGAAATAAAATGTAATAAGGGATACCCCAGCAAATATCGGTTGGAGATGGCTAGACAACAAGCTAGCAGGATTGATTATCGGTAACAGCATAAATAATAAAATACCAATGGCTACTAGCAAGGTTAATGAATTAGCCAAGCGTCTACCTTCCCGTTTCATTAAAACTCTAGCATTTAAAAACAGGCCAAACATTAAAGCAATAATTGCAAAGGGAATAAGGAGAAAAAGGGCAATTAGTGGAATAACGACAGCCATTCTTAAAAAGTAAAGATCGGATGAAAAGGAAACAATGAAGCAGAATAACAGAAATGAACAGACAAACATATTAAATAGTAGTCCGTTAATCATCTTTCTCGGGTCTTTCCAATAAGAAAAGAGAAAAATGAACAATAAAATTAGTGGAATAATGCCAAAATACATAAAAATACACCTCTAGTGATGTTGTGGATGGATGATATCTTTCTATTATAAGGAATTATTAGCTGAAATCAACTAACTTCCAGCATGAGCAATGCCTTAGACCTTACATGAAGGAATGGCATAGCATCGATTTCTTGTAAAGTATATCCAGAACAAACGATTCCTCTCTCGCTCTGTTTGTTCAAGTATCACGAATGTAAAGTATTTCTGTTATACTATCAAACAGATAGAGGTGATGAACATGTATATTGTGACGATAGAAGGTCTACCCTATGATTGGCTCGACTCTTTGCAAGAACTACATGCCCATGTTTTTGACGGTGCTAAGCTGACGGTTGAAAAGCTAGCGAAGAAAGAGGGCCTCCTTTGCCTCTTGGCGGTGGAGAATGCAAGTGTTATTGGCTTTAAACTAGGATATCCACATCCAGATGGTGTATTTTATAGTTGGTTGGGTGGTGTTCATGTCACGAAGCGAGGTCAGGGGATTGCTAGCCAATTAATGAAAAAACAGCATGAACATATTAAAACACTAGGCTTTGACAAAGTTCGTACATATGGCAGAAATACATTCAAAACCATGCTCATCGCCAATCTCAAGCATGGTTTTGATATTGCTTCCACATTTGTGGATGAAAAGGGAAGACATAAAATCATTTTTGAAAAAACAATAGATTGAGGAGTTCAACATGAAAGTATATTTAGCAAATGGATTATTTTCTTTAGGAGATCGTTTAGTAAATGAACAGCTAGCCGCAGCAATTCGTGAAGCAGTACCAGGCATTGCCTTATATGTTCCGCAGGAGAATGATGCTATTAATGATAAATCAGCGTATGCGGATAGTTTAGCGATTGCTCAGGCAGACTTAGAAATGCTACAAAATAGTGATGTATTAATTGCCGTTTTAGATGGGGTTGAGATTGATTCTGGTGTAGCCGCTGAAATTGGGGCGTTTTCTATGCTGAACCGTCCTATTATTGGTGTACTGACAGATGTTCGTCAACAAGGGCGAGACAATATGCAAAAAATAGAGGCATTGGTACGAGATGGGCTTGAGAATCAATTTGTCTACCGTAATTTATTTGTAATCGGCTTAATTAAACGTAATGGAGTCATTACAGCTTCTATTGAAGAGGCTGTGGAAGCTATTCAAAAATTGTAATATGAGGAGGAAACACGATGCTATTAGCAACATCCGATGTGGTGGCAGGAAAAGAAGTGGTTGAAACTTTAGGTTTAGTGAAGGGGAATTCTGTACAGTCAAGAAACATAGGGCGTGATATGATGGCTGGACTTCGAAATATTGTGGGCGGAGAGATGAAAGAGTATGCTGAAATGCTAGTGCGCTCCCGTGAAATTGCCACACAGGCAATGGAGGAAGAGGCCAAACAACTAGGCGCAGATGCAGTTGTTGGCGTACGCTATGCAACGTCTTCCGTGATGGATGGTACATCAGAAGTTTTAGTATATGGCACGGCTGTCAGATTAAAATAAATAGTATGAGGACTTTAATCGAATGGATTAAAGTCCTTTTTTATTCCGCATTAATGAAAAATTTTTGTTGATTATGTCAAAAATTCAACCTATTTTGTTTAATGAACCTTCAAAAAGGTATTTGAACGTATATCTTTGACATGAATCATCATTAGCCTGGAGTGGTGTCTATGTTTATTTTATTGAAAAAGCTGTTCAATGAATGACGTATCGAAATCACTAGTCACCTTGTAATCCTTCATGTAATTTTCCTCATATAAATAAACAAATAAATGCTCGGCATCATCTAAACGTAAGCCAACTTCTCGGTCGCCATTAATCGCTAAAGTGATCCAATATGCCTCTTTAAAATTAGATTTAGTAAACCATACCTTTTTTAATGGTTGCTCGTTTAATTGCTGCATGATTTGATTCATTTCAGCTTCATCTGTTATCGTTATGGTTTTTTCATCTGAGGCACGAATAATTTCAATCGACTTAATTTCCTCTACATCGAGACGTTCCGTAACCTCCTTTGAAAAATCCGTGTCACGCGTTAACAGCATTGTAGAGATATACAGAATAAGTAGAGGTAGTAAAATGCCTAGAAGTATTTTATATCTTTTTTTCATGCTCTTCTCCTTAAATTCTAAAAATTCGCACATATGTATTCTTATCCACGCTATAATTGAGCATATACTGAAATGATAAAGGAAGGCAATAAAATGACACATAATCATGCAGAAAAAGAACTTTTTTACCCAGACGGAACGATCATGTATCAAGGTGGTGTCAAAAAAAATGATTTCGGCCACGATATTTATGATGGCAAGGGCATATTATTTGACCAAGATGGTGAACGATTATTCGAGGGTGAATTCGTCAATCATATGAAACAAGGAAATGGCATTATGTATTTAAAAGGGCAGCTTATTTATCAGGGCGAATTTATTCAAAACAAAAAACAAGGTCATGGCATTTTATATAAGGACGGTTCCACTCATTATGAAGGTCATTTTCGGAATGATTTAATGGATGGTTACGGCATTTTATATTATGAAGAGGATTTTATTGCCCCTTATCAAGCTTTGCGCGAACAATATCCTCATTTAAATCAGCCTCAGTACGAGGGGGATTTTGTTCATGGCATGAAAAAGGGCAAAGGCAAACAATACTATCCAAATGGTTTTTTACAATACGAGGGTGATTTTATTTGGCATCATATGCAGGGGGCAGGAAAGCTTTATTATTCTCCTGAATCACCGACTGCTGAGGAGCTTTCCATTGGTGTGTCAGCGCTCCGATATGATGGCTATTTCTTTGAAGATATGAAGCATGGTAAAGGGAAAATCTATTCTCGGCAAGGGGTTCTAAAGGCGGAGGGTCAATTTAAAGAGGATGCGATGACCGGACAAGGGGTACTTTATTATGCAAATGGACAAGCCTCTTATAGAGGAGAGCTGGTGCATGGCAAAAAGCATGGACGCGGGGACTTTTATAATGAAGAAGGAAAGATCATTTACAGTGGCGAATTTATCGATGATGAACGGCTGCGGATTACACCTGAAATCGAGCAGGAGATAGAAAAACTACAAATGCAGCTAGATAGCCTTGTAGGTTTACCAAATGCCAAAAAGGAACTACATAATTTAATCAATTTTATTAAAATTCAAAGTTTGCGGGTGGATCATGGCTTAACAAGTTTTCCTATTACCTATCATCTTGTTTTCTCTGGTAATCCGGGCACTGGTAAAACAACAGTGGCACGTATTATTGGTCAAATTTATAAGCATCTGGGTGTCCTATCAAGCGGTCATTTTGTGGAAACAGATCGTGCAGGGCTTGTGGCAGGATATGTGGGACAAACTGCATTAAAGGTTCAAGAAGTGGTCCATAAAGCAAAAGGAGGTGTTCTTTTTATTGATGAAGCCTATTCCTTAATCAATGATAAACAAGATGCGTTTGGCAAGGAAGCCATTGATAGTTTATTAAAAGCTATGGAAGATTTACGAGATGACTTAGTAATCATCGTTGCCGGTTATACAGAGCTTATGGAGGAATTTTTACAATCCAACCCAGGCTTTAAATCACGTTTTAATCATTTTGTACAATTTGATAATTTTAGTACGCAGGAACTCTATGAGATTTTTGCTATGCTTTGTCATACGAATGACTATCAATACGGTGAATCCTTTGCACATCATATGAAAAGGCAGCTAGATCAAATACCAATTGAAAGCATCCCTAATTTCTCGAATGGTCGTTATATTCGAAACTTGTTTGAAAAACTGGTAACCATCCAATCAAACCGACTAATTCAACAGGCAACGATAACAAAAGAACAGCTAATGACATTTGAGGAGCATGATATCTTATTGGGCATGGCAGAAAATTTATTTGATAATACTTTTTAAAGACAGTCTGATTGTCCGTCTGCTCTAGAGCAAGTTGGTTGGTGGATAATCAAATTAAAAGCCTTAGCTAGTGTAAAGTGAGATGAGCAAAAGTAAACAACTTAATTCGTAGTCTTGTATACTAAATACCCAATGGGAGGGACAAGAAAATGGATGTAAAGATGCTTTTATTGCAACAATGGACAAGCTGCTTAGATCAAGAAGACTGGTTTCCACCGCTTGAAAAAGTGCTAGAGGATATTACGCTTGAACAGGCGACTTGGAAACCAACTGAGGGGGCAACGAATTCCATTTGGGAAATAGTTTGTCATTTACTTTTCTTTAAAAAGCGATTGCTCATGCGATATCTTGATGAAACAGAGAATGAACCGCAGGCAGAAAATAATGACGCTACTTTCCGTTTACCAACCTTGACGTTGCAAAATTGGAAGGAAACAAAAGAGGAATATTTATATGTACACCGTGAACTTGGAAAAATACTAACAAAATCAGCACAAGAGGATTTAGATAGAAAGGTCCGTGGAGAACGAACATTAGTGCTTGAGCTGAAAAGTATAGCCATGCATGATGCCTATCATATTGGGCAAATTGTCTTGCTAAGTAAAATGCAGGATGCTTGGCCAGGGCAACGTGACTGTTAATAAAGATTCTTTAGGGGATGGGAATGTCCAAATCGGATGTTCCTATATTTTTATACGAGAGCAATACCAATGTCGAAAGAAGAGAGGGAAACGAATGAAAAAGCTCATGGCCATTATGCTAGTATGTGCTATCTTACCACGTGTAATCACCATTAATGTTACGGTGAATAATCATATCAATGTTCATCATAAGGGCGAGAAAAGTGGAAGAATTAAAAATAAAGTGGTAATATAAGACAAAACATACGCCATCGTATTTTTAAGGAGAATGAGCATGCAAGTAACGAGAGATGATTGGATAAAAGCCGGCCTACAACAATTAGCAGAAGACGGTATACATAAAGTACGTATCGAGGCACTAGCTCGATCCTTAAACATTAGTAAAGGCAGCTTTTATCATTATTTTCGTGATCATCAAGAACTATTAGATGCTATGCTTGATTATTGGGAAACACATGCGACAAAAGCCATTATTGAAAGTATGGAGCAGGAAGGGGCTACTTTAGAGCAGCTCTTACGCATAAGCTTTCATAAAGATAAGAAAATAGAAATGGGTATCTATGCTTGGTCTAAATATGATGCGCATGTCGCTACTCGTATTGTTCAAATCGAAGAACAACGAATTGACTGTGTCGCCAAGCTGTATCAAAAAAAAGGGATGGATGGAGAGCAAGCAATCGATCGAGCAAGGCTAGCTTATTTAGCCTATGTTGGCTGGATGACTCGCTATGAAGCCAACCCCCATTTTGATTTAGAGATAATGGTGAAGCTACTGTTATAGAAATTAGGATGTCCCTATGAGAGTCAATAACAAATCTTTAGGGACCCTATTTATCCCCTAAACATACGGTGGCGTATGTTGTTGATGGAAGTGGAGGAACTGATTATGTTTATTTTATCATTAGTTTCAGTGTGTTTATTATGGCTGATTAGTATCATTCATGTATATTGGGCATTTGGTGGGCAATGGGGGACTGGAGCAGTTATCCCCATCAAAGAAGGCAGCCTACAAGCGGTTTTTAGTCCGAGAAAATGGGGAACACTCTGTGTGGCCTTGCTAGTTCTATTAGCTAGCATTATCATTCTTGTCCAAGGGGGGTATATGACAGCCCTACCTGCCTCCGCCTATTCTAAAGTGGGCTCTATCATCTGTGCCATTGTTTTTAGTATACGGGCAATTGGCGATTTCAAATATGTTGGGTTTTTTAAAACAATCAAGCATTCTCCATTCGCTAAAAATGATACGAAGCTATATAGCCCCTTATGTTTGTTTTTGGGCTTCGTCTATATCATGTTATTGCTTTAAAAGAATGAATCCTCTAACATAATGAGAGTAAGTTATTGGATAGGGGGACCCAATTCATGCAGCAAATGATTTACTTACTTCGTCATGGCGAGACTGAATATAATACGCAGGGAAGATATCAAGGACAACTAGATTCGCCACTAACGGTGCTTGGTCGTGAGCAAGTGCAACAAAATGCTCGAATGCTGAAAACCTTCATTGGTCATGCTCATGATTGGAAAATTATTTCAAGCCCACTCGGAAGAGCGGTGGAGAGCACAGAAATACTTTGTGAAACGATCGGCTACGATTACAATAAGGTGGAATTTGATCAACGATTAACAGAAGTGGCAGTTGGGCAATGGGCTGGTTTAAAAATGTCAGACATTCAGCAAACGTGGCCAGATTTATTGACGAACACAGATGCTTTTAATTGGTATTTCCATGCGCCAGATGGGGAAAGTTATGAAGCGGTAGTGAGCAGACTGTCCTCTTGGCTTAACGAAATTCAACATTATCCAAAGGTAGTCGTTGTCTCACACGGTCTAACAGGTCGTATTTTACGGGGGATTTATGCCAGACTTCATAAAGAAGATGCCCTGCAATTAGAGGTTTCTCAAGATGTATTTTTTAAATTAGCTAATCAAGAAGTGACAAGAATTTGTTCTAATTTCGAAGATATCTATTAACGGATTAAAGCGTATTGGAGCCTTACCTTCTTTGCTTTTATTCAAACTTAAGGAATATTCAAAATTGCCGCCTATTATAATTGTGTAGGAGGCGTTTTTTTATGAAAAAATGGGTCTTATTTTGCTGTTTGGTTATCGTGATTTTCGTTTTATATGATACTAACAAAACACAGGAGTTTGCACATCTTGAGCTACCGTCCTTACATAGTCAAAATGCTTTGCTGCTTAATGAACAGGGCGACGTATTATATGAAAAAAATGCGGATGCCATCATATATCCGGCTTCATTAACAAAAATTATGACCGCTATTGTTGCGATTGAAATGACGGATGATTTACAAATGCAGACGATTGTCAAACCTCAAACAATCGCTAAATATACTGCTCAAAATGCCTCTATGGCAGGCTTCCATGCAGGAGATTTTGTCACAATTGAAGATTTGTTATACGGCACATTGCTTGCATCAGGTGCAGATGCAACAGCTACACTGGCTGAAGCCATTGCTGGCAGCGAGGATCAATTCGTCACTTACATGAACAATAAAGCACAGGAACTTGGCATGGACGCTACGCATTTCGTTAATACAAGCGGCCTACATGATGAGGCACATGTATCAAGCTTACAGGATATTAGTAAGCTTCTCCGTTATGCATTAGAAAATCCGACATTTTATCAAATTTTTACCTCGAAAGCTTATACGACACATGTTCCAACAGAATTGCTAATAGCAAATTCATTATTTACGAGAATGCCTAGCATGGATGGAACAATTTTGGGTGGGAAAACGGGATATACGCCAGAAGCAGGGTTATGTCTAGCATCATTAATGGAAAAAGATGGACGTAAATTTCTATTCATTACGACAAATGCTCCAGGCTATGCTTGGACACCACCCCCACATATCGAGGATGCTTTGACAGCCTACGATGCTCTTTAATAGGGCTGAACTCACGAATGATTGGCTATTTATGTTAAACTATACATGTTTGCGGAATGGAAGAAATGATCTAGCAGTTACCAAATGCCATGGAGGTAGAGTCGTAGTGAACCAATATCCATTTAAAATCATCCCATATGATCCCATATATGCGGAACAAACAGTGGTGATGTGGCGAGACAGCAAGAAACAGGCTATCGGGCAGGAAGAACGGCATAGCATGGAAAGCCACATTTATTTTTTAAACCATATATTACTTGAAGCATTTCAAATTGATTTAGCGCTCATGGATAATCAAGTAGTCGGAATGATTGCTTATAATGAGAAGGAGATTAGTCAGCTCTATATTCATATTGATTATCAAGGATTAGGAGTTGGCCAAACATTATTAGACAATGTAAAAAAACAATCAAGTGGAAGATTAACGCTATTCACGTTCGAAGTAAATAAAAACGCACAGCGGTTTTATGAAAAGAATGGATTCACCATCATTGGAAGAGGACATGAGAATGAAGAGAATTTACCAGATATTCAATATGAATGGATAGATAAATGAAGATTTAGCAGTTCAAAACTTTGTTGAAAAGGAGATTATCCATTTGGCACAAGGACTTATTCACCATATAGAAATAAATGTTTCGAATTTGAAAAACACCATACATTTTTGGGGTTGGTTTTTAGAGGAATTAGGTTATCAATCTTATCAGGAATGGGAAAGTGGTCAGAGCTGGAAAATAGACGACACCTATATTGTTTTTGTTCAAACGAACGAAAAGTTTATGGATATCGCTTATCATCGAAGTCGTGTAGGTTTAAATCATTTGGCATTCCACGCAAGTTCGAGGCAACAGGTTGATGCTATAACAAAGCAATTAGAAGAAAAGGGCGTTCATATTCTTTATGCTAATAAGCATCCCTTTGGAGGGGGAGAAGAGCATTACGCTGTTTATTTTGAGGACCCTGATAGAATTAAGGTTGAATTAGTAGCACCCTAATTGTTGTGCTCAAGGCGGCAATCGTTTGTTCGAATTGCAACTACTAGAGGCAATCACTATCCTTTATCGAAGCAACACACATGGTACTGAAATCAACTTGATAGATGACTAGTTTTATAGAAAATAGGGTAGGAGTACTGTATCCATGCCTTTCTAAAAACTTGAATTTGGAATCTGGTTGAATATAACTATTTTCTGGTATAGACGATTCCTCTATAATTAAAGTTAAATCTTAGCAATTTACAGACATGGAAAGACATCCAAGGGCGGTGTAGAATAATGAAAAAATTTTTACCTTATGTGTATGCTTTTTGCTTGACGTTTTTACTAGGCTTGATGGTGGGGCAGCTGTCAGCAAGTGCTGAAGGATCAGTGAAGATTCAAAAGATCAATAAAGATGCGGTTATTTATGAGGAGCCATCCACAAATAGCGCGGAAATCGGTGAAGTTGCGAAAGGCAGCTTTATCCAAGTGACACAAGCAAGTAAAGGGTGGACACATATTCAAACGCCAGAGCTGGCCGGCTATGTAACATCTGACGTTTTAGTGAAGGTAAAGTCGGAGGGCTACTTAGTTATTCAGAAGGGTGGCACTACTTTATTTACGGCACCAAGTCAAAATGCTCAGCATATTGGTCAACTATATGAAGGACGCATGGTCTATGTCTATGGTACAGCACCTGGTGGTTGGTCTTTCGTTCAATATGGAGAGGATATAGGCTATGTAGCAACAATTGCCCTAAAGAAACCTGTACCAACAAAGAAACAAATTAATGCTCCAAATGGTGCTGAGTTACGCTTGACGGCTAGTCCAAATGGAGAAGTTCTAGGAACAATTGCTAATAAGATGACTGTGCAGCATTACATAACGCTGGCGGGGTGGGCTTATGTAGAAGCGGGCGACAAAAAAGGGTATGTCAAAGCTTCTGAACTAGCCAATATCCAGCTTACTAATAATAAAGTTTATAATAAAGGGGTGCCAGCACCAAGGGGTTCAAAAAAACGAGTAGCGTTAACCTTTGATGATGGACCAGATGCCAAAGTAACACCACAAATTTTAGCTACATTACAAAAATACGATGCAAAGGCAACATTTTTTATGGTAGGGAAAAATGTTCCAAAAAACGCTACAATCGTCAAGCAAATCTATGACGCTGGGCATGAAATTGGCAATCATACATCCAACCATAAAAAATTAACTGCATTATCCATCGCTGGTGTCAAACAAGAAGTAAATGGCACAAGCAATGCCATCTATGCAGCAATTGGTCAGTATCCAACTGTTTTCCGTCCACCATATGGGGCGACAAATGATCAAGTTCGTTCAGTAATGACAATTCCATCGATCTTATGGTCAATTGATACGCTTGATTGGAAGCATCATAATCCAGATAAAATTTTAGCGTATGTGAAAGCATCTGTAAAAGATGGCAGTATTATTTTAATGCATGATATCCATCAAACGACTGCCAATGGTTTAGATAATGTCCTTCTCTACTTACAAAAGCAAGGCTATGAATTTGTTACGGTTAGTGAGATTTTACAATAATATACGACCTAAAATCTAAGTCTGCTATTTTGCTGACTTAGATTTTTTCGATGCATCCTTTTTGTGAACCTTAACGCCTTGTATACAATAGGGGCGACGTGCTGTAAGAACTTTTAGAGTCGAGTTTACGTGAAGTGGAATAATCATAGAAAAAGCCGTACTAGTCTTTTAGAGACCAAAGTACGGCTTGTTTTTATTTAAATAAATTAATAGTTGTAATAATAATAGGAATACCAAACACGTCGATTAAAAAGGCGCCTACAATTGGTACAACGAGAAAGGCTTTTTTAGAAGGACCGAAGCGTTGGACAACGGCTGACATATTGGCCATGGCATTCGGTGTTGCTCCTAGACCATGTCCTGCGAAACCAGCAACCATCACAGCCGCATCATAGTTTTTGCCGAGTAATTTAAACAGGACGAAAGTGCTAAATACAACAATAAAGAATACTTGCGCAAAGACGATGATAAATAATGGAAGCGCTAAATCTGCAATTTCCCATAATTTAATACTCATTAGAGCCATTGAAAGGAAAACACCTAATGTTACATCTCCAATTAATGAGATACTCTTCATATTGATTGCTTCTGGTTTAAATTTATCCATAATATTGCGGACTAAGACAGCTACAAACATAGCTCCTACATAGCCTGGCAGAACAAAGCCTGTCGCTTCTGAGAATAATGTTCCAACATAGGTACCGACAGCCATACAGAAAGTAATTAATAAGACTTGTGTAAAGAATGAATCAGATGTAATTTGTTCATGTTTATTTTCATATTCGATTTCTTCAGCTTCTTGTTCATCGGGTGTTAAATTGTATTTACCAACTAAATATTTAACGATTGGCCCACCAATTAAACCACCAGCTACTAAACCACAAGTTGCAGCCGCAGCACCGATTGTCATTGCTGAGGAAATACCCAAATCTTCTAATGTTTGTCCAAATGCTGCTGCAGCACCATGGCCGCCTTCCATGGACACGGCACCGGCCATCATACCAATCAGAGGATGAATCCCCATTAGTGACGCAAGAGAAACGCCAATAACATTTTGCATGAGGGCAAGGAAGCCACATGCTAGCCAATAAATAATAAGTAATTTTCCGCCCAGCCTAACTAGCTTAAAGCTTGCTCCTAAGCCGATAGTTGTGAAAAACGTAATCATAAATAAACTTTGTAATGATGTATCCAGTGAGATTTCTAATGTTCCTGTAGTCTTTAAAATGGTTGCAAGTGCAGCAAACAGCAAGCCACCGACCACTGGTGCTGGAATACAAAAACGTTTTAAGAATCCAATTTTATTAATGAGAAAGCCACCTAATGCAAAGAGTGCAACGGCTAGAAACACCGTTGTAATTTGATTAATTTCGATCATGAACCTTGCCCCCCAAGTAAGTTGTTCAGTGCTTCATAGACAAAATAAGCACCTAATTTCACCGTACGTCCGTTTTCGTCTAATGACGGATTAACCTCACAAATATCAAAAGAGTGTGTATGTGGATGCGAAGTTACCTTTTGAAGAATCGTACGCACAGTTGTCGGTTCAAGTCCAAACGGTGAAGGTGCACTTACGCCTGGTGCCGATGCTGCGCTTAATACATCCATACATAATGTTAAAAGCACATAATCGTGTTGATCCATATAATTTTGTAAATCATCCATTAATGGCTGAAGATTGGCCGATGATGTCATGTCATCTTCTACTACATACTTCACTTCTAGCTCATCCGCTTTTTCGAACAGCTCTTTTGTATTGCCATAGCGTTGTATGCCAACAACAAAATAATCGACATATGGGTCTTGCTCTAAAATTTGACGGAACATTGTACCCGAAGAAGTCTGCTCGTCATATGGTCGTAAATCAAAATGAGCATCGATATTGATAATGCCGATTTTTGCTTCCTTTGGTAATGCCGCACGAACACCTAAATAATGACCGTACAGTGTTTCATGACCACCACCGAGCACGACACATTGTAATTTCTTTTGTAGGAGGGTGCTAACAACATCACCAAGCTCTCGCTGTGCCTCCTCTAGTGCATGATTGAGACAAATGATGTTCCCTACATCAATGATTTGTTGCTCCCCCTCAAACGTCCACGGTAAACTAGATAGTCCTTCACGTAGTGCGTTTGGTCCATTTGCTGCTCCTACTCGACCTTGATTTCGACGTACACCCTCATCGCAAATAAAGCCAACCATTGCAGCACTTTTCTTATCTGAAGCGCTTACATCATTAATCGCGATTCGTTTTACTTGTTGGTGTAAACGGAAACTGCTTTTATTTGTTGTTGAATCTATACGGCCTTTCCATTGTTTTTGATCTGTCATTGTGTACATAATCTTATCATCCCCATTGCAAATATTATTGTAGAAAAAATATTGTTGTAATTCATTATATATTCACATAATTATAATTACTAATATATAATTAATATTAATCTATAGCTTTAAACTATAAATGAAGGAGGATCACCGAATTGGATATTAAACAATTACAATATTTTATTGCTGTTTCAGAGCATATGAATTTCTCAAAAGCCGCAGAAAGACTGCATATTTCGCAGCCTTCCTTAAGCAATGCCATCAAAAAATTAGAACATGAGATTGGCACGCCCTTGTTAGACAGAAATACTAGAAATCTGCAGTTAACGGAAGCGGGTGAGGTACTATTTGAACGTGCAAAAGTTATTGTGAAAAATATGGAAGTGTTAAAAATAGAAATGGATGAAGTCGTTGTACATGGCACGAGTGAAATTACCATTGGTGTGATGGAATCAATCAAGCATTGGCTCCCTAAAGTAATTGCTAACTATAAAAAAGACTATCCGCAAATGACGATCCATTTAGTAGATATTTTAGGCAGTAAGCGTGTAAAAAAATCCTTGAAAAGCTATAAAACCCATTTAATTATTACCAATCAGCTAATGGATGATCCTGAGCTTGAGGTTATGACCTTATATGAGGAACGTTTAGTAGCTGTTTTACCCCTACATCATCCGTTAGCAAAGAAAGAGACTTTATCGATTTCAGACATTAGTGCAGAGCCTTTTATAATAAGTACAGAGGGGTTTCAAACAAGACGTGATATTTTGAATACTTTTGAACAAGCAGGGGAGAGCATTGATATTCAATTTGAAATAGAACGTTTTGAAACGGCTGTATCTCTTGTAAGAGAAAATTTAGGGATAACCATCTTACCAGAAAACTATTTACAAGGCCCGACAGCTAAAACCATTGTTAAAAAGGAAATTGAAGGAGCGAATCTATGTCGGAATGTTTATTTGGTGTACTTAAAAAATCGCCATTTACCATTTGCTATCCGTCGATTACTGAAAGATGTGCTGCAATTTTTCGAAACGAAACCAATGTAAACTATTCAATTGCTATAAACTTGGAATTTTCCTTGTAATTAGAAAATTCATGAAATGGAATTGATTTACTAGAAAAATAGCGGTAACATTTAATGTAAGAATAAAAATGAACAATCATTCATTTTTTTCGGAGTTCAAGCAAAGGGGGTTACTTCCAATGAATTTTTCCTATAGTGAAAAAGTTGTGAAGTTACAGGACAAGCTGACGAATTTTATGGAGCAATACATCTACCCGAATGAGGCCGTTTATGCTGCCCAAATCGAGGCGATGGAGGATCGTTGGGGTGCGATTCCGCCCATTATGGATGAGCTAAAGCTGAAAGCACAGGAAGCAGGCTTATGGAATTTATTTCTACCAGATAGTGAATACGGAGCGGGTTTAACAAATCTAGAATACGCTCCATTATGTGAAATTATGGGACGTTCACTTTTGGCACCAGAAGTGTTTAATTGTAATGCACCTGATACAGGTAATATGGAGGTACTAGTTCGCTATGGTTCCACACAGCAAAAGAAGCAATGGCTGGAACCGTTATTACGAGGGGAAATACGATCTTGCTTTGCAATGACTGAACCTGCAGTCGCGTCGAGTGATGCTACGAATATTGAGGCAAGTATTGAACGTGATGGCGATGAATATATTTTAAATGGTCATAAATGGTGGACAACTGGTGCTGGCGACCCGCGCTGTAAAGTAGCTATTTTTATGGGCAAACATAAAGATTCAACGGCGCCTATTCATGAGCAGCAATCTATGATTCTTGTACCAATGGATACGCCAGGAGTAAAAGTGGAGCGCATGTTAACGGCTTTTGGCTATGATCATGCACCAGAGGGACATGGAGAGGTGACCTTTACGAATGTACGCGTACCTGTAGACAATATTTTATGGGGAGAGGGAAAAGGCTTTGCCATTGCCCAAGGTCGCTTGGGTCCAGGAAGAATTCATCATTGTATGCGTCTAATTGGCGCAGCTGAACGGGCATTAGAGGAAATGTGTGTACGGGTACAGGAGCGTCATGCCTTTCATCGACCTCTAGCAGATCAAGGTGTGATGCGTGAACGTATTGCCGAGTCACGTATTGATATTGAGCAAGCAAGGCTTTTAACATTAAAGGCTGCTTATATGATGGATACGGTTGGCAATAAAGAGGCAAAAGCAGAAATTGCAATGATAAAGGTAGTTGCGCCAAATATGGCACTGAGAGTTATAGACAGAGCGATTCAAGCATTTGGAGCTGCTGGTGTAGGGCCTGATACAACACTTGCTGCACAGTGGGCAAATTCTCGAACATTGCGTTTAGCAGATGGGCCAGATGAAGTACATCGTAATACAGTTGCCAAGCTGGAATTAAAAAAGCACGCGAAAAAACATAAGGAGCTGGTGAAATGACTGTAATGGAGTTATTTAGCTTACAGGGGAAAACAGCCATTGTGACAGGCGGGGGACGTGGACTCGGAGCACAAATTGCCCAAGGCTTTGCCGAGGCTGGAGCCAATGTTGTCTTATGCTCGCGAAAAGTGGAAGCATGTGAGGAGGTCGCTAAAGCTCTTGAAAAATTAGGGGTTCAAACATTAGCGTTAGCCTGTGATGTGACAAAACCAGAGGATATTGCCAATGCTGTGGCGCAAACGATGACTACGTTCGGTACAATTGATATTTTAGTCAATAACAGTGGGGCCTCATGGGGAACACCTGCTATCGATATGCCGTATGAAGCCTGGCAAAAAGTATTTGATGTCAATGTGAATGGAACATTCCTAATGAGCCAAGCAGTCGGCAAAATCATGCTAGAGCAGAAAAGCGGGAAAATAATTAATATTGCTTCTATCGCAGGGCTTGGTGGTACACTACCTGCATTTATGGATACGATTGCCTATAATGCCAGCAAAGGGGCTGTTATAACATTAACGAAGGATTTAGCTGTCAAATGGGGACCTCATGGTGTCCATGTCAATGCCATTGCCCCTGGTTTTTTCCCAACCAAAATGTCCAATGTGTTAATTGAACGTGGTCAAGATTATTTGATGGGCGCTACACCATTAAAACGACTTGGCTCCGAAAATGATTTAAAGGGTGTGGCGTTATTTCTAGCATCGGCAGCATCAGATTATGTGACAGGTGATGTCATTGTTGTTGATGGGGGCATGAGCGCCATTATTTAAAGGAGGGATAAGATGGATACAATGCAAGTAAGGGCAAGTGAACGACTAGATGTAGACAAATTGCGCACATTTTTAGAAAGCCATTTTTCTGAACTACCGCAGGGGCAATTGGAAATTTCACAATTTAGTGCGGGTCATTCCAATTTAACCTATTGCTTGAAAATAGCTGATTTTGAAGTGGTCCTTCGTAGACCGCCGCTTGGCCCAGTTGCTAAGAAGGCCCATGATATGAAGAGAGAGTTTACCATTTTATCAGCCTTGCATCCATTTTTACCTGTGGTCCCAAAACCCTATGTGTATGTGGAGGACCGAGACATTATTGGCAGTGATTTCTTTTTAATGGAGCGAAAAAAAGGCGTCGTCCTCGATACTTATTTTCCAAAAGGAATAAAACCAACGGAGGAACTAGCCCGTCAGCTGTCTGAAAAAATGGTTGACTCATTAGTAGCACTGCATGCAATCCCTTATGAGAACACACCGTTACAGGACTTCGTGAAGCCTGATGGATTTATGGAACGACAGGTACATGGTTGGATCGAGCGCTATGATAAGGCTAAAACAGCAGAGTATACTGAAGTAAAAGCTTTAACAGATTGGTTAAAAAAACATATTCCTCATAATGAGGAGGCAACCATTATTCACTATGACTATAAATTGAATAATGCTATGTTTTCTGAGGACTACTCCGAAATGATTGGTTTATTTGATTGGGAAATGACCACAGTAGGGGATCCACTTGCGGATGTAGGTGTCGCAATGAGTTACTGGATGCAAGCGGATGATCCCAAAATGCTATTACATGCACTAGGCGACCCACCCGTTACGGTATTGCCAGGATTTTATAGCCGTCAGCAGTTTATGGAACGCTATGCTGAAAAAAGTGGGCGAGATATGTCAGACATTCAATATTACTTTACATTTGCCTATTTCAAATTAGCGGTCATTTGTCAGCAAATCTATTATCGTTATGCCAAAGGGCAAACCCAGGATGATCGCTTCGCTCAAATGGATAAAATGGTCGCTGCCTTAATAAAACAGGCTTCAGCTTCTATTTAACCGTTTGAAAAACAGTTACTTTTCATTGAAGTAGCTGTTTTTTTGATAATTATATAACAGATTATCCGACACTATATAATAGGATTATTTAATGCCACTCGCACAAAAAACAATTCAAATGACGCAACTATCACACGTAAAAGTATTAAGAGAGATAGAATATATGTTCTTATTTTATCATAGATTCTATCTTTTTGCTAAAAATGAAAACAATAATAATTTATTGTTTTTCAATAAAAAAATATTGACTTAAGATGTGTTGGGGATTATTATAGCTATAGCAAATCAGACGATATGCTTGGAAATGGATCACATACAATAGACAAATTATATGGAGGAAACGATGATGAAGAAATATTTATTAGCAACAATACCTATGATGATAGGTGTTTTATGTTTATTTATAAAAGGAATTCTTGGCGATGAGGTACTAGCAAACGGAGTAATTGTGGAGAAGAACTTCTTTTTAATCCCATTGAGCTATTTATTTTTCTTTAGCGGTATACTAACATTGATCTTTTTTTCAACGCTTAAAAAACAAAGTATCGCTAAATAACGCAAAAAAAACAGGCTTCTATGAAAAGCCTGTTTTTTGTTAGGACCATGTTTGATCAAGCTTGTCACTGTAATAATGAATAGCTTTTTTGTAATCCTTAATGCCCTGATGGTTGGTTGTGCTGACTAACGTATTCAATAATGTTTCCATAGATTTTGCATGCTCACCAAGATTATAAAGTGTCATGGCATAAAAAACCTTTATATGCTCGGCTTCAGGGAATTCGTGTATAGCCTGTTCCAATGTCCGTTTTGCTTGTTCGTACAGCCCCAATGTCCGATACGTGCTCCCTAAACCTAGATAGGCATCCTCTAGAATTGCTGGCTCTAATCCTAATCGAATGGCTTTTTCATAGTGGGGAACAGCTTCTTTTTCTTGTCCTAAAGAATCATAGGTCCAGGCACATTGAAATTGATAGTAAGCATTTTCAGGTTCTTCTTTGACCAATGCCACCATTAATTGATTGGCTTCCTTAAGCTGGCCATTTTCTCTTAATGTTAGAACTTGCTCTAATTGTTTATCCATTGATTAAACCCCTTGTTAAAAAATTTTCTTCTTCGACAGCTGCTTGAAAGATTCAGCCAATAATTGCATTGTCCATGATTACAAAGGAAAACCTTGCCTGATGAGTCCATAAATATTGGATTGCCTCCACCATCTATTGAAAAATGACATAGCTGTTGAAGAAGGGAGGACTCACTGAATGGTTGGCGAAATGCCAGTGTTAAATCCATGTCTGCTTCATTTCCCATCCTGGAACCGTTAGAAAAGCATGAACTGCACGTAATCCTTATTGAATTGTACATCGAGCCTCTGTTGAGCATAGATAATTTCTTCTTCACCTATCATGTATGGTGTTCCTTATTGAATAGAAATACCTTTAAACGTTCTAATAAACTTTCTTTCATTTCCTTCCATCCCTTTTTTAGATGCTTCCTTTATTATATAAGCAATAATTTGCTAGAAACCAGTAGTAATGGTATTGTTTGTGTAAAAGTAAATCCATGAGGTGAATAGAATGCTAGAGCGTTCGATGGAAAAGACACGGGAATGCAAAGAGGAAAGGGAGTGATAGATTAATAAGAAAAGAGGATAAAAAATGACAAGAAACCAAAAGATTATTTGTGATGGATTTGAATTGCACTATTGTATAAAGGGACAGGGTGAACCTATTTTAGTCGTAGGAAGCAGTGTGTATTACCCACGACTGTTCTCAGAAAACCTTTCCCAGCATTTTCAGCTTATTTTTTTAGATCATCGTGGATTTGTGAAGCCTGCTCGTCCTTTAAAACTAGAGGACTATACTTTAGAGAAAATTGTCGACGATATTGAACAAGCTCGACAATTGTTAAAGTTGGAGCATGTCATTATTTTAGGGCACTCAGGGCATGCATTTATGGCGATGGCGTATGCTGACAAATACCCTCAGCATGTTCGGAAGGTGATTCTATTAAATACAGCTACAACAAATAGCCAAGAGAGACAACAGCAAAGCTTGTCCTTTTTTGATGCTAATGCCAGTGTCGCGCGAAAAAAACAATTTGAACGAGAGATTGCTTTCTTAGCGCAAGATTTAAAGAAGGAACCTGAACGACGTTTTGTTCATATGTGTATTCGTATGGGCGCACATAGTTTCTATGATTATTCGTTTAATGCTACAGCTATGTGGGAAGGCGTTTATACGAATATGGAAGTCATAGATTATCTGTGGGGGAGAGCTTTCGCTGAGCAGGATCTTTTACAGCTAACTCGATCTTTCCCTAAACCAATTTTTGTTGGACTAGGTAGGTATGATTTTTTAGTTGCTCCTGTTTCATTATGGGAGGCAATAGAGGATACTCCTCAGGTTAAGAAAGTTATCTTTGAAAAAAGTGGTCATAACCCTATGTTTGAAGAGCCAGAGCTATTTGATGAACAGCTCATTAATTGGATAAACGAAGGATAATTTTTTAAAACTTAGAGCAGTAGTTGGTAACATGTATATGTTATCATACTGCTCTTTTTTCATGTAGAAATAGGAAGGGGGTAGCCGTTAACGGTGAAAATCTCTCGCCCTATGGTTAGATAGGGGAGTCCGATCATTCGTTGTACACATGCTGATCACCAGAAATCTAAGTAGATGAAAGATCATGATTAAACACCTACAACAGGCTACTTTCAAAAGGGAAGAAGCCAATGCACTAGCTTGCCGTATTAGTTTTACTTATAGCATTCACTTGCTGGCAGTCAATAATAACGGGTCTAGCCATGTCATCGATTTGAAGGAAATAGGCACAGCAGCTATGTGGATCGAGATAGATAAAGTAAATACCGCAAAAACAATGGCCATCAGAAAGATAGACATCTACTAATGTCCCTGGGTCAAAACATTCTAACTGACTACAAATACAGCCTTGACAATGTTTTTTATCTTTATTTCTTACGTGGCTCTCCGACTGTTTATTCTCACCCTGAGAACTATTATAATACTTGATGCGATATGAATCTTCTTCCGCCATATCATCCGTGCCATAATAGTAACCTGTGCAATAGTTCTTCGAGTCACAATAGCACTTAGAAAATTTATGATAATTATTTAAATTTCTATCCAATCGTGTTAAATATCGATTTTCATCCATTTTTGAAACGCTCCTTTATGGTTTAAATGTTAATTCTAGCGCTAGTCTTCTATTTCTAATCTATGTAAAAGAGCTATCTTGAGTTGGTATTCTGTCCAACTACTTGTCATATAAAAGAAAAAGCTAGACTCCTAAATAGAGTCTAGTCTTTTGAATGGTTTACATAATCTTCTTTCAGTAATCCATATATTTCTAAATCAACAACGCCTTTGCCGGACCATAATGTTGCTTGTCGTAATAAACCTTCTTTTATAAAACCATTCTTTAGTAGTACTTTTTTCGAGGGCTCGTTTAATGGCATGACCTCAGCTTGAATTCGATTCACCTGAACCTCCTCTAATAAAAAGTTCACGACCATTTCAACTGCCTTCGTAGCAATGCCTTTTCCCCAAAAATCTTCGGCTAGGTAATATCCAATTGTCACCATATTTACCTTTTGATTAAAGTCCATCGCTTCAATAATACCCACTAATTTCTCGCATTGGGACACTTCAAAAATACCCCACTTTATTCTACTTCTCTTCTTAAAGTCTCTTTCAAAATGCTCAATCATTTTTTGTACGGTTTGATAGTTGTGTTTGGGGATAATACCACAAAACTCGAAAACCTTTGGATTATCATAAATGGCAAACAACTCTTCTATATGAGACACTTCTATTTTCTTCAATAGTAGACTAGACGTATGTAGCAGAGGAAATTGAGTAAAAACCTTTTCAAACATCATTTTTTTGCTTCCTTTCTTAACCTTTAATAGGAATGTAAATTTTTATTTTCATAGTATGTGGATAGATAGATTACATAACATCTGTTATTTCGTAATCAGGACCCCTATCTCTTTCGTAATGAGAGTTAGGCAACCATACCCCGTAAATGTAACGTCTTGTTTTCTGTATACCTTCTGCACGACTATTCAAGATAAATTCAGCATATTGACCAGCAGGTAATTCTACATGGATAAACTCTTGCTGAACACGCTCCTCAAATACTCGGACTTCCTCACCAACAACAAAAGAAAATTCACCATTCTCTTGAAAGTTTGTAGAGATTCCATAGGCCATATTAGGTGCCACTTTTTGTGTAATACGTTCATAATAGTGCTGGCGACCAAAATCATGATAAAAGCCCGGAATTTCAGCATAATACCTCTCATCTTGTAATGATGTTTGATAGGGATGGCCGGTGATTAATTTTTTTCCTACATGGACGATTGTTGGTTTTGGCATAGGGAGCTCACCATCCATTTTATAATCCAAAAAGTTTATTTTGTTTTGTAATGGTATAGAATTTGCATTCTTTCTATACTTAGCCGGTGATATCCCAAAATATTGAACAAATGCCCTTGTAAAAGCTTCTTGAGAACCGTATTGAAAGTTAATCGCCACTGCAAGTATAGCTTGAGAGGTTGCTATTAATAGAAGGGCCGCTTCAGAAAGTCTTCTATTACGAATATACTGCTGTACGGAAAATTCAGTTATCTCCTGAAACAGTCGCTGAAAATGGAAGGCTGAACAGTACGATTGCGAAGAAATATCTGTGATCTACATTTTTTCTTGTAAGTTATCCTCTATATAGTCTATAGCGTTTTGTATTCTTTCAAAATAATCCATACGAGCATCCTTTCTTATTCTCATCGTACCGTTTACATGGAAATATTTTTTGATAATTTATGCTAATTTGTACATTATAGGGGACTGAAAACGAAATCAATAGAAATATTGAAATGAATGACAAATATAGGTATAATTTATTTAAATTTACAAGAAAGCGAGTGATCCATAATGATAGTCAGCTCTAATTTTCCATTAAATAATATGAAGGTGTGGAAGAATTAAAAGGGATTTTTCTTCCGCAAATAATCGGAGGAGACAATATGTATAGTAATTATGGACCGTTATGTACGGAACTTTATGATTTATCAAAACCAGTAGGATATTCTATTGGCGGGGATATTGAATATTATAAGGAACGTTTACAGGGACTTACAGGTAAGGTTCTTGAGGCGGGTGTCGGCTCAGGGCGTTTCTATATTCCTTTCATGGAGAGTGGCTTTGATGTAGAAGGAATTGACAATTCTTCAGAAATGCTGGCGTCCTGTCGTAAACGCTGTCACGATAGGGGACTTACACCCGTTCTTTATGAAGGCGATGTTTGTCATTTTACAGTAGATCAACAATATGACGCTATCATCATGCCGGCAGGATCTTTCTGTTTAATAGAAAATTATCAAGATGCCGTGTCAGCTTTAACAAATATGTATCATCACCTTGCTCCAGGCGGACGCATTCTATTAGATATAATCGTCCCGACAGACTGGAAAACTGGAGAAATGACTACAAGTTATCATCCAACCTCTGAGGAGGAAGGCATCTCGATTGAGAGGAAATCGATTGCGATCAACTGGATGGAGCAGTATACTTTATCGGTTTTAAAATATGAAAAATGGCAGCGTGGTACATTGATTGATACAGAGCTACAAAAATTTCTATTACGCTGGTATGGTCTAGATGAATTTAAACTACTTTTACAAAGTATAGGCTTTTCGGATATCACATGCTCTGCAAACTATACATTCCAGCAACAGCCTGATGAAGATTCATCATTTATTACATTCGAAGCTTCACGTTAATTAGCAATGACCAGCACTCTCAAGGAGTGTCTGGTCATTTTTGATTAGTTTTATCCACTTTTAATTTTCTAGCTGTACCAATACCTTTTGTTTTCACATTTACCTCAATCTGCACCGGTAGATTAGGGTAAATCGTGGCCCAATCTTTTTTGATACGTTTCCATGCTTGGTGGTCTTCACGATGAAGTACCTCACTAAACTTTAAAATATCAGCTTGATAGGTTTTTTGAATCGTGTGCAGTGTTTGTTCTAAATTTTCTTGAACTAATTTACTTGTTTCTTTATTAATAACATCAATCGTTTCGGGCTTTGTTATATCCATTGGGCAACTTATTTCCGCTATATTTTGTTCAAGATCCACCTGAATATGGATGGAGGGTTTGTCATTTTTTAAGCTGCCAGTAACTTTTGTAGAGGAATTTAATACCTCTGCTGATATTTTCCCCTTTTCCGAACAAGGCACTTTTTGAACGGTCCCTTTTATATGGTTGTGTAAGAAATTGTAGTATTTGCTTTCTTCCTCTGTTAAGAAGCCTATAAGCTTATAGTTTTTAAAAACAGCAAGTCCACTGTATTTTAAATTAGCAGGGCTATCCATTTTTTCTATATTGGAGCTATTTTTTCCGGCATCTGCATCTCCGAGTATATGAATGGAGGGCAGAACAGCACTATGATCAATACTCCCTAAAGACTCGATCAAATCGTCTAAAATCACTGATTCCGTAGTCCCCAATACATCCTCAGAGTCCTTTAAGGATTTTAACATTTTACTGGCAGGAATATCTTCTAATGGTGTTAAAATACTTAAAATATCTTGCGCTGTTGATTCATGAGCAACAATAATATTAAAATCGCTTCTTCCCTCAGGGTCCCTTTGAAATAAATCTAATATACTATTCATACCATATTCAGCCATCTCTTCACCAATAATAATAACTTGAGCATGTGCATAATAAGGTTTCCTTGGCGTCAGTGTTGTTAATTTTCGGATGGCTTCAAATAAGGTTCTCCCTTTTGCGTGATAGGTAAAAACAGGGACTTGAAAGCTTGTGGAATTTTTCGGCGCAATTTGACTCGGGTTAACAATTTGAACGGAAATTTCTATGAATTCGTCCGTTTTATCGACTCCAACAGCTGTGACAATGGCTAATTCATTTAACTCCCGCTTATTCCAACATCCAGTTAACAACAAAACGACTAGTAGTAGGAGAAAAAATGACACCGTGTGTTTAATGATTGGCACCTCCTCTAGGAAAAGGGCAAAGACATTTCCGATACTAATTAGGATAAGCAAATAATAGGGAAACTAAACAAGAAGAAATGCAAGGGTGAAATTTTTTAGAGGACATTCAAGTTCATATACAGAAATCATTTTATAAAGGAGGAAAAAGAGATGCAAACATTATTACATGGAGTAGAGGCCATTTTTATCCCGATAAAAGACCCTCAATTATCAGCTAAATGGTATGAGGAAAAGCTTGGATTTAAGCTTTTATATATAGAAGAAGACGCAGCGGTCATGAAAATAGCGGAACGTTCTGCTACGGTTGTATGCTTAGTAAAACCAGACAATCATCAACCATTGCATTTTCCAGTTAATCATTTTGGGATAGGGAAATACTACAATTTTCTTTCTTCATCTATTGAAGAGACCTACCCATCACTAGTGGAGCAACAAGTGAACGTAAATTCTCTGGGAGGAGAGGGGCAAATAAAATTTTTCACCTTCTATGATTTAGATGGAAGTCCATTGGGGGTTTGCCAATCATAAGTGGGTCACTGTTATAAACAGTGACCCTAGTAACAAATCTAGGAGGTGTAAGGCTAATTAGCTTTACATTACTATCATATACATAATTCTTATATTGAAATAGTTAATTGCCTGGGAAATAGATAGAAAATTAAGAATTGTTTTAAAAATGAGTGGATTATTTCCTTTTAACTATATGCATATAATGGATCGTTTCAAAAGCTGATAGATAATCTGTTCGATGCTGGAAATAAAGCTCTTGAATTGTAGATGGAGGTAGATGTTCATAAATAAGTAGATCTGATTGAGCTACCATCTTCTCCATTTCCTCATAACGATAGCACGATTTCATGGGTTCACCACCAGCGGCCGCCATCTTTATCATATGATCTACTCTGTTAGAGATGCCCTTTTCACTAAATAACGATTCATCAGCATAGTCCAAGACAAGGGAACTACCTGCTGGAACTAGCGCAAACAGGTGGTCTAATAAGCTAGCCAGTTCTTCTTTCGTTAAATAGTAGGAGACACCTAAGAGACTAAAAAATGTTTTCTTATACTGAAAGCCTTGATCCAAAAGAGGTTGACTATGAAATTGCTTCGTAAAATCCATCGCTACAAAATGTACATTATTGGTGCGGCTGAGTGACGCTTCTTGTAATTTTTGTTTTTTGAATGCTTGTGTGGCTGGGATATCAACCTCAAATATTTCTAATACACATTCTAAATGGGGGTGTCGATAAGCGAATGTATCCAAACCAGCACCCAAAATAACATATTGCTCAACACCGAGCTGTATTTCGTTTTGTAAGACCCTTTCACAGTATGCGGCACGTGCCAAGGGAGTCGGCGCTAGTTGAACTTGCGTAATCCATTTTAATAATTTTCTCGAATTGCCTTTATATTTTTCGGCAATTTCCTTATTGAAAAATTCAATACCTTGCACCATATTGTCTTCAATGCTCTGAAATTCATCCTTGGAGATTAAATCCTGTGCTAGATAATCATCAAATATTTTCAGCGTATCAAATTGGCTATGGTGGGCTCTGCTAAAGGCGGCTATTAATGAAGTTATACTAGATTCCTGCTTCTTCATCTAAACACTCCTTACAATAAAAAATAGGATTCCCCTGGCCAGGAGAATCCTATTATATAAGATAGTGTTTTAAATGCAAATTATAGCATAAATAACTTTTTTTATCAAGTTTTTATCTGTGGATAGCAATTTGAATGGTGATTAGTTAAATGGTAAAATAATATCTAATTAGGTATTACTTGTAAGTGGAGGTGGGCGCTCTGAAAATATGGAAATTACTCATTTTACTTGTACTGATGTTTGAATTGGCCCTAATTGGTAGCGACAACATCTCTACAAAGTCATCGGATAAATTTGATGCAAGTAAACGAAAAGATTCCCAACTACAGGAAAGAGTATTGGCAAGGACAAGCACTGAGGAAATGGATATGCATCATAAACTTCCACTGAATTATGTGAATGCTACTACTGCAAATGGTGAATTTCATAACTCTTTTTACAGCAATCATTCTCCACAAGAATTTGATATTCACTATGATATAAAGAATAAGGGGACACAACCATTTAGCTTAAAAATTTATAATGCAGATGCTAAACTATGGGCTCAAAAAACCGTAAATGCAGGAGCAGAATATTCAACGTTACTGGAAAAGGGTAGCTATACAATGTCAGAAGGGGTGTATAGCATTTCCATCATTACTGCTGATGGGGCAGAGGGTGTATTTGATTTTGCCATTCAAGTAATCGATTAAAATATTTTTAAATTTTATGTAACTTATTGCAACATCAACCGTCTACCTCATTAGTAGAATACAAAAAACTAAAGCAAGCTAGTAACATTCACTTTTCACAAAAGGACCAGGATTCACTTATTTCGTGACTTCCTGGTCTTTTTGTGCGGGTAATCCTATTTTTTACGAAAAAATACGACAAATAATGAAACCTTTTAGCTGTTTATTCGTATTCATAAATGAATCTAAAGCTAAGCAATATTAAATTAGTAAGATTCACTTTCACTTAAAAGGCTAGAGCTTACATAATTTATGTAGGTATCTAGTCTTTTTTTTGTTAGTTTCCTGCTTGCAAAATTATAGGACATGAGTAACTCCTGCCCGAAAAAACATAAATTCCTACCAAAAATTGAATGGAAAATATTTTAACTTGTTCCACGCCTCAACTTAGCGTAGTATTAATACGAATCAAAACTAAGTAAATTAGTAAGATTCACTTTCACAATAAAACCAGGCGCTCTTCTATGAGGAGCATCTGGTTTTTTGTTTTATCTGAGATTTTCAGAGAATTACTTTATGAGACAATCTAGCCCTCTATTACCACTATTCAGTATTTGGCAGGCATCATGCAACTGTAGCGATGCTGCCCCAAAATATAAAGCAGAGAAATGTGCTAATGGGACACATATAATCACGCAGATAAACGCTTATTTTTTCTCTGCCACCATCATTAAAAACATAGGTCTTCGTAGTTCATCTTGCATACCTGGAATAGTTTGTAGCATTTCCTCAGATGGCATAGGTTCCTTCACAGCACGTATTGTAAATCCAACCTGTATTAGATCATTCATATAAGTGGATAATGTACGGTGATATTTAATGACATTTTCAGTAAGGAAGGTTGTTTCGCGCATGCCTTCTGTTTGATAATGGTCCACTGGCCAATGCAGTCGGTTTCCTTGTTCATCATTGTACCAATCCTGTTCATGACGGGATGTGAAAATAGGGTGCTCCACTGAAAAAACGAACGATCCGCCAGGTTTTAAATAGGTATAAACCTTTTTGCATAGTGCTTCAAAGTTTTGTAAATAGTGAATAGCTAGGGAACTTAATACAACATCAAATTGAGAAGCGGAAAACTGAATGTCCTCAATCGGTATTTTCAAATAGGAAATAAAAGGATCATCCGTTTTTTCCTCAGCTTTTTCCAGCATTTTTTCAGATATATCTACACCAATCACTGATTTTGCCTGTTGTGCGCGCGCATATCGACAATGCCACCCAAAACCACATCCTAAATCAAGCACATGTTTATGTTTCAAATCAGGTAAAAGTGTTTTTAATACATGCCACTCTCCAGCAGCGTCCAGCCCTTGAACAGAACGGGGCATTTTTTCGTAAGCAGAAAAGAATTGCATATCATCATATTTATTTTGCTTCATCGTGTAAACATCTCCTATAGATTAAGATAGCCTCCTACATACGCTTGGTGACCTAGGAGGCTAGCTATCTTCTTCTAACCATGGTTGTCACCCCTATAATAGCTTTTCAAAACCATTCAAGAATACATAAACAGTAAAGTACAAAAAGAGATATCCTGAAATAAATGAAACTATTTGCATAAGCCTTTTCCCCATTATTTTACCACCGATGCTACTTAAATATGAAAGGATTAGCCCCCGAAAAGATTGAAGCGATAATACATCCAAAGAAGAAGAGAAGTATGCCTTCAGTTGCTGAATGTCCAATAGTTATACCTACTATACTTCCACCAACCGCTGCGAACCAACCGATTGCAGTCGGTGCAGAAACTACTAGCCAAACACCAATCGGTTGATGTATAGTGGTGGATTTTCTGAGTGAACTGAATTTGACAGATGATTGTTTGTATGGGTATTATTGGATTTTGAAAGTTGTATCTATCAATATTGAAATCGTGATATTTTTAGAGGTCACTATGGAGGATAAAAAGAGAATGAATCAATCAAAAAAATTAATCGGTCTTATAGTCATTGTGTTTTTTTGTGCATTTGTTAGTTTTACCCTGTATAGATGGGTTCGTTTCGGAATAATTGATGGGGGTTCTATAATAATTAGCTTTATTTCCTTATCCTTTTTGTTCAATTGGCTGAATTCGGGTAATCATAATGGTATTAAAGAAGATAAAGATGAACTAGATAAACATATTGAAGCACACAGTGCCAAGATTGGCTATTATGTTTTAATGATCGTAGCTTGTTTAATTTTACTTGTGTCAGAGGGTGTATCCAATTTAAATGACATGAAAAATTATCCCTTGATTTTTGTTGTTGGGCTTACATTTGTCATCACACCCATCATAGAATTTGTTTATTCAAAAAAGCTTAGATAACTGTAAGTATTCGTTCAAGCAAAAAGGGGGAATCGTTTTGTTAAAAACAGTACAAATTATTTTATCAATAATAGGCATCACGCTTTCCATTTACGGATTTATGACACATGATTATCGGCTAAACTTTTTAATGATCCTTTTTCTAGGTTTATTTATGTTAACATTAGGAATTAATGAATTTCGGAGAGAGAGAAAATTATATGGTTGGTTTTTAGTCGGGGTATTTATATTTTCGGTCTATGTGTCCATTCAAAGCTTCGTATTCGTATAAAAAGTTGAATTTCACACTTAATAATAACGCTAGGGATTTTTTACAATTAAAAACATGTTGCAATTATGGATGTTTTATTTTAGTATTTTAATATTGTGTCAAAAATATAATATTTTTTCTTCTTATCAAGAGAGATGGAGGGACTGGCCCGATGAAATCTCGGCAGCGGAACTATTAAGTTACTGTGCCAAATCCAGCAAGCAATGTTCTTGATAGATAAGAGGAGCGTTTTAACTATAAGGCCTCTTCTTGTTATTTCAAGATGAGGTCTTTTTTATGGTGAAAAAATAAAAAGTATGGCCGATTTTTAATTTTTGGAGGTAGACAATGAAGAAAGAGAATCCATGGGCGCTAATCCCATTTGTTATTTTTATGATTTTATTTATTGGTTCAGGGATTATAATGGGTGATTTTTATGCCTTTCCTGTCATTGTAGCCATCAGCATTTCGGGTGCTGTAGCTCTAGCCATGAATCGAAAAGAATCGTTTTCCCGCAAGGTTGATATTTTTTGCCAAGGTGCCGGAAATTTAAATGTCATGCTGATGGTTATTATTTTTCTATTAGCAGGGGCATTTTCTGAGGTAGCGAAGGGGATGGGTGCTGTAGATTCCACTGTTAACTTTGCTTTATCGGTTATACCGCAAAACCTGCTTGTCGTAGGCTTATTCATCATTGCCTGCTTCATCTCTCTATCTATGGGTACATCAGTGGGGACAATTGTCGCGCTGGCGCCAATTGGGGTTGGGATAAGCGATCTTACGGAGCTACCTATTGCTTTAGTGATGGCAGCGGTTGTAGGCGGTTCGATGTTTGGTGATAATTTATCTTTTATTTCAGATACTACTATTACCGCCGTTCGTTCACAAGGCGCGCAAATGAAGGATAAATTTAAGGTCAATTTTTGGATTGTATTGCCGGCAGCTTTTATTACAAGTATTATTTTAGGGTTTATGACATCCGGGGGGACAGCCCAAGTAGAGCATCTAAGCTATAATTGGATAAAAATTATTCCCTATGTTTTAGTTATTATTTTAGCGTTATCTGGAATGAATGTTTTCCTCGTTCTTGCATTAGGGATTGTTCTCGCCGGTGCTGTTGGCTTAGCAGATGGCAGCTATCACATAATGAGCCTTATACAAAAGATTGGTGAAGGAATGGAAGGGATGTATGAAATCGCCTTTCTGGCTATATTAATAGCTGGAATGGTGGAGGTTATTAAATTTAATGGGGGAATTGACTTTTTACTCCGTCTTGTAACGAGCAGGATTAAATCGCAGAAGGGTGCTGAATTTGGTATAGCTGGTCTTGTGGGTCTAACTAATTTATCTACGGCCAATAATACAATTGCTATCCTAATTGCGGGACCGCTTGCCAAAAATATTGCTGACCAGTATGAGATTGAGCCGAGAAAGTCCGCAAGTATTTTAGATATTTTTTCCTGTACAGTCCAAGGTCTTCTCCCATACGGAGCCCAATTCCTTGTAGCCGCAAGCGTAGCCAAAATTTCGCCAGTGAGTATCTTGCCGTACTCTTTCTACCCAATTCTTATTGGTATTTGTGGTATGATAGCGATATTCATTGGGTATCCGAAAAAAAAGAAAGCCTAAACCTTACATTCAGACAGTAGATAAAAGCTATCGAGTAGTTTGATATGCTCCCTATTAGGTAGACAGATTAAAAAATAAAATCTGTTTATCTAAGGGGAGCATTTTTTGGTGGTGAAGTTAATATCCACTCCAGATTGGAACGAAGGGCGGGGAGCAACTCGACCCCGCCCATGGAAAGCTGGAAATCAACGGCTTTACTTTATTTTAAAGTTAATAAATTTCAATAAGAACCAGACAATAAACGCTAATAGTATTAGGTGAAGAATAATAGTAGTGGTCTACTTTTTTAGGGGGATAGGGGATAGCTCATTCAAAATGGGGGAGCCCCTTACAGTCGAACATAAAAGAGCCCAGCTGCTCAATTAATTGGAGCCTGGGCTTTGCTTAAGTATTTGGAACGAGCTATTACTTTCTTGCCTGAATTAAAGTAAACCAATCGTTGTCGTTGAACTTGCCAGAAACATTGTATATAGGCTGATAGAAGCCTTTTGTATCATACATATACGAAAGCTCAATCGATTCAATCTCAATTTGGTCTCCTTTTTTTATAATTAGGTCTTCCTCCTGTACGAGTGCGTTATACTTTATTTGAGGGAAATCGCCTTCCTTTATTCGTTCATATATTTCTGCAGGAGACAGTATGTTTATCTCTCGTATAAATTGATTTTCATGAAGACTGTAGGTTAATGAATAAATGTGACCATCCGGTTTCAGGCCAAGACTGACATCTCCAGTCCAGTAATCTTTAGTTACATTAGGACGGTCTGGTAAGGTCCATTCAAATTCACCATTCTCCTGTACAGTTAATTCTGCATCGTGAGGTAGTATAGAAAGTTCATCCATCAATGACTTCGCCTTTTCTTCTTGCTCTACAGCTGAAGTTTGCTCCGGCGTATAATTATTCTCGGTTAACCACCATTGTCCCTCTGAATGATTTGTAATCAATGTATACGCGATCCCATTTTTATCTTCCACTAGCGTTTCGTCATTGTCCGTGGTATCAGATGCATTCATCTCTGATAATCCTAATTTCTGCTGTAATAGGTCTTGTACATCATCCTCTTGAATGATTTTTTTATAGACAGGAGCAACGATGGGTGCTGCGCTTAATTCCAATGATGTGGATACGTGAACATCTGACATTTTTGATTTTGTATAAGCGTTTATTGCTAGATGACCAAATTCCTGTTGGGCGTAGACAATGTTCATAACGATAAAAATTAAGCCCATCAACAGAGGTATGGCAAGGCTTCCAATCAGAGTTTTCACCTTTACCTTTTTGCTAAGGGCAATAGAAGCGATAAGTTTGTATAATTGGTAGCCAATAATACCGCCAAGTGAGTTATTGATTAAATCATCAAGCTCGAAAATCCCCGCTCCTGAAAGTGCCTGATACGTTTCGATGGAGGCTGTTGCACCTACCACTACTAGAAGAAGCCACTTAAACTCTTTACATTTAGCCATAAATAAAGGTGAAAATATTCCTAATGGCACAAACATCAAAATATTAAATAGACAATTCTGAAGATCGCGTAAAGAGTATTTTTTCCACGCGTCTATATAACCACTGAATGGCTGAAGGTTCAACTGCATGAAATGCGAAGTGCCACGACCAATCACTGTTAGCTCCAAAACAAAGACAATATATCCGATAAAAATTGCGCCAAGCAGAAGCTTCTTTACAGGAATTTGTTTTTGGTGATTGGATCGTCGTCTTTGATAATAAAAGAAATAAAGTCCAATTAGTAAAAATTCAAGGCCAATAATTATGATGACGGGCAGCATCAAAATTTTGATGTTGCTCATGATTTCAGTAATTCCCAAGGTGTGATGCTCCTTTTTCTGATGATGATTTTCAAATCTATATGCCAGATGAGAGAATTCCCAGTAATGTCGACCTTCATTATTGTAAATGGAAATTATTAATAATTAGAGAGAATATTTATGAAGATTTCTTAAGAAAAGGGAAAGCCCAAGCACGCAATTATTTTGTGCTTGGGCAGTTAACTTGTTCGTATCATTAGATAATAAATTGGATTGTTCATAAGGATTTTGATCGTTCTTTAATGTATAAATAAAAATACAATAATAGGGATTATTAATGAGGGTAGAAGATTTAAGGTATTGCATTTTTTTATGCCTAAAATACTTAAACCGGATGCTAATATCAATATACCTCCTATAATCGTCAATTCATTTAGAAGATCAGTATTGATGGAATTCTCCATTAAACTAGCTATTAAATAAATGGAACCTTGCCATAGAAATAATACAATACCTGCAACAGCTATCCCAATACCAAATGTAGTGGCTAAAACAATCGAAGTGATGCCATCCAATATGCCGTTTGTGAGCAGATATGTATAATCTTGCTTTAATGCAGCCTCTATAGGACCTAGTATAGATAATGATCCAATACAAAATAATAAAATCGCAGTCGATAATCCTTCAGCTAAATTCCCCTTAGAGTATTTATTCACTAAAGCATTAAATTTTGATTCTAAATTAAGTTTTTGACCTAATAATCCGCCTATAGCTAGACTGACAATAAAAAGTACCGGATATTTACTGGAAGGTAAATGTTGAACTAGAGCATTTATTCCTAATCCCATCGCTGCTAATCCCATGGCCTGCATGAGGATTTGATGGTATTCATCTTTTATCCCATTTTTAAAAATACTTCCAATGATGCTTCCGACTATAATCATCATTGTATTAAATATCGTTCCTAGCATAATTCATTCTCCTTAAAAAATTGTCCTTACGTAAAAAAATAAACCCTCCGGTAAGGGGAGGGTCAATACTTTATTGGTATTTGTATTTCTGTCAAATAATCTTCTTTACTTCCTGAAATGTAATGGTCAATTATGGTTCTTTCAATGGAATCTCCAATCACTTGGAAACCTTGATCTTTAATAAAATTCAGTAAGGATTTATAATGTACGTGAGAATGATTATGATTGCCGTTAAAATAAATACAGGCATATTTTCCTTCAGGAAGCGTGGCCAATAAAGGACTTTGACTATCCTCCTCCTCGACTAAAATAAATATCGAATTGTATTCATGAAACTGGTTATTTAATAGATGGTGACTACTTACAGTTAGGCCAACGCCTCCAATAAATATAGAAGAATTCATATTCGACAAATTTTCTAATTGTCGCAGAGAAACTTCCAGTTGAGGCTCGGAACTGATTTTTTCCATTAATCGCACGATTCTTCGCTCTTGTTTTTCCATTATGAATGGGACTCCCAATGCCTTTATCTCTCGTGCCACTTTAATATCCTTAATTCGATCTTGGAACCTGCGATTAATTCGTTCCAGTTCTTGAATTTTTTTTTCGGTTAATCGTTTCTGTTCCTCTAAGAGATGCAAAAAGTCTTCGATATCCCTGTGTTCTAAGTGTCCTTTAATTTCCTTTAATGAAAAACCTAATTCCTTCAAATAATTTATAGTATTTAATTGCTCGAATTGTTCTGTGGAATAGTATCTATAGCCGTTGTTTTTATCCGTATGCATAGGCTTTAATAAATCAATTTCATCATAATATCGAAGGGTTTTTATAGTTGTTTTATGGAGCTTAGCCATTTCTCCAATTGAAAATCTATTCTTCATGTATATCTTCCTTTAAAAAATGTCCTATTATCATTATAGTACTTGATTTTGTCCATGAGCCCAATAAAAATGAGGTATTTTACGAGAGCATTGATATGCTGACAAAAAAGAAGCAGAGTGGGGACATACGTGAATGTATTTTAGAAATTGCCCATAGATGTTTAAAAGAACCGTAGTTGGATGAGATGCAGCGTCCAATTACGGTTCTATCTGTTAATGATATAAAATGATTGTCACTAGCATGAATCAAAAGTTTTAGGTGATACTATTCATTGCTTAATTTTTATCTTTCATGGTCCAATCATTGTGCATGATGTCTTGAAGAACATTTTTTAGTTGTATAAATTGCTGCTCTGAAATATTCGATTGTTGCATGACTTGACGCGATACCTCAGGTAGCTTGCGACGAACATCATTGCCTACCTCTGTTAAATAGATTTGCATTTGTCGTTCATCATCTTTGGAACGCTCACGACAAATATAACCCTTGGCCTCTAATTTTTTCAGCAATGGTGTTAAGGTACCTGAATCTAAAAATAAGCGTTGTCCTAATTCTTTCACCGTTATTTGTTCATTTTCCTCCAACGCTAAAATGGTGATATAGCCTGTATACGTTAAATCATATGGCTTCAATAATGATGTATAGTGTTTAATGATTTCCTTGGATGTGGCATACAAAAGAAAGCATAGCTGATTATCTAAATGATTAGGCATAAAAATCCCCTCTTCATGTTCTTCTATTAACATTTATATTAAAAATAAAGTTCCTACTTGTCAAACACAATTAAATTGTGTACAATTCAATTTGTAAAAATTAAATTGTGTACAATTTAAAATAATGGATATAGAAAAGGAGTTTTCGATGATGAAAGAATTATACTCAACGACTATGATTAATGAGGGTGGCCGTAGTGGCACATCCTATGCAGAGGATCAATCCCTATCTTTAAAAATTGCACCACCAGGCTCAAAATTGGATAATGTGACAAACCCAGAGCAATTATTTGCTGCGGGGTATAGTGCCTGCTTTAATAGTGCGTTAGATTTGATTAAGCGCCAAAAAAAGCTTAAACATGCATCAACGATTCAGGTTACCGTTAAGTTAATGGAGCAAGCTACTTTTGATTATGTACTTGCGGTGAATATCGAAGGGCATATTGAAGGAGTAACGCTGGAAGAGGCACAGCAATTATTAGAGCTAACACACACAGTTTGTCCTTATTCAAAAGCGACAATGGGAAATATTGATGTAACAATTAAAGCAGTTTAAATTTTTTGAAAAAGAGGGAAATCATATGTTATCAACTTCAACATTAAAACAAATTATGCAGGAGCGTAAATCCGTTCGTAAATATAATGCGAATACTAAAATATCTCGTGAAGCCATAATGCAGCTACTACAAGACGCTATTTCAGCGCCTTCTTCGAGCAATATGCAGCCATGGCGATTTATCGTCATTGATGATAAGGAAATCCAAAAGAATATTAATTTCTTTTCATTTAATCAAGAGCAAATCGAAACAGCCTCTGCTATTATTGCTGTCATTGGAGATATAGAGATGTATGTAAACGCTGAGGAAATCTATGCAAAAAATGTGGAGTTAGGCTATATGCCAGAAGAGATTGCGAAAAAACTGGCACAGGACGCATTAACAATGTATGGGTCAGCTTCAACAAAAACATTAGAGAATATCGTCCATTTTGATGCTGGCCTTGTAACGATGCAAATGATGCTATTAGCGAAAGAAATGGGCTATGATACAGTTCCAATGGGTGGTTTTGATAAGGCTAAGTTTGCGGAGTACATGGAATTACCTGCAAATGAAATACCTATTTTATTATTAGCAATTGGTGAAGCAGCGGCACCTGCTTACGGTTCTTCACGTCTTCCAATTGATCGCCTTGTAAGATTTAATCAATAATTTTTAGGCAGTTCGCTCATTGCGGGATGAATAAAAAAACAAAGCACAGTCGCTAAAAGGCTGTGCTTTGTTTTGGTATGGGTGCTTTTTTGATTTAATTATTTTTCTTGTGGAAGAATTCTTTTGCCATTGCTATACGTTCACTTGGCAACGTACGATTAAGCTCTTCCTCTAACCAGGCAATTGTTTTACCTCGTAAATAGTTCCGCATTTGCTCTTCAGCTTCTAACATCACTATATTAATGGTGCAATTGGATGTACCTGATGCACAGGAATCACAATTTTCAGTTTGGTTGGCAAAATTTGCTTTGATGTTCTTACATTGAAATATGGGACTTTCACCCTCCACAGCTTTTACAACATCCCAAAAAGAAATTTCTTCAGGCTTTTTACTAAGCTTATATCCTCCTTTAACACCAGATACTGAACTGACAATCCCGGCTTTAGATAGCTTACCTAATACTTTTGATAAATAGGTTTCTGATAGCCCTTGAAATTCTGATAAATCCTTGATTCCAATACTTTCCTCTGGTGGTACATCTATTAAATAGACAAGGCTGTGTAATGCGTACTCTACCATGACACTATATTTCATTTATTCACCTACTTCTAATCCCTTTAGAAAACTTACATGTATCTTGTATATTATCATACCTCAAAAATACTTCATCTAAATTAAATCAAATCAATTTGACAAAAATTAAAAACAGGCATATATTAAAGATAAATATAATCAACGATTAAGTTTATCGACGATTATAATTATCTTTAATTATGTATGGGGGGAGGTAGTATAATTTAGTAAATTTAATCGGAACAAATGGTTTTCAAATTCTTCATGCCCAAGGAATAGCATGATGGCATAAGAATGAATTTTACTAAACTATCATCAATCAAGGAATTTAATTGAATCGGAGGAATGTAACGTGGAACAACGTATAGATTATTATAATATTGCACCTGATGCTATGCAGATCATGATGGAAATGGAGAAATACACGAAAAAGAATGGTATCGATAGAAAGCTACGTGAGCTCATTAAAATCCGTGCTTCACAAATAAATGGATGTGCCTTCTGTCTGAACATGCATACCGCTGATGCCAAAAAAATGGGGGAGACTGAACAGCGTTTATTTTGTATAAGTGCTTGGAGAGAATGTACATTCTATTCAGAAGAAGAAAAGGTCGCTTTAGAGTTAACCGAACACATTACTTTAGTGTCTGAAATGCGTGTACCTGATGATTTATATAAACGAGTTCGGAATTATTATACAGAGAAAGAATATGTAGATTTAGTAATTCTAATTAACCAAATTAACAGCTGGAATAGAATCTCGATTGCTATGGGCAACTTCGCAGAATAATAGAACGGATTTGTTCAAAATGAATCAATAGTAGGTAGAAATGTTGATAAACCAGCATTTCTACTTTTTTATTTAATTGAAAATTAGCCTTCACGATAGGATCTAATGAATGGATGGTCCATTCTTTTTCCACGTCACATGTTTGCGTTGGACAAATGGTGAACTCCAGTGCCGTTTCATCTCCAACGTTACTATCGCTTCTTTTATTCCATATTATTTTCTGTAATTTCACCTTTAATCCCTGTCTCATCTTACAAATTAAAATGAATGTTAAAATTTAATTTTTCCATTTTTTTGTTTCCAAAAATTTAATCTTGCCAAAAAGCAAACGTTTGTTCTAATATGTATACAAACAAGTGTTCTTACATATGATAAGTGAAGAGAAATAATTAAAGGTACATCAAATCAAATTTTGAGAGATAGTGGAGGAAACTACGATGAGAGAGCAATTGATTAAAGCTATGCAACGCAATCAATTAGTGGACATTATGTATATAGCCAAAAATGGTTCCGTAACAAAAAGACGTGTAAGAGTCATTAAAATTGTTGGCGATTCATTTCAAGCATTTTGTTTTACGAGGCAAGCAAAGCGTTCCTTTATCATCAAAAATGTTCTCGCGGTTACTCCTGTTTTCCGAAAAGAGCGTGAGGTTGTATGAATTATGAGGAAATGCCAAATAGACCTATTATGTGTATAGATATGAAGTGCTTTTATGCGAGCTGTATCGCCATGCTACATGGAATCGATATTTTAGAAACACCTGTTGCTGTAGTAGCCAATTTCGATCAACCAGGCAGTGTAGTCCTTGCTGCCTCACCATTGATGAAGGAAAAATATAAAATCAAGACCGGCAGTCGTCGTTACGAAATCCCGAAACACCCCGATATCCAATTATTTGAACCTAAAATGACCTTTTTTATACAGATGTCCATGACGATTACTAAGCTCATCGCTAATTATGTTCCTGTAGACGCCATACATGTTTACAGTGTAGATGAAAGCTTTGTCGATTTAACAGGTACTGAAAAGCTTTGGGGATCACCTGAACAAGCGGCTCGAGAAATACAGGCCGCTATTTTGGATCAATATAATGTACCAAGTGCTGTTGGCTTAGGTCCCAATATGCTAATGGCTAAATTGGCATTGGACCTTGAAGCAAAGAAAACGGGTTTTGCTCAATGGACGTATGATGATATACCGAAAAAGCTTTGGCCAGTCAGACCCTTGTCCGAAATGTGGGGAATTGGCAAACAGATGGAAGCCAACCTAAATAAGATGGGGATTCAAACAGTTGGTGGGTTAGCCAATGCAGATTTGAATGATTTAGAAGAGCAATTTGGTGTGATGGGCAATCAGCTATATCATCATGCATGGGGAATCGATCTATCAAAGCTGGGGGAACCGTTAATTACTAATGGAGCATTAAGTTTTGGAAAGGGTCAAATGTTAATGAGAGATTATCATACACGAAAAGATCTATCGGTAGTGCTTTTAGAAATGTGTGAGGATGTCATGAAGCGGGCGAGAGATGCTGGTTTTGTTGGTCGTACAATTAGCTTGGGTCTTTCATATAGTCGGAATGCGATGACCAAAGGGTTTCATCGATCTAGAACGATTGATACACCAACAAATGAAACACTTGTCATGTATAAAACGTGTATAGAATTGCTGGATGAACATTTTGCGGGAGAGCCAGCAAGGCAGTTATCGGTAAGGATATCTAATCTTGAGAGAGAGCATAGTATCCAATTGGATTTATTTGATGAAAGAAAACCACAACGGCAGCTCATCGGACCTACGATGGATGCCATACGTAACAGGTTTGGAGCAACAGCGTTGTTACGAGCAGTTTCGTTTACTGGGGCAGGGACAGCCATCAAGCGTGATCGCTTAGTTGGTGGTCATTTGGCATAGGAGTGATTGGATGATAAAAGACAGAGGTAATATAAAATGGGCATCTATGATGATGCCGGAGCATTTGGACCTGCTCAGGGAATGCAAAGAAGTCTATACAGCGCAGCCAAGAGAGCTGACAGAATGGGAACTGGAAGAGTTACAGCAAACCATCGATATAGCCTATCATCAGCAGCAAGAGGTTCAATTAAATGTTTGGAACGATGGAAAAATCATGCATTGGACGGGAATCATTCATGCCATTAACCTATCTACAAGCGAACTGTTACTTGAAACACTACTGACAACGAGACGTGTTCCAATCCATCATATTCAATCAGCTCAACTAGAAGCTGATTATTATGATTAAAGCTGAACAACGGCAGCTATTACACAAGTATTTATTGTTGGAATTAGCTGTAAAATCAGTACAGCATGATTACCGATTTGCTGAACAATTTAAAATGAAAATCGCGTTTGTACCTTTAATGGATGCATTATTAAAAGATTTACGCCAAGAATATTTTAATCTCAAAAGGCAGCTTAACCAGCAACATATACGAGTGGTAGGCTGGCATCGTGTGGATGAATATTTTAGCGATGTCCAAATTGCAACGGCAGGTAATGATGTAGTCCTCCGCTATGCTAACCAGGCATTGAAAACACAGGTGGAAAAGCTCGTCATCCGTTATCTCGATAAATGATTGGTTTTCAAAATGAGTCATAAGTTACAATATACCCAAAGGGATATTTTGGGGGAGGATTACTGTGAGTATTTCTATTTGTACAGCTACTAGCAATGGATTTATGCTGTGAATAGCCTTGTGAGAGAAGGGCACGAAGAGCATGTTAGGGAAGAACCAGCCATTTTTAAAAGCGTTGAATCGGTTATGCCTGAATCTTATTTTAAAGACTTGCTTGAAGAGCCAAACAGTCCTATTTTTATCGCCAAGAACGATGAATTAGTCGTAGGATTTGCAATAATTAGCATTGAACATTCGCCTTCATTTCAATCTTTAGTACGACGTAAATATGGCTATATTCATGATTTTGGTGTGAGGAGGGCTCTACAAAAGCAAGGCGTTGGAGGATTATTATTTACAGATTGTAAGGAATGGGCAAAAGCAAGGGGAGCTACATCTATAGAATTAAATGATTGGGCGTTTAATGCGAATGCCATTGCATTTTATGAGCATCTAGGAATGAAGGGGATAAGTAGAAAAATGAGCATGAATATTTGAAGCTACGGCAAAAAAGATAAAACCAGGTGTTCAACTGAGAACCTGGTTTTTATTCTTCATTGTATTGCTTCATCAGTTCCTGTAGCTTACTTTTAATTTGTTCCCGTACGATTGGGGGATGTTTGACATTGGCCTCCATGCCTAAGCCGAGAAAAAAATGGACTAACCACGGTGTAAAGGAAGAGTTCACCTTTGCGAATATCTTCCCGTATCCATTTTCACGAAGCTCCATCCACTGGGATAACCAAAGTTCGGATTGACAACGTCTTACTCCTTCTGGTGTTAACTCTACCTCAAGATCTAACATATGTTCTTCATTCGCTGGCACGATCCATGACTTGATGTGCTCATTTGTCATGTCCAATTTCAGGCTTTGCTCTTCAGCTAAAGAAAAATCTTTCACCCGATCTATGCGAAAAACTCGATAATCCTCTGCTAGGAAGCAATAAGCCTGGCAGTACCATAGCCCGTTCATCGTATAGATTCCAAGAGGTTGAATCGTTCTATTTTTAGTAGTGGCCGCTTCATATAAGATGGTGACAACCTGCTGTTCAAGTGCAGCCTCCAGTAATTCCTTTAAAAAGGGCACTTCTAATTCATGAGGAGGCACCCAAAATAAAAGACGTTGCTGCATACTTTCAATCTTTTGCTTGAGCTCACCTGATAAATAGTAGAAAAATTTATCCAATGCTGTATTTACTTCATTTTTGAAGGGAAGAGCTTTGTAATTATGTAATGATTGGCAAGCAAAGAACAATGCAATTGCCTCATGCTCGGTAAAGCTGATAGGTGGTAGCACTTTTTCACGCAAAACACGATAACCACCATTAGGCCCAGCTTCGGAATATAGCGGTACACCTAGTTCACTCAGTTCCATTAAATCACGCATCATTGTTCGGCGTGAAACACCACATTCATCAGCCATCTCCTGAATGGTAAACTTTTTACGTTCATTGACCTTCATTATGAGCTGAATAAGTCTTTGCGCCTTGTGCATCGAAGCTCCTCCTTACAAATAAAAATAATAGTGACAGTAGTTGTCACCATTATCCCGTATAGTAAAACTTGAAGTCAATGTTTATGAATTTTTAATAAAAAGTACATTGACCACCTCATAAAGAGCATAAAAGGAGAAAAAAATGGCACAAGACAAACACAACTTTGAAGTGGAAGTTATGTTAACGAAAAGGGGGATGGGTCATGGCTGACACATTTGAGGGTAAATATACAACAGATTTCTTCCATCAATTTATCAATATCGTACAGGCTGAATACTCTGCCTTTGATTCACATAAGTTCATGAATTTAATCCATGATGACGATTGGGAAATGAAAAAATTCAAACAGCGTATTAGGCATATCAGTACTTCATTGCGGGCAACCTTGCCGACATCCTACTGTGAGGCATTATCAATATTGATAAAAATTGCACCTACATGTAAGGGAGTGGAGTATTTATTTTTGCCTGATTTTGTAGAAGTATATGGACTAGATGATTGGCAGGCTTCCATTCATGGATTAGAGGTGTTTACGGAATTCTCCAGCGCAGAGTTTGCTGTTCGGCCTTTTATTTTAAAAGATCCTCAGAAGATGATGAATCAAATGTTAGAGTGGGCGAGCCACGCTAATCCTCATATTAGACGATTAGCTAGTGAGGGGTGTCGCCCTAGGTTACCTTGGGCATCGGCATTGGAAATATACAAATTGGACCCGTCACCAATCTTACCGATATTGAACCTACTCAAACAGGATCCATCTGTCTATGTACAGAAAAGTGTTGCCAATAATTTAAATGATATTGCCAAGGATCATCCCGAATTAGTGAAACGACTTGCTCGTGAATGGCACGGAGAGAGCTCCATCACAGATTGGATTATTAAGCATGGATGCCGAGGTTTATTGCGAAAAGGAGATGCTGAGGTGCTTTTCTTGTTCGGCTTTGACATCTCTCCAGATGTAACAATCCATGAGTTAGCGCTAGGGAAAGTTAGGTTGGCGATTGGACAAACCCTTGATTTTGCATTTACGGTTCAAACTACTTCTACAGCACCACAGAAGCTTCGAATCGAATATGCGATAGATTTTGTTAAAGCAAATGGAGCGACTTCAAGAAAGCTATTCAAAATAACAGAACGCACCTTCGAAAAAGAGAGTCACCGATACACACGGAATCACCATTTTAAAGATTTAACAACCCGAAAGCATTATCCAGGTCAACATAAGCTAGCGGTAATAATAAATGGAAAAGAGCTAGCTACAACAGAATTTTGCGTTGAACGCTAAAGTAAGCATACAGGTTGGATGAGCGATTTTAATGAAAGTACTGGAGAGAAAGGTAAGGGGCTAGTAAGGGTCACTGAGATGGGAGTGACCCCATTAAACTAGGGATTATTTAAAATATTGCGGCTTTTCCACCTTAATGGAGGCTACTTCTCCGCAGTCTTTACAAAAGTTAAAAATAAACGGGGAGCCAACTGAAAAGACAGAATCAATAGGCCTAACATTGCCTTGATTAAAATCGCCACCAACCTGTCCAATCGTAAAAGAATCACTACCACAGGACTTGCAAACTAACTTTTTATCTTCCACGCCATCACCTCGTTATGTAATATATGTAAATTGTATCATAAAAAGGAGAATGTGACATTCTAACTCCTATTTCAACATGATTCGCGATTTTGTATCGACATATTTCAGAGGATTTACTTGAAATTTGAAAAATGGTTTTATAGTAACATAGGGTATATAAAGGTGGAGGAGGTTTTATATGCCTAATTTATTGCTAATCTTTTTTTATTAAACCTATCTATATTTCTTTTACATGAAATGGATGCAATAAGGCGCTCGGAGTGGCGATTATTTATCGTATTAAAAGATATGGAAGATTCAAAGGCTTATCAAGTATTCACAGGGATTCATCTTTTTCTTTATGTCATTATACTTTCCTTACTATTCAGCCCCTATCAAACCATAACGTTTTGGGTTCTCGATATATTCTTTATCATACATACAATCCTACACTTATTATTTGAAAGACATCCTCGAAATGGATTTAAAAACTCGTTTTCAAGAGCTATCATTTATCCGATGGGAGTTCTTGCAGCCATTCACCTATTCTTTTTAATAAATGTTTAAAATAAGACGATCCCTTTGGTACAAAGGAAAGATGAGAAGCCCTATACTATACGAATGTATAAGGCTTTTCGGCATGAACTAAAATCTAGAAAGTCTGTGTTAATTCCGAATTTACAAACCGTTGGGCAGCAATGACAGTACCAGAAGCTGTGCGTCCATATACGCTATATATTCCGCCATTTTGATTGGGAACAATTTCAACTTCATACTGTGGCGAACTTCCAACACCTGGCGTTACAAAAGTAGAACCATTAGCAACTGCCGCAAAAGGTGTAGTGGACAATAATTGTCTTGAACCGTTTAGTCTAAAAACTCTTACTACGCCAGTTAGCAAACCTCCAGTGAGATTAAGAACTTTGACACGAACACTACTTGCATTAGCTGGTTGATTTCCTGTGTTTTCAATTGGACCGGTAGTTAAAGGCATGCATTCACCTCCTTGAAACTAAAAAATAGATAATCTGCAGATTACCTTGATATAATATGTAGCTCCTTGTTACACTCTCTAGTTGTATTCATCATCCATCTTTGATTAAGAAAAAGGAAATAGAATAGAAGATTTATCAAACTAAGGAAGAGGAGAATAGACATAGAAAAAAAGCCGATTAGATAGTATTCCAATCAGCTCAGCTTCTATTTTTAGCTTTTTCCGTGTCAACTTTTTTACTTCTAAGTAGCAATGCTATAAATATAAAACTCGCTACCCAAAAGGAGAAGAATAAATTTTCGAGCAAAGCCCAATTATCATTTATGAAATAGTCCCAAATCATAGTGATTAAAAATAATGTTACAAGGAAAGCGAAATACAATAATTTTCCTAATGTGGTCAACCAAAACACCTCTTATGTAATGATAATGGTGTACTACTCATCACTCTAAGGAGGCTGCGACGGTCAACTAGCGCCACAGCCTTAATTAGTGCGTGCGATACACTCCAACATAGTGTGTGTCATTTGTGATTATTTATACATAAAAAAAAACTAGCTGTAACGTCGTCACACGCTACAGCCTATAATATATTCACATTCCTCGATTTGGAGAAATAGAGTTAATTTTATTTTTCTGGATAATTCACATGTAATGGTGGAGGAACAAGCCAGCCTTTATTTTTATTCAAGCGTAAAAGTTTAGCACCAAGTTGAGCCTTTGCCATATGGAATTGACCATACATTAAAGCGATATCTTCTCGTGTAGAAGTACCCATAGCTTGGCTACATGCAACTAATCCAGCAGCAACATCAGCGGTAAGTGCAGCACTTATTTCTGGATCATTAAACTTTGCACCCGGTGGAATATCTTCCAATCTTGCTACAGGTCTTTCAGGTGAAGCAGGAGGTAAAGCAATCCCATTTGTTTTTAAAATCTTTTCTAATTGCTTTACTTCTTCTTTACATGTTTCGACGATATCTTCAATGATTTTTTTTAGATCTTCATCTCCAGCGTGATTATAAAACGTTTGATAGCCAGAAATCATACCATAGTCTGCAATTAAACTTGACCAAACACTAAATACTTCACCGTAATGCAATGGTTCATCTTTTGGATTTCCACCAAGAATACCCATACTTTCACTTCCTTTTCTGGTTTTCACCTTTTTTTAACCAAAGGTAGTATGAGTGAAAAGGAAAATGGAATACCCATTTCTAAAAAATTATTTGAGGTATTAATTTATGTTATACCAGTATCCAGCCGACAAGAAGATTTATTGCACTAAAAGAAGCCACAGCGATGGAAATCACTGTAGCTCTTTAAGTAGTGAGACACTACGCTATTTTATTTTTGCTGTTTATTGTCAAATTATACGTAAAATTTATATGGAAAAATAAAGTGAAAAGTATAGAATGTCACCGGAAGGATAAGTTAAAACTTATTGGAGGTGAATGAATTTGTCAAAGGAAAAGCAAAAGAATGAATTAGAGCAAGAGGAAATCGGAATGGAACTGAATCCCGAAGAATTCGAAATAAAAGAAGAAAAAGAGCAAAAAAAAGAACAGCCATTTAATAATAAAGAAAAGAAGTAAGAGATAAAGCCACAATCCTTGGGTTGTGGCTTTATTTATAAAGAAAGAGGGTTTATATGGACAGAGATTTAAATTATGGTGGTGACTATAAATTTATTCCAGCAACTTCTATTGGGAGTGGCGTTGGTCTAGAAGTAGTGCCTGATTTATATCAATATACTATTCAAATTGTCAATATTGTGTTATATGGTGACCCGAATACAAAAGAATTCGTGCTCATTGATGCAGGCATGCCAAAAAGTGCCGAGGAGATAATTACAGTAGTTGAAGAACGTTTTGGTTTCAATGCTCAGCCTAAAGCTATTATTCTGACGCATGGTCATTTTGATCATGTGGGAGGAATTATAGAACTAATAAAACGGTGGAATGTCCCTGTCTATGCCCATGCCTTGGAAATGCCCTATTTAACTGGAACAGAAGGCTATCCAGAAGCTGACCCAGCTGTAAGTAGCGGGTTGGTGGCAAAAATGTCGCCTGTTTTTCCAAATGAAGCCATTAATTTAGGGGGGAACATTCAAGCAATTCCTTCGGATGGTAGTGTACCATTTATGCCAGATTTCCGATGGATTCACACTCCAGGGCATACTCCAGGGCATATATCATTATATCGCGAAAAGGATAAAGTCCTTATTGTGGGAGATGCATTTGTGACTGTCAAACAAGAATTTCTTTATAAAGTAATTACACAGACAAAAGAAATTAGTGGTCCACCAAGATATCTAACAACAAACTGGCATGTTGCTCGAAAGTCTGTTGAAAAATTAGAAGCATTAAAACCCTCTGTTGCGATCACAGGTCATGGATTACCAATGGAAGGTGAAGAATTGGCAAGAGAACTAAAAAAACTTGTAGATCATTTTGAACAAATTGCTCTCCCCAAACAAGGTAAATATCTTCATTAATTTATGTTTGAAAAACGTAGCGTTGTCACATTAAATAGCTCAGATTGGCTATGTCTTTTATGAATGCCGAAGAAGTTTATGAGGCACCGTTTTGCTATACAGAGAATTCGACTATTAGGAATGCATTATTGAATGTTTTAGGTAAACTGACTGATAACATAAATAGATAAAACGGCAAAATCCATTTATTATGTATGGATTTTTGCCGTTTTTTAATGTGTTACCACTTTTTTGAAATAAACATTTAAAATAATTTTAAATTATTTGCAACCTTTTGAGACCTTTATACGAGGATAGGTTGAAAGGTGGGAAGAGATGGAACTTGAAACAATATATATCACCTATATGAATGATATATATCGCTATTTATATTCACTAACGAAACATCATAGTGCAGCGGAGGATTTGCTTCAGGACACATTTACAAAAGCGCATATTACCCTTCTTGGTCAAGAAATTCAAGACATCAAACCTTGGCTTTTTAAAGTAGCTTACTATACATATATCGACAGTACACGAAAAGAGAAGCGGTATGTAACTTCCGACAAAATTGATCAAATGCATTCCAATACACCAGAGCAAATCATCGTTGAACAAGATGCTTATTTAAAATTAATCAACCTACTTGAACAAATTAAACCAATCGAAAAGCAAATTATTTTGTTATGTGATGTACATGATTGTACAAATGAGCAAGCTGCAAACATCTTGCAATTAAACGTGAATACGGTGAAAAGTCATTTAGCGCGAGGTCGCAAAAAAATGCGCGCACTCATTATAAGGGAGGAATAAAGGTGGATTCTTATCAACAATTATTACAGCAAGCAAAGAATAGTGAGAAAGGGGATGCACCTTCAACAAATGTGATAAAAAAAGCCATTGCGTCATCTAAGTGGAAACTGATTATAACAACGCTGACGATTGCCCTTTTAATTGTCCCCACTTGTTATATGCTCACTTTTTTGTACTATGCCTTTGGTACAAAGTCTACAACCTTAATGGATGTGACAAGCCGGACTCTTTATGTAACGGAACCGAATACGACATTGGAGGAACTTGAATTTGATATGGAATTCTCGCTCTTTTCGATGGGATTATCATTTGAGCAATACAAGCAGATCGGTGACGAGGTCTATCCCGTAAAGCATTATGATACACGCTTTATGTTAAATAATTTAGTGGGAAAGAAGATTACTTCAAAACTGGAAAAATCGTATCCAAAATATCCAACTGAAACGAATCAATGGCTATTACATCCTAATAATCGAGGAGAATTTAATACAATTGAGGAGCAAAGGAAATTAAAAGGATTACCCAATGAAACCGTTGTAGAAGCGTATCTTTCTTTCAATGATTTATATACAGTAGATCAAGTTATTCAGCAAATGCCAAATGTAGATGTCACATGGGCAGCTATTTATACAGGAGTAGAAGACACCATGCTAAGTGCAAATGGGAATGTTGTATCGCCTATTGGCTATCCTGTACAACCAGATCAAACAAATTGGTCCCCATTTAAAGGTGCTACTTCTCATGAACAAACGTTTTTATCCATCTTAAATTTTCTAGTTGATTATGAGGAGACGGCTACTGCTGTTTCCGCTCATAAAAATTTGGACCTAAAGGAGAGAATCCATTATTTAAAACAGCATGATATGAAAACATATGGGGTTGTCGTTACAGGACCCAAAGCTGAGGTTGAACAGCTACAAAGTTTAACAATGATGAAGCATATGAAACTAGGGGAGGTTAAATTATGGAATTGGGTACGTTAAAGCAGGCAATTTTCAATGTTTTTGGCTGGGCCAGTATTAGCATTGGCCTATGGACGCTTATCATGGTTAATAGTTGGATTATCATTGGCTACGGTGCTCCATTTACTAGTAAGAATTTCATTATCTTGACAATCGTTTTTGGGTTCATTGCGATCCTTTCGAGACCCAGTCGTTCTTTAGGCAAGTGGGGAATCTTTATTGGTGGCTATCTTATTTTGTTTATGACGGTTCTATTTTTTGTTGGCTGGCTAATTACCCCCTTTCCTTAAGACAAGCAGGCAGGCCATATCTATGTGTTGTGAGTCTTTTGGAACATAAAGTATATAGGTAATAAAGTATAGATATAAGTTTTTTATAAGGCGTCAGTTGGGATGCCGTGTCAGTCTTTGTAATCAAAAATAGCGAAAGTAATTGTCAGAAAATATCAATATACTCTATAATGAGTAAAAAAATAGAGAATAAGAGGTGGACTTATGGGTAAACCAGTAGATTACAATCTATTTCCGGGTTATCAAAACACACAAGATTCTAGACTAGATGAAAGAAAAGAAGAATATATGGAAGTATTAGAAAAAGCAAAAGTAGATGGGTATATACTAGAGTTTGAAAAATCCTCTGAATTACCCCAATAACTATGTTTAATCGCAATCCAATATAAGGAAGCCAGGCGCTCTGCGGAGTACCTGGTTTTTTACATTTTTAAGCTTTATTTGCCAAGCCATTATTAAAAGCGACCCCCAGAATAAGTGTAGAATATGTGCTTGTTCATATTTCATACATATTGTTGTTAATGATGATGACTCAGGTCTAGCTCACAATGGACTTAATGTTAAAGTTACTATAATCTACTAATTAATGCTGATATGGAAGGGATGGTAAAAATGAGTAAAAATATGATTGTATTTGGAGCAAGTCAGGGATTAGGCGACGCTTTTGTAAAAGGCTTACCCGTGAAGGGGGATACTGTATGGGTAGTTTCACGTACACGACCTAAAAGCTTAGATATCAATGATGGTGTAAATCGTCAATGGCTTTCTATTGATTTGTCTAGCCAACAACACATACCGTCATTAAAAGAACAATTAAAAGATATCGCTATAGATGTATTAATTTATAATGTTGGGGTTTGGGAAAAGCGTGGCTTCGAGGATGATTATTCATTTGATAGAGATGAAGTCGAGGATATTTCAAATTTAATCAATATCAATCTAACGTCCACTATTACATATATTCAGGCACTTTTACCGAATTTAAGACAAGCGAAAAATGGAAAGGTTATTTTAATAGGTTCAACGGCAGGGTTAGACCATACAAACAATGCACAGGTTTCATTTGTCACATCTAAATTCGGTTTACGAGGCATTACAAATGCTTTACGTGAACATTTAAGAGAAGACAGAATTTCTGTCACTTGCATTAATCCTGGAGAGCTGGCAGCAGAAGTCCCTTATGAGGAGGGCGCTGAAAAGGCTATCCAATTATATGAAGGTACACGTATCCCTGTCCAAGATATTGTAGCTATTGTGCAATGTGTGGTTAATTTATCACCCGCTTCCTGTGTCAAGGAAATTAATGTCCCTGCCATAACAGATGTAAATGCTTAATAGTGGTTAGAAGCTAATGACATATACAGGTTTGAATTAAAAAGGGCCACAAAGAGGAATGTGACCCTTTACACAATAAATGGTATTAGTAGTTATGAACATTAGAGGCGAACAATATCATCAGAGAAGTGTTGGATGGGTTTACTATTTGAACCTGAAGCTTGCATCGACAATAATTGAACTAAATGCTGATTTAGAGCCATAACCATTACCCAAATCTCCTTCGCCCATTCTCTAATTGTTCATGAATAGAGGTTCAAATGAAAATGTGAAAATATTGTTATGGTTGGGGGAGGGGGAATAGATGTTTAGTCTGATGATTTGGGATAGATAAATGGCTCTAATAGGGCTATCTATCATTATGATTTGTTCCTATATAGGACAAATGAGTAATGGGAGATTAATATAAAACTGAAGCGCCGACAATAATTAATAGAATAAATAGAACAACAACTAGAACGAATGTTGAACCGTAACCGCCGCCGTTATTGCCTCCGTAATAACTCATAAAGTATCCCTCCTTTCTCTCTATATGTATAGTATGTATCGTTATAGGAAGTTTAAAGGTATTTATCCAGACCTATAGAGCTAGAAAGAAAAATTATTGCGACAAACTGAGACAAATTGAACTGGTATTGGTTATTGATTGAAAGATATAAATCACAACTGGAGCTGCGGAGCATAGGGAAAAGAGCTTGAGCAGTTGAATCATTTGCTAGATGGGTAAACGATAGTTGAAAGAAAAAATCAATAGAAACGGATTGATTTAGCCTTTTAATGAAAAATGTAACCAAAAAGAAATTCATCTTAGTGGCTACTTGAAAATTTATGTAAAATGCCCCATCTTGGCTTTAATAGAACGACAACTCTGTTTCCTGAAACAAAAGCTATCGAGAAGAAGCCATTCTCGATGGCTTTTATCAATTTTGCTCCCTCTTTACTTTGTAAACGCCTAAATTGGGTAGATAAACAAATCTTTAACATTTTAGTGGTGGATGGTCAAAGAATTGAGTGGTGCCCTCAAATCCATTCCACAAGCCCCTCATATCAAAACTTTTCAGGCTTGGCTACCTTGAATGATGCCACTTCACCACAGTTTACAGAAGGGCAAAATAAGTGGGGAGCCCGAAGCTATATAAGAGCCTATAGGTCTGACATGACTATCAGTGGATAATTTCCCATGACCAAGTTGACCAGTGTAAAAGAATCGCTCCCGCAAGCCTTGCAGATTAATTTTTCATGGTCCATCTCATCACCTCACGATGCAGTATTTCTAGTAATAAGGGGAGATCCATACGAAGAAAGTTAAGGGTAAAAATAATATATTAAAATAAATGTTGGAGCGACCGAAGACTGCTTCTTTAGGAAATGAATTTTTCCTGCAAACAACTCTTTTATATCCCTTCCACTTATGTAGGCTTAGGCAAAAAGGTTGCTGTAGACCCACTCGGGGTGGGGCTGTTATTATAAAAAAGTACGTAAGTGGGAGGTAATGAATTGGAAGAAGAAAAATACAATAATCTTAAATTAGGTGAACGTGGTGCCATTATAAGTATTATTGCTTATATAATTTTGTCCGTAGTAAAAGTGGGTATTGGCTACATGAGTGGGTCAGAAGCTTTAAAGGCGGATGGGCTAAATAATACGACTGATATTATTGCCTCAATTGCAGTACTTATAGGGCTGAAGCTTTCACAAAAACCTGCCGATCATGATCATCGATATGGCCATTGGAAAAGTGAAACCATTGCTTCTATGGTAGCTTCGTTTATTATGATGGCAGTAGGTATTCAAGTATTATTTGGTGCATGTACTTCCATTTTTCAAGGTGGAAAAGAATCACCTGATATTTTCGCAGCGTATGTAGGTCTTGGATCAGCATTGGTCATGTATTTTGTATATCGTTATAATAAAAAATTGGCTGACAAAATAAACAGTAAAGCCGTTATGGCCGCTGCCAAAGACAACTTATCAGATGCCTGGGTAAGTATTGGGACAGCAGTAGGGATATTTGGATCACAATTACATATGCCATGGTTAGATACAGTAACAGCTATTATTGTAGGTTTTTTAATTTGTAAAACAGCTTGGGATATTTTTAAAGAAGCTTCTCATGAACTTTCAGACGGATTTGATGAACAAATCCTTCAAAACTATAAAAATATTATTTTAAAGTTAGACGGTGTCATTGGAATTAAAGAAATTAGAGGCAGAAATTATGGCAATAACGAAGTCATTGATGTTGTCATTCTAGTCAATGCAAATTTAGATATTACAGAGGCTCATGATGTAGCTTGTCATGTTGAAGATAAAATGATTCATGAGCAGGGCGTATATGAAGTTCATGTTCATGTGGAACCCAATGAGGAAAAACTATAAAAAGATTAGGAACTCAATGAATTTGAGTCCTAATCTTTTTTTACTTTGTCAAAAGCTTTTCTCTATTTGTCCATATGTAAGTCATTTCTTTCGAGAGAATGAATGAGTTTGCTTAAATTTATTAGAAATTATTAGTATAATAAACTTACTTTGGAAAATTGATTATAGTGGGAGGATGTCTTCATGCCAATTCATATAGACATAGTAAACAGAAAAGGGGCTAGAAAAGTTAGTGAAATCCCTGAAGAGGTGCTAACGTTATTGAATGAAGGAGAAATAGAGAGTGTTAATTTAACGGAATGGTTGGGGATCAATCATATTACGTTAGTGAAACATGTTTTACCACAAGTAGGGTTATCTCATCAATTAGAAAATATAGTAGAAGAAATGTTAAAACAGAATGTTGAATCCGGAATGAAAGCTATTCGTTTAACTGGTGAACTATTGAATACAGCTATAGAGGAAGAAAATGACCAAACGAAAGAAGAAATGATTAAACAATTTGCGACGCATCCTTCTGATAGTGTTCGCTGTTGGGCAGCGTTTATGAATAAAAATGAAAGCTCCTCTTTGAAAGAAAAGTTAGCTTATATTTATCCCTTTGCTGGGGATCATCATTTTGGAGTTCGAGAAATTTCTTGGATGTCCATTAGAGAGGATATAGCGCAACATCTTGATGAAAGTATTGAGTTGTTAACCGAATGGGCAAAAGAAGAGGATGAAAATATACGGAGATTTTCCATGGAAGTTATTCGTCCTCGTGGTGTTTGGGCCAAGCATATCGAAGATTTAAAACAGAACCCTAGTAAAGCCCTTCCTATTTTAAATCAACTGAAATCAGATTCATCAAAGTATGTACAGGATTCTGTAGGGAATTGGTTAAATGATGCCAGTAAAACTCAACCTGATTTCGTCACGATGCTTTGTGAAAAATGGAGTAAAGAATCAGATACAAAAGAAACATCAAAAATTATAAAGAAAGCTAAAAGAACAATAATGAAAATATAGCTCATGCAAAAGCAACAGGTTCTTAGTGTGAACTTGTTGAATAGGTGGGGAAGGAAAATACCTTAAACGTTCTGATTACATGCTGTTATTTTGCTTCTTCCCTGATTCCATTCCTGCCTCGAAAATAAAGATGAGCATAAGAAAGAAGATAACTATTTTTATCGTGAAGCTTTCTGTCCAAAAGCCCAAATAATACATGATCACCATAATAATAGATAAAAGTGTTTTCATCATCTTTAGGGTCATTATGACACCTCCTAATTTTCGGATTACCTTATAACAAAAGGTTGTATAATAGAAACGCATTTTTTCATAAAACAAAAAAGTAGCCAAAAGGAAATACATCTTAATGGCTACTTGTAGATGATTAATTTTAAATGCTAGGCTGTTGTGAGTAGATTATAAATCATTGCTTGGTCGTATCATTTAACCGTTAATCCGAGTAGTGAAGCAAACCCGATAGCTTGTTCAGAAGATACTTCACATCCATTCAAACTTTCGAGAGATACTTGAAGTCTTTTAAAGGTACACGTACTAATATCTATCCCCTTTAAAGAGGTTTCAGTAAAATCTACCTCATTAATATCACATTCATGGAATGCCACTTTATTGAGGAAGCAATCAAAATAATTCGCTCCGTGTAAGTTGGTGTTATCGAATAGTACTTGTTTTAAACGAGCCTCAGGAAAATTGCTTAAGGTTGCCATACAATTTTCAAAAGAAACGTTTCCGAGATTAGCTTCAGAAAAATTCACCCCTAATAATTTACAATTCTTAAAAACCACTCTATGTATAAGGCTTTCCTTTAAGTTTAAGTTAGATAAATCACAGTTTTCGAAAATGACATCCGTTACATCCATTTTTTGAAAGGAAGAATTGATGAATGTGACATTTTTAAAAATAACTTTAGATACGATTAATCTTTCAACAGCCTCCTTATCAATGACTGTATCTGCGATCATGCAATTTGATAAAAAAGGTTCTTCCTCGTAAAAAATATCTTGAAAATTGGCTTTTTCTAAATCAGTAGGTATTTTTGGTGATGTAAGTTGGAAATTATGTGACATATAAGCACACCCTTCGAAAGTAGTTAGCACCTATCTTATAGAAAAAGAAATAAAATAAAAAGTCTTTCATATTAAGGGAAAGTGTGTGCAAATCTAAATTTCTATCCCATTACTGGATTGAGGTGTTCATTCCAATGATATTGCGAAGTGGGGAGAGAGGCTTAGGTTTTCCACTAGCCAGCGTACATAAATCCATTTGCTGCGGACGTCAGCGTCTTCAGTAGAAGAACATTCTATAGCATATGACAAATACCTATTTGATGTTCCACTGAGTAAGCATACGTGTTTCAGTCGTACTGAAAGTCAATGAGTTGGTTCCCAACAGTTCATGAATGGAGGGTATCGGTATCATTTATTTAGAAATTTCAAATAAATGAATGACCAAAACCACATAAAATGGTAAAGTATAGAAAAAGTGATTGGGGGAATTGTCATATGGAAAAATTGAACAGGGTTGAACTACAGCATTTCACAAGTGAATATAAGGAAGAGTTAAACTCTTTTGTCCTTACAGAGGAACAAAAACAATTCTCTGCGCTTCCAAGCAATTTTGAGGAAATCAATGAAGGACAGTATCGTATTGTCATTTTAAGTGATCATACACCTGTTGGTTTTTTTCTATTGAATTCAAATGAAAGAGTAAAGAAATACTCTACTAATTCGAACGCTTTGTTAATATCGGCACTATCCATTAATCATGCTGAACAAGGAAAAGGTTACGCCAAACAGGGAATGACATTACTAGCTGAGTTTGTTCAATCAGAATTCCCTCATTGTGATGAGCTTGTCTTAGTTGTAGATAAAGATAATATACCAGCACAAAAGTTATATTTAAAGGTAGGATTTGAAGATACGAATAAGCGATTAATAGGTCGAATTGGCGAAGAAATTATTATGAGACAATTAATAAAATAATACAAGCCACAAGTACATAACGACCTACTTTTATGTATGGGGACGGCCATGTACGGCTGTACGACGATGTTCAGTAGCAGAAACAGTAAATTGAAAAAAATGAGGAAGTAGCCAAGCAGCTGCTTCTTTTTAATGATGGCTAGATGCAATTTAATAAGCGTAGGTGATGAACGATGACGCGAGAAAGTGTCAATCATTGTATGAACGATCCGTGGTGGCTGATTTCAAAAGGTATGTCAGAATCGTTAAATGAAGAGTTGAAGAAAGAACTTTCACAACAACATATTCTTTATGGGAAAGAGGCAATAGCGGTGGCTAGAAGAGAAGATAATGATGATGTGATTTTTTGGATTGAAACGATGAATAAATACGCAGTCGTTCATTTAACCTATTCGAAAGAAACCACAAGCGAATACCCTATCACATCATTATATACACAAAGAGAATTAGAAGAATACTGTAAGAGTGTTTCAAAGCTTTATTAAGGTCTTTCAAATTCTATTATTATGCTATTTACAATTATGGTAATATAAAGGAGGGTTTGTTCAATGAGTTATAAAAATACCTTTATTAAAATTTCAGAGGATTCGGAAGTTACTTCGGCTGTTACTCCTCTCCCGAGAAACAACAAGCCTACTATAGCTTCAATTGAATTTGATTTAATTAAACATAACCCATACAAATACACTGAGGAAGATGTGCAATTTCAAACGTATTTGATTAAAAATGAAATTGACTCAGATTCATTAGATGAAATCAGAAAAAATTTTTTCCAAAAGTCTAAAGCGTGTTTTAGAGCCTCACCTTTAGTAAAGACATACGGGTGGGGAATACACTATGACGATGAAGGGAAACTGGCACTATATGATGTTAATAGTGAAGGGTATGAGCAATTTCTCCATTCGGACCAAATCACTTTATTAAATGGTATGCGTTCTAAACGAAGAGGAAATAACACTCATGAATAAAATTACTCAGGAAGAACTAGATGCGTATTTTTAAATGTCATTCAGGGGCATGGATTAATATTTTAAAGCAAGAATAGTTTTACATGTTTATTTTAAAAATGTATTTCAGGAGGGGGAAAAATTGTTATATATTGCTCTAATAATTGGCATCGTAGTCATTATAATAGCCGATAAGCTTACTCAAGCATTTAAATTATCAAGCATTTGGAGATTAATTAGTCAAATTTTTGCTGCACTTGTTATCATAATGGTTGGCAGTCTTGAGGTGAATTATATTAATCTTAGTAGCCATTTCGAATTAGGGTATTTGGCGATTCCTTTTACTTTATTATTTCTTGTAGGCTTTACAAATGTTATAAATATAGAACGCGGACAAAACCCTTTATTATTACTATTGCCACTGGTCTCTTTAGTTTGCTTCTCCATTGCAGCCTTCTTTATGGGCTATTCATTTGTTTTAATTATTGGGATTTCTACTTGTTTAGCGATTATGCTTATTCTGCTATATAGCTATTTCACAGGTAACCTAATGATAGGACACACGCTTACTACATCAATAGGTTTTATCATAGCGGTACTTTCAATATCGCTCATTAAACTATTTATTGTCTTCATTTATATTCCGTTATTTACGTTAGCACTACCATTCACTTTATATTATTTTATAAAAAATAAATTTACGGATGTCCAAGCCATTACAATTAGCACTTTAACAGCTGTACTATTTGGTGCATTCGTATTCATTATCCCTGCTCATCTATTGTGGTATCCTGTTGTTGGGATAACAATTATTTTGGTCATCATGCAAACTTCACGTAAATTTCGTATCATTTGGTAACATCGTTAGACTTCACTATCTAGGTATGGATGCTTTTTTTACAGAATATCAGTTCTTACATGTTTTAATTTCGCATTTCTAACCATATAATACCATAAGCGCTATTATTAGTGTGAGTGGGGGTGAGGTAAATGAATAAGAAGGCACAAGCTAATTTTATTGATTTAGTAAAAAATACGCTGAGTAATAACGGACAATCTATTGAAGAACGACTTGAAGAAAAGCACAAGGGCTTTGAAAAAGGGTGGAAAATGGATGAAAATGAAGTTGTGTTTTGGGTCAGTCCTACATTAAGACTTAGTGATTATACAGGAAGCATAATGAACGAATTTAGATTCAATCTATTTTTTGACGAAGAAAGTGAAAAGTTTATAGTATCTGGTAACAATGTTAAGTCACGAAGTTTATTATAAATAATCAATTACCAAGTCACATCCAACAATAGATGTGGCTTTTTATTATGTAAGAATTTAAAATTTAAAAGAGAGTGTATCAATCACTTTAATAAATTCCCTAAATCGAATAGGTAGGTATTCAATTATGCTATTTTATGGTGAAAAGGAGAGTTATTATGAAAAGTGGGTTCAAATTTAAAGATTTCCCTAAATTAGAAACAGAACGTTTCATTTTAAGAAAAGGCACAGTGGATGATCGTAATGATCTTTTTGAGCTTTATGCTAATGAAAATGTGGTTAAGTATCTTCCGTTAAATTTATTTAAATCAGTCGAAGACGCAATGGTTGAAATCAATTGGTATGAAAAAATTTTTAAGGAACAAATCGGTTTAAGATGGGTAATCGAAGAAGCCAAAACGAAAAAAGTGATTGGCACATGTGGTTATTTGAATTATGAAAAAGAACATAACCGTATAGAAATTGGTTATGATTTAAACCCTGCTTATTGGGGGCAGGGTATCATGCAAGAGACTTTAGGCAAGATTATTCATTTTGCCTTTACGTCGATGGACATAAATAAAATAGAAGCGAAAGTTGAACCTGAAAATAAAGCATCCATCAGATTGCTGGAAAAATTAAATTTTTGCCAAGAGGGTGTTTTAAGACAACATGAATTTGAAAAAGGGAAATATGTTGATCTTGTCCTTTTTTCAATGTTGAAAAGGGAATATATCGCGCTAAATGAAGAGTCACGCTTGTAGGGAGCAGTGGCCCTTTTTACCATAAAATAGCGAAAAAATATGATGCGATCATTATCATTAATAAAATTTCTTAGAAGATTTTTTCTAAATGCTGAGGTAAGATTTTTTTATTATTCAGGTGGTAATGTATATGTTTTTAGGTGTGTGTGATGAATCAATTTAATTTCAGGTCCGTAAGAAATTTCATAGGTCATACGGTCTTTTCCTATGGAAATATTATGTCCACCGTCGGTAGGTTCAATTTCAAATGTTATTTCCAATATAAAACCACGAAAACCATTTACTCTTCTTGTTTCAATCACGTTAATTTCCCATGGGGTGACATGAGGTGAAAACTCCTTAGATATCTTTGGATAATAAAAATGAGTCAAATCTTTTTCAATATAAGGAGCAAGCATATTCATAAGCATATCCTGTAGCCTTAGTTCTTCAGAGTCCTCGGTCGATTTAGCAGAAGAATGTTGAAATGAAGAAGTAAGAACAAGGGATAGTATAAAAACAATTAATACCTTTCTCATATTGTTGTCGAGACACCTCTTTATGATTTTATCTATTTGTATTGTTACCATTCCTAAATAGGACATGTATACAAATTATTTAACTTGTACTTGCGAATCGGGGAATTTGAAGAAGATATTATGTATGTAAATGAATTATTAGATATAATTAGTAAAATTTTAATGTGGAGGTTAAAATGATTGATTATTTTGAACGGAAATTAAGATTTAAAGATAGGGAAATATGGGATATTCGATTGGGGAAAGATATTTATAGGATGTTGATAGTAGATGAAAACCGTGCTTCTGAAATAAAAGATATGAACTTGCCTCCTCATACAAGGGTATTTGAAGAGGATGTAAGAGAGAATCTAATCACGGTGAAGGTATACTCCGAAAAACAAGTAAAAAAAGAACATATAGAGTTAATCGATCAATTTGCTAAACAATTAACGGATCACGTTGCATTAGCTCATTGTGATATCCATCTTACATTTTATACAGGGAAAATAAATGATGATATTTTTGAAAAAATTCCCTTAAAGCAATTGCTACATTTCAATCAGGACTAATGCGTGGTGGAAATCAACGGTAAAAGAAAAAAGACTGTAGGCAAACTCAACATGAATTGAGTTTGCCTAAAGCCCGTAAGGATCTTTAAATTGAAGATTCTTTTGCTATTTCTTTGCTTGTTTTTTTGTATGTTGTTTGGTTGTTTCTTAACAAGCTATCTTTATCTAATATGGTTGGCAAGCAAATACCAATAATAATCGTTACGATACCTGCTATTTGCAAAGTTGTAACCGTTTCGCTTAATAAGATAATGGATACCATCACTGCGATTGGTAATTCAACAGCACTTAAAATGGATGACATCCCTAATCCTACTTTAGGAACGGCGATGGTGAATAAGAACACGGGTATAATCATACCAAATAATCCCAATGCCAATCCGTAAATCCAAAGTCCTTCATTAAACAAAGTCCCATTCCAAATAATTTCTGGAGATTGAAAAACCGCCGTAATCATAAAGGCAAAGAATGAAACCAATACTAGACGGTTAGACGTGGACATACTGGCAGTAGCTTTTCCATTCACATATAAAAATAAGGAATAACAAAGAGCAGCAGCTAACCCCCATAACCATCCTTGCATAGGGATTTGGGATAAATCAACATCAATGATGCCAGCAGCCGGAATGGTTCCAGCTACCAATATGATTAAAGAGATTAATTCAATTCTACTTGGAAATTGTCGTTTGGTAATACAAGAAATGAACATACCAATCCATGTAAACTGAAACAGTAGTACAACTGCTAACGAAGCGGGCAAAAAGTTTAAAGAATGACCATATAAAATGTTTGTTAATCCAGTTAAAATACCTGCGAATATAAGGATTTTAACACCTTTGAAGCTCAATTTGGATCTGTTTGTAACTAAGAAGATACATACCGCTATACAAAAGCCTATAAAAAACTGACTTGTCACGGCCTCAGAGACAGAAAACCCACTACGCATGGCCAGTTTTATAATAGTTGAAACGATACCAAAACTACTAGCTGCGATAATGACTAGTAGGGGATAAAGATACATCTTCATTTATCCACTTCCTTCCTAAAACGTTTATATAAATTGAATTTGGTTATGATTTTGAGATTTAGAAAAAAAATCATAATCTCCAATATAAATCACAGATTGCTATTTTACAATCTTTTTTTTCGATAATCATGGCTGATGAAAAAGAATTTTTTAGTGGAGGAAAGCAGGTTTTTAGAAATAGTAAAAAGGCCAAATCCATATGTATCAAGGCTTTGGCTTATCATAGTAACTAAAATAATTTACATAGGGGAGTATTGGATTTGCTCGCAAGGGAAAATTAATAGTATTGACACCTCGAAGCATTTTTTATACAATTGTCCTAATTTTATAAGCAAACGCTCACAAGTTCGTGAGTGGCGGAATTTTGTAGAGTTTTCACTCTGTTTCATTCGCTCGTCGTCTATTTATAGACGACGAGATTTTTTATTTTTTGGAGGGATTTTTTGAACAAGTTAAAGTTTTCTTTAGTGGTTTTATTAGGTGCCTGTAGCTATGGGATCCTATCTTCCATTCTGAAAGTTGGATTTTCAAATGGCTATACTTTTCCTGAACTTTTAGGGGGACAATATGTATTCGGGTGGTTTGGACTATTAATACTCGTTCTTACTTTTTCTCGTCATAAAGTATCCTTGAAAAATATAGTATCACTGTTAGCAGTTGGGACAACGATGAGTTTAACGAGTATTTTTTACGGTTTTTCTGTAAAAGAACTGCCAGCGTCTATTGCGATTGTGCTGTTATTTCAATTCACATGGATGGGTGTTCTCATTGAAGCGATTGCTAATAAAAATTTCCCAAGTCGCGATAAGGTTTTGTCGATCATTATCTTATTTATAGGAACGATGTTCGCTGGGGGTATATTTGAAGGGCTAGGACAACAATTATCTATGAAGGGAATACTCTTTGGACTACTTGCAGCTATCACTTTTTCTTTATATATATTTGCAAGTGGACGTGTTTCTACCGAGGTACCGATCTATTCAAAAAGCTTTCTTATGACAACGAGTGCAACACTTTTTGTTTGCATAATGTTCCCCCCAACATACTTGATGGATGGTACATTGCAGGCTGGATTATGGAAATATGCGCTAATCCTAGGTTTCTTTGGTGTCGTTATACCAGTTATTTGTTTTTCTATTGGTATCCCAAAAGTAGGGACGGGTTTAGGAACAATTTTAGGAGCTGTCGAGCTACCAACAGCCGTTATCGCTTCCATTACGCTTGTTCATGAGGTCGTGTCTCCTCTGCAATGGCTAGGAATTGTATGTATTTTATTGGGGATATTCATACCTCAAATGTTAAATGTACGAAAAGAGAGGCAAATAGCCCGTTTTGGTCATGAAACTACGGAATTTTAGATTGCAATCTAAATATAAAACGTAGTTTGCCTAAATAGAAGCTTTCATCTTTGGATGAAGGCTTTTTTATATGGTAAGAAAGAAGAACGTATTGTTTTAATGGTAATTAATGATGGAAATAACTATATAATTATAAAAAGGGGGATGGATATTATATATGTATCTATAAAAATAGGAATAGTGAGTTGGATTGTTACCATTTTATATTTTGTGATAGAACCAATTTTTATGATGACTTCACTTGTACCTTATAATATGATGCAACAAGCTATGAGTGATTTAGGAGTGACTACATGTGGGAAGTATACTTACGCAATCGCGCCACATGAAATTTGTTCGCCGTATCATTTTTGGATGAATGTATTGTTTATTGTAAATGGTTTATCATTTTCGGTTGGTGTATTGTATCTATCCCAATACTTAGAAAAGAATTTAATCAATAAATTAGCAACAGTATGTATTCTTATTTTTGCAATAGGAAATAGTGTATCTGGTGTTATACCAGCAGATGTTCATTTATTTTGGCATTCGATTTTAGCTCAAATAGGCATGATAACTGTTTTAATTGGAATGGGGATCTATGCAAAATCATTGGTTAAAGGTAAACAGTGGACTTATTCTAACTTAATGGTATTGATAGCTTTACTTATCCTTATCGGTCTTTTATTTTTCCTTCCTTTGCCAGCAGGTTTATTACAAAGACTTTATTATGGAGTAATTTTCGTGTGGGGGATGGGACTAACAATTATATTACGCTCATCAGAAATAAAACCAGGTACTCAATGACTTGAGCCTGGTAATTTTTTTATCTAAACGTAACAAGAGACTCTTGTGAAGAGAATATAAGAACGTTACATAGCAATAAAAAAAGCTGCTTAATCTGACTAGAGATTAAACAGCACATGGATATTGTAAATATAAAACATAAAAAGGAAAAAGTCAACAAATCCTCGGAAAATATAGCATCAACCAAAATAACTTTTTCGGAATTTACTTATATAGTTTCTTCCATAAAAATCACCTTATAACAGATGACGATACTGATTTGGCTTTAAGTTCTCCTTGAATTAAAGCAACGCCAATCCCATAAACAATCGAAATAGCTAAAGGTACAAGAGTGAAAGCATAATCAACAAAGAAACCACCTAAGATGAGAGCCGAAAAACAGGTTCCTAAAGTAACGAATAGATAGGCTTTACTTTTATAAATCCATATGTATGGAAGAAAATGAGAGCCTGCAAGTAAACCAATTGTGAAAGGAAGGTATTCAGGTATTTTCATATACACGATAATAAATACAGGTATATAAAAAGCTTGAGGAGCTGCCACTATTCCTCCTAAAACTCCTAGAGGATTGTCTGTAGAGTTTAAACTGACGCCGAGAATTTTACCAATGAACATCCCAATAGGGAAAATAGCGCCCAAACCAAATATCCAAATTAAACGGACAGCTTCTATGGGAAGAATAAAATACATGAGGGTAAACATTAAAAAGACTAGGACGCCAGATAGTAAAATGGGGAATCCTTTTTTCGTTTCAGCTATAAGCTCATTTTGTAAATTTACAAGAGTTTTACTCATAAATGTACCACCTTTCATAAAATGGGGAGAAGATATTATAGTATAACAGTTCACTAATGAATTTACCTTAATTATCTCAAAAATGGTATATTTTTCTGATGATTTAACAGAGGATATAGGGAAAAGGCAATGGAGGGAAAACGTAAAAAATCATTCAAATGAAGGGGTAGCCAGCATCACATTCGTCAGTTGTTTTTCCATCTCATTCTTTTGAAAACGAAACGTTCATAATCACCATATGAAGCATTTGGATATGTTATGATCAAATTTGTGAAAAATGTTTAGGAACGGTCAGTATGTTAAATGAATGAGGGGGACAGATGATGGATAATCAATATTTCGTAGGTTGGGGTACATTAGCATTAATCAATGCTGGATTGGCACAAGGGAAGAATAGGACGGGGTTAAATTGGTTCTTACTTTCTCTTATATTAGGTCCAATCGCCACACTAATTTTGTTATTTGTTGAAAAGAGATTGTAATATACCTTCAGCATCGAGAATTCGCCAATGAAGGTTAAAAATTTTTTACCTTGTAGTGATTCTATTGATTTCAACGAGAAATAAAACTACTATGTTTACGGGGAAATAAGTATAGAAATATGGTTGACGGATCGCCGTATGCGATGAAAGTCGCCTGTACGGTGAAGGCTCGTTATAAAGCATCTACATGTATAAGACGAGAATAGCATTTTAGTAGGGCTAGATAAAACTTCTGTAAGTGGAACAAGTGCTAATTCAGTTACATTTGAAGTAGGAGAAGACATTTATCTTTCTCATAGTCTAATTAAAATTATCGATGGATCTAATATGATTAGCCATTTTGATGATGACTCTCAAGATCTCATTACTTCTGCAATATGGAATGACACTGATAAATCTATCGTTGTTTTACTGGACAACAATGCAAGCATTGGACAAAAAATTACTTTTACAAAGGGCAATAAACAAAATTTATCTGGAAATAAAATGACTAGAGATATTATTGCAACATTCAACGGAGTTAATTGGGAATAAGAATGGACCTCACCTTATTAGGTGGGGTTTTTCTTTCATAAAATTTAAATGTCATACAGAAAAGGGGAGGTTGATGATCAAAATTCAATATAGTAAAGGTTAAAAATTCTTTACCTTCTGAAAATCCTATTGACCAGCATAAAAGCCATCTTTATTATGATAACGGGGAAATAAGTATAGAGATATGGTTGACGGATCGCCGTATGCGATGAAAGTCGCCTGTGCGGTGAAGGCTCGTTATAAAGCATCGACATGAATAAGACGAGAATAGCGTTACAGAGATTAAAAACTTTACAGCAGTGAATGGTACAGGAAATGATGTAATTATTTCTTGGGATTCTGAATTTCCTGCAGGTACTACATTCCGTTTAGGCTATAGGTACCTTACTGGATCAGGGCCGATCAATCAAAATGTTACTGTGGATGATTCACCTTACACTTGGACTGTTCCTAGTACAACAATTGATGGTTTAGCACTACATGGAAATGAATTGACATTAGAAATCTATGCTAAGGATAGTAATGGGAATTTTATACCGGGTTCTTTAAAAAGCTATACAATTACTTTTGATCCAAGTTAAATAAGTTTTTTAATGTCGCCTCACTATAATAATTAGGTGGGGCTCTATTTTACCTCAGTTAGGCAACCTTAGTTATGTTGTTTATGGTATTAAGAAAGCTGAGTGTGATCTAAAAGGTAAAGAGTTCTTTACCTTGTTGAAATTCTATTGAATATATTTAGAAATAAAACTACTATGTTTACGGGGAAGTAAGTATAGAAGTATTGTTGACGGATCGCCGTATGCGATGAAAGTCGCCTGTACGGTGAAGGCTCGTTATAAAGCATCTACATGTATAAGACGAGAATAGCGTGCCAGGTGCACCTTTAGTTACTTTGGGAACAACAAATAATAAAAATGGCTTCTCTATAGTATTTTCAGAAGAAGTCCATATGCAATTGGCAGGATGGTCTGGCTTAATGATACTAGAAGAATTTCGTCCTGATGAGACAGTTCCCTACAATAACTTTGATTTTAAAGTGGAGATCCATTCAATTACTGGTGAAATTAGCCTCCGATTTGGTGTTCAACAAAGTAATAGTACAATAAGCATGTATAAAGCCATTTACAATGAAGTTTCTGAAACATGGAGTTTGGTGGATATTACAGCTCCATAATTAATTTAGAGCTGATAGTAGGGTTGTTTCTTACAACAATAGTCTAAACGTTGCGGTGTAAACTCTTTTCAATCATCAAACAGTTCCTTCTTTGAGATGATATGTATCTATCTTGTTGGGTAATCTCCTTGGATCATTAGCGTGTAAAAAGCAGCTTGCATGCAAGCTGCTTTTACTTCAATAATTTCTATTGCGACAAAACCATGCTGAATTCCCTTACTAGAAACTAATTTTTATTTAATTTCTTTCCATAAAGACAAAGCGTTTATCCAATTTGGATCTCCATAGCCTTGATAGCTTTGAACCGCTTCATAATTCTTACCTTGATACTCTACCTTATCACCTTTTTTGTACGCCTTAAATGGACTCCATTGCTCATAAGAAGTACCTTGCTCTTTAGTTGTTACAGTTAAAAGGGAACTTTTAATAGATTCATTCCCCGCTACATCTACAGCAGTTACTGCATATATATAGGAAGTATTTGATTGAAGATTCATATCCATAAATGATGTGATTGTTGAAGTCCCAACAGCAGTCATTTGTTCTTTTGTTGACCCTCTATATATTACATAATGGTCAACGGCTACATTATCCTCTGAAGCACCCCACATTAAGTCAACACTTGAAGAAGTGATTCCCATCGTATGTAATGAAGTTGGTTGCGTAGGTGATTCTGTATCTGGAACAGCATTCAATGTTTCTACAACTAGAGATTCACTTACTGTAGATACATTCCCAGCTGCATCTACTGCCTTTACTGAGTAAGTATATGTTGTATTGGAATTTAAATTTTTATCTGTGAATGTTGTTCCTGGAATAGTTGCAACTACTTTGCCATCACGTAATACTTGATATTCTTTCACACCTACATTATCTGTAGAAGGATTCCATTTTAGCTCAGCACTAGTAGAAGTAACTTTTGTTGTATGTAATCCATTTGGCTGAGTTGGGGCTTCCGTATCTACATTGCCACCATTATTCACCAAGTTTACATCAATCACATTATAAAACGCATTTGAAGTGTCAGCGACATCCCAAACGGCTAGGATCACGTGATAGCCACTACGATCTGTTGGCACGTTAATGGTATGAGTTAAATTAGTCGATGCAGCAGTGCCATTATGTGCAACAGTTCCAATCGGATCAAGATCAGCGCGAGTTAATGGTTTATTAGGATTCCAATCACGTTTAGTAATATAATAATGCCATTTGCTTGTTAAATGTGGCGCAGTATACTTCCATGTAAACGTATTAGGCCCTCCCGTAATGGTATTCTTAAACCAACGATCTGTCGTTTGTTGATCAAGGATACCACCAAAAAGACCTCCTGCAGATGCAATTTTTCCATCCATTGGTCCACTTTGTGGAAATCCTTTAGGCGCCTCTAAACTCTGTGGTTCATACATTATGCTTCCACACATTAAGTTAAGTGCCCCATAATTTTGAGTACATAGGGCAGCACGGCTAGCTGGTTTTTCAACAAATCCATGTGCATATGCATTTGGAGCTGTCGAAATCCCTATGATTCCGGCTGCTAATAGGGCAGCACTCAGACCTTTTTTGCTTAATTTTGTGAATTTAGTGTTCATCATCCATCGTCTCCTTATTTTGAAATTGTATTGCGACTAGTATGATAGCAATAGATTAATAATTATTCAAACTACGGATAAATAATACAATAGTTTTATTTTACAAAAAAACATTTTTGTAAAAATGTAGGTATAAAGTTCTTGTTTAGTTGAAAATGTTATTTTAACAAGCTAATTTCTATTAAAAAAAGCTATAAATTCTAATAAAATATTTAAATTTGTCTATTTTAGTACTAATTGATATTATTTCGAAATATACAGCCGATTGGGCTTGTAAAGCTCATTAGAGATGTCAATAAAGGACAGGCTAAGTTTCGCTCCGTAGTAACAAACCAATAGCATCTTAAGAAGTGGAAGCGGTGGCGCAATCACCGCTAAAAGTTGTATTTGGACTATAAAGAAAACCCATTTAGAGGTTACAGGGAAGAAGCAGGTGGACTAGAAGTAGAGGAATTCAATCACTGGATAGATAATTCCTGAAAATAGTAAAAAAATATGGTATAAGTTTCGACCTCATTTTCGACGTCTTTTTATTTTGCTCTTTTTAGCATAGTTGATGGGTATACAATGACTGAGGTAGCTTTAGTGGCCATCTATCGAGATTTTATCAGATAGATGGCTTTTTTATTTACGGACCGTTATACCTTTCTTTACTACTAAACAAATTGCGACCAAGGTAGAGGAATGAGCTAAAGCGGAAATTATTTTGTAAAGTGCAGTACTAGCAACGATCAGGAGATAAAAGTTGCTCTTGCGAATGTAGGCTAATCCAAAATGTTTCTAGCATCAATAGGAGCTGCGGGTTTACTACACAGCATAAGCAAAGGAGTTGGTTTGTTTAAAACCTTTTATTTCATGGTTAAACTAATAAAAATCTAAATTGAGGTGAATGGGTTGGACATATCAAAAATGTATGAGGAGAAACATCATAAACACGAAAATCGTTTTCAGTATGGGCAACGTAATATGTGGACCGGTATATTATTTGGTTTTGGCGTAGTAGCATTTATAGACGAGGTAATTTTTCATCAATTATTACATTGGCATCATTTCTATGATAAATCTACAGCTAATATGGGATTAGTCTCTGATGGATTATTTCATGCCTTTAGTTTTTTTGCCACAATTGGTTCTGCTTTTTTACTGGCAGATCTTCATCGAAAACATGGATTTTGGTTAAAACGGTGGCTTGGAGGAATTTTTCTAGGTGCAGGAACATTTCAACTTTACGATGGTATTATCCAACATAAATTCATGAGGCTACATCAAATTCGATATGATGTTAATATTGTCCCCTATGATATTGTTTGGAATGTGCTAGCGGCTATTTTAATCGTAATTGGTGTAGTCTTATTATTTAAAACTAATCAATAAGGAGTTACCAGCTTTGCATACACATGAACCTCACATACAAAATTTTTCTATCATTGTACAGCTCATATTAGTTTTCCCGTTTTTGATTTCTTTCATTTCCTATCTCGTTGCAGTCATACTCTCAAATCAGCATAAAAAACAATGGCCTTCTGTTAGGACCTTATGTTGGATACTGGGGCATGTATGTGCCATGTTAACGTTAATCGGTCCATTAGCAGAGCTTGCACATGTAAATTTTTCAGCACATATGGTTGGCCATTTATTGCTTGGAATGCTAGCGCCACTGCTTATAGCGCTATCGGCACCTATTACCTTATTCTTAAGGGCTATCCCTGTGAAAAAGGCTCGTTTTATTTCACGTATACTACGTAACTCTTACTTCAGATTTGTGTCTAATCCTATCATAGCAACTATACTGAATGTAGGCGGTTTATGGCTGCTCTATACCACCCCTCTATTTAACATGATGCACGAAAGCTCGGTTTTGTATATGTTGATTCACATTCATATTTTTCTAGCAGGTTATTTATTTACTATTGCATTTATCTATATTGACCCAACTCCACATCAATTATCTTATGTTTTTCGTTCGATTGTTTTATTGATAGCTTTAACAGCTCATTCGATATTGTCCAAACATATTTATGCGTATCCTCCTAGTCATGTATCTACTGAGCAAGCAGAGCAAGGTGCTATGATTATGTACTACGGCGGAGATCTAATTGAAATTGCACTTGTTTATATCCTATTTTACCAGTGGTTTAAAAGGACAAGAAATACTGTTGTTGCAAGGACCAATAGCTCATTACCATAATTGGTAACGAGCTATTTTTAACTTAATTGAATAATGGTTAAGGAGCGATTGGCGTAACTAGCAATTGGAGAATCCGATGCGGCACTTGCTCCCACAATGTCTCCGGCCATTAACGAAGCCTGAACGGTGTAGGCTGAACTACCTCTATTGACCACATTAAAAACGGCTATGCCTTCTAAAAAAATAGGCTGCCCATTAACTGTAATACTAACAGTGAAAAATGGTTGACTAGGCTCAGGTTCTGCCGTTGCTTGAGCATTAACGGAAATCGTGATTTGATATACGCCATTGCTTTGAACGATTAATTCGTTGCCAGATGGGCTAACGCTAATGTTTGATAATGGACCAACTTCATGAAAAGTAACTGGCGTCGATCCAGGAGATAAAAGATCTAATGTATCTCCCCGTAAGGAACCATAACCTAAAACGCCTCTCTCAGGGGGAACCACAGGTACAATGGGGCCTGGAAGAGCTGTGATTTTAGGGAAATAGTTCGTTTCGCTTTGACAACATCCCTGATGTGTACGGTTACGTGACATTTCTAAAACCCTCCTATTTTATTTATTTAAAGAAGTATATGCCAATCTCTCAACAAGATTTGAATTAATACCCATACAATAGTAATTCTTAAGAGAAATAACGACAGAAGATACGTATGATGTATTTACCTATTTATCTGATAAAGATGTTGTTAAATTTATGGGTATTTCACCCTGTCAAAACATAGAAGACGTTGAAGAAGAAATTAAGTGGTATCAATCAATATATAAAGAAGCTACAGGGGTAAGATGGGGAATAACAATGAAAGATACTGCTACGGTTATAGGTAGCTGTGGTTTTCTCAATATGCTTACAAAACATTATCGAGCTGAAGTCGGATATGTATTAAGCAAGGTTTACTGGGGCAAGGGATTGCAAGTGAAGCATTAGAAGCAGTTGTTCACTATGGCTTTCAACATCTTCAGTTAGAAAGAATCCAGGCATTGATTGAACCAGCAAATATATCTTCGCAAAAGCTAGTAGAAAGACAGGGCTTTATAAAGGAAGGGTTGTTAAGACATTATGAATATACATGTGGAAAATTTGATGATTTATTGATGTCTATCCTGAAAAATGATAGGAGTAAATAACAATATGGTTTAGATGGTGCGTTGCCGTCGAAAACTTACGGAGTTTTGATGGTGATAGCTTTAACAAATACCCAGATGCTCAAAAGAGTACCTAGTTTAAAAACTTTAATTGCCAAAAACTTCGCCAACATTTTTGCGAATTAGGATTCTGTTATTTCTGCATTTTGTTTGAATGTACCATCTGGATAGCCACTTGCAATGCCCACTTAATTGCTTCATAAACGTAATGATTTTTATTTACATCTAAAAAATTCTCAACTACAGTGTTAAAAAATGTCCAGCAATCAATTAATTTTGAGCCAGGGCATTTTTTAATGAACATATGTTACCACTATCATTTTAGAAGATAACTACAATTTATCTACTTATTATAATGTCATTGTCCAATTTTCATCGGCTGATATATCAAAGAAATAAATTTAGCTATTGTAACTATCATTACAGCTCTGGTGAATTCTCCCTGAATTATGTATATTTGTGTATAAGGAGGGATTAGATGAAAAGAATTCTTCACCTAATAATCATTTCATTAGTTGGAATATATTTCTTTTATGGTTTGTCTAGCACATTTTTAAACACCAAAGGATATAATGGTGCGGACATTATAATTTCAGTTATTGTATCGGTACTTGTTGCTCTATTTGGGGGATTTTTAATTCTACTTTATGGAAGAACATATAGTACTGAAGCTATAAAAGCACGCAAACAAAGAGAAGCTAATAGAAAGAGAGAACAATTCGATGCAGAGAGTAAAGTACTTGGTTCAAGAGCTCGACAACAACTATTCAATGCAGATTTATGTATTAAAGTAAAACATACAGCTGGTTTACCAATTGCTGAAGGTGCTGAAATCTTTGTTTACAGATGCACAGATAAAGTCATTTTTGAGAGGGGTCAAGACACAATCGAGTTAGATATAAATAAAGTTACCGATATTCTAATAAAAACAGATGTTGAGATTCAAAAAAGTTGGGTAAGTAATGCTGGGGGAGCTATTGCGGGGGATAATGTTTTTGGTTCGTTAGGTGCTATAATTGGTGGACGGGCAAAAGAAAAAACGAGCACTGTCATAGAAAAGTATTTAATTTTTGCTTATGAAAAGAATGATGGACAAAAATATATATCTTTGGAAGTTACTAATGAACCTAATGCAAACTTATTTAATTCAAATTATTACAATCTCTCCAATAACGAAAGAAGATTTACGAGTCTTTAGAGTGCCAAAATTGGTGCTCTTTTTTGTATTGGAAATTAGCTTTGAATAGTATAGAAAAGAATTGTAAATGCGGCTACAGAACAACAAAGACCAAGACAGCTAAATGATATGCCGTCGTGGTCTTAATTATAAAAAATTTCTTCTATATGTATTGTAGGAAATAATTTATAGATATCTATATTTAATATTTCCTTTTTGTAATCAATCCAAATTCATAAATAGCTTCTAGCTTGCCATTATTAAATTCTAAACTTACCATAGAATTTTCTTCTACACCGTTTTTTCCTCTATAATTAAGTTTATTTTCATCTTTGTGCAATGCACCATATCCTACGATTTCTTTTACGGTATCTTCACTCATACCAATTTTGAGCTTTTGAAACATTTCCGGCGTAATGGTTGAAACTTGTTTTGTCGGTTTTTCCTCTTCTGAAAAAATCATTTCTATCGATTGCCCGATTATCAATAACCCTATTATACTAATCAAAATTAAGGCGATTTTTTTAGGCCATTTTGATGGAGCTACCTCTCTATAATAATAGGTTTTGTTTTCTGACTCTCTGACTTTTTCTGAATGATTATATTCTAAATAAGTTTCTTTTTCTATTATTGTGCACCACAATATTCACATACGTATATATCTATATTTTCTTTGTAGAATTTTTTATATGAATTTGCAGCTAAACAGTTAGGGCAATTTTTCATAAATCCCTCTCCTTAACTTTTGATGAGCCATTTACCATTTTAACCAATCTTATTACTTGCGTACATAACGAAAAAGTATAGATATTGACTAATTTTGCCTTCTAAATATACTAGTTTTTAAAATTAAAATAACTTAGAGAAGGTTTCTATAATAAAATATATAATCATCAGTGCTGTCGCAATTGCTAAAGCCTTACGTGAAGAATCACTTTTCTTTCCATCATTTTGGATTTCATTTTGTACTCTTACCGTCACTTCTTTCTGTGTTGTATCTTCAACAATCGTATTACACTATTCACATTTTTTTAATACTAAGCCATCTTTATATACTTTCTTTAACGGATTACTGGCTAAACAATTAGGACATTTATTCAACAAAATACACCTCTCAATCTCTTCTTCTAATTACTATTTTAGGAAAATTGGCATGAATTGTATAGTTGTAAATTGAGAATGGGTAATATCTAATCAAAAATAAGAAAGGCTATAAAATGGCATTTCTATAAAATTGCAATCAACAATTGGGCGCTTTTCCTAATAAGGAAAGCGTCTTTATTCATGGAAATGGTCAGATTCCGGAATAAGATTCCTACCAGGATCTGTATAAAGGAAGGTGAAATTATAAACTTTGAAGAACTATGTAGAAAGGGGGTATTTCAAAATGTTTATCGTAAATGTTGAAGGTGCAGTAAGAAAAGATGATAAGTGGCTTATTATTGAAAGAAGTAAAAAAGAGGAACACGCTGGTGGTCTATTTTCTCTAGTAGGAGGTAAGGTAGAGAATGAAGGAAATTCGTTGTACATATTAGAGAGAACAGTGAAGCGAGAAATTTTAGAAGAAGTCGGAGTGAATGTAAAGGACACGCTAAATTATATACATAGCACATCTTTCGTAACCGATAAAGGTGAACATGTAGTGGATATTGTATTTCTTTGTGAATATGAAACAGGGGAAGCATTTCCTAAAAGTACTGATGAAGTAGAAAAGATATTATGGTTAACTACTGAGGAAGTATTAAGTCATCCCAATTCACCAATTTATTTAAAGAAAAGCATTAAACAAGCGGAGACATTGATTGAATTCAATCTTAAATAAATGCTTTTACTTATAAAAATAAATGTAGGGTGTCTAATCGAAAAGCGATTTTTAACAATCGAGCACAATTCTGAAAAAAATAAGGCCATGATTATAAGAAGGTATTGTACCTACTTTCATAAACAGTTAATTTTTATCATGTATCATATTGAACTGAATCATAAGATGTGTTTCGTAGAGCAATTTATTTTAGCTAAAATATATCCTTCTATATCAATGTTTTTATGTTAATCATAATTTTTAAAAGAAAGGTGACTTTTATAGTCACCTTTTCACTCGTATATAGAAATTTACTTATTGAATATTTGCTCATAACGGTGGAAGAAAGCCACTGCGTGCGCTCTTGTTAGAGAATCATTTGGTTTAAACTCTGCATCCGTTTTAGTAGTTGTTAAGTCGAATTCACGTAGAAACAGGATGGCTTCTGGCTGAGATACTGTTTTTCCATCATGCATAGATGCTAGGATACGAGCAAAATTACCACGTGTGATGTCTTTGACTGCATACACCTGTTTAGACGCTGATTTACCACCAAGCGTTGGTAGAGCGTACTTACTTGCAAGTTGATAGTTTACATCTGCACTCCATGAAGAACTAGGTTTTGTGGAAGCTAATTCATCAGACTTAAAGTAACGGAAAAGTACAGATAACATCTGATTTTCTGTTAAATTTGTGTTTGGTTTCAGTAAGTTTTCGTATTTCTTTGTTGTAGGGTTGTATACGTTTTGATATCCGCTGATAAGCCCTTTGTTTACTGCCCATTGAAAATCCTCTGCCCAGTACTGGTCTGCCTTGTAATCAGCGAACTTTGATACTTCTATACTACCTACTGGAGTTGTAGGTGTTGGCGTTGAAGCTGAGTAGTTTAAATAACTTGATGCTACATACCCCTCTGTCCCGTCATTTCTTTTCACAGGATACCAAACAAAATGGTTTTTCTTCGTTGATACTGATTCATATTCAAAAGGGCCCGTAATGGTAACAATTTCGCCTTTACGTAAAGTACTCATAGAAGGACTATCCGTAGTAGGTCTTGTCCTAACTGTTACATTAGTTGTTGCACTAACTTTTTGATTTGTTTTAAAAAAGTACTTTGATTTTGTTAATGGTAAATCAAAATCATAGTGCATAGCTGAAAATTTAATATTTTCCCTGCTGTTAGAGTCATATTGAAAATGTTCGCGTGTAAAAGGCAGCTCTGTTAAGTCTGTTAATTCCAATTTCTCGATAATTTGGAGAATTCTTTCTTGATAGGCATTTGCATTTCTATCACCAGTTGCTTGGACAAATGGACTATTTACTGGCTTAGTACCGTTATAAGCCATAATAGCGAAGTACCAATGTTCCAATACATCTCTTTCCCCACTGTTGATGCTAGGCAAATCCTTTCGCTTAAACATATCAACTAGAGTCTCTACACCAGCTCGAATATTATAGACAATATCGCTTTTTAGTCTATCTTGATTGTAGCCAGCTTGATTTGTAATTTGCATAATGCCAATTCCATTATCAGCTGTCACAATCGCTTCACCATTAATATCGAAATGACGCCAATTTCCACTTTCACCTTCCGCTATTGCCTTCACGATTTCAGGAGGAACATTATAACTAAGTGCTGTTTCGGTTAACAAACAGTTCATTGTGGAATAATCAGGGTTGACCTTCGATGCCGAATCATACTTACATGTATTTGCAATATCATTAGCTAATACATTTTTATCTATATTTATAGTTAGAGAGAGGGCACCAATGACAATAACACTAATCAAGGGTTTCAATATCTTTTTCATATCTGGTTATTACACTTCCTTTCTTATTTTCTAAAGTTAAAAGATTCAGATATATGTTATCATAAACCCAATATTTGGGATATAGGTAATTTTCAATGTTTCTTTCATTTAACAGGGTTGAGTGATAAATTATAGTCCTAACATATATTGATTCGGTGAAAGGGTGTAAAGAAAACTGTTTACTATGTTGGTGGGCAAACAATTAAGTAACGGTAAGTATCAACCACTCGCAATTGTAGAATTTGGATTCAAACGAGAGGAAAAAACTGCATTCACGGAAATATCTCAACGAATCGATACCAAGGTTGAGCGAGATGTTATGGATAGAACCAAGATTGCACTGCAAAGTTCAATATCTTGAAAAGACAAGTACAGGATGGATCTTTACGAATCACTTTATTTAAAGGATTTAATTCTGATAAAGATTCCGAAGCAATAACTAATAACCAGGAACTCGAATGTGATATGCTCTCTATTAGGTAGACAGATGAAAAAATAAAATCTGTTTATCTAAGGGGAGTATTTTTTATGGGGCGAAGCAAACATCCACTCGAGTTGAAACTATATATCCTTCAATTGTTCGAAGAAGGTCACTATTCTATCAATGAATTGTGTGAAAGGTTTTCAATAGATCATCAAACTTTTCATAGATGGAAAATGAAATTTGAGGCAGGTGGACGTGAAGGATTACAAGAAGCTACTTCATGTAAGTTCTATTCAAAAGAGTTAAAATTAGCGGCTGTGGAGGACTACATTCAACGAAATTATTCACAGATGGAGGTGTTGGCGAAATACCAGATTAGCAGTACCTCCGTTTTAAAAAGCTGGGTAAAAAAGTATACTAGTCATAGTGAAATAAAAGATTCAGGTAAAGGAATGAGTCAAGCTATGACAGAAGGAAGAAAGACAACTTTTGAAGAACGTATTGAGATTGTCGAGTACTGTTTGAAGCACCAGAAAAATTATCAGTTGGCAGCGCACACCTATGGTGTTTCGTATCAACAGGTATATCAATGGACGAAGAAATTTGAAACGAACGGTGAAGAGGGATTACGTGATCGTCGTGGTCGCACAAAAGATGAAGTCGTATTAACCGTTGAGGAGAAATTGAAATTAGAGATTCAACGTATTGAACGTGAAAATGAACGTTTACGTGCAGAAAATTTATTTTTAAAAAAATTAGAGGAAATCGAAAGGAGGCATCGTTAAGCCAAATGCGTCTACAGCAACGCTATTTAGCGATTCAAGAATTACATCGAGAGGAAAAACTTTCGATTCTTTTACTATGTGAAATAGCTGATGTTTCGCGTGCGGCTTACTATAAGTGGCTAAGTCGCAAGCCTTCTAACAGAGAAGTTGAAAATGAAGCAATTTTAAAGGACATTCATCTCCTTCACCAACAAGTAGATGGTATTTACGGCTATCGTCGTACAACGTTGACAATCAATCGTCAGCGAAAAGAAAATAATCAAACGATGGTGAACGAAAAGCGTATTTATCGTTTAATGCAGATTAGTGGATTGAAGTCTGTTATTCGTAGAAAGCGCAAGCCTTATCGTAAATCCCCAGCACATCATGTGGCGGAGAACGTATTAAATAGAGCATTTACATCGAAAAAGCCCAATGAAAAATGGTGTACAGATGTCACAGAGTTTAAGTATGGAAATGGGAAAAAAGCTTATTTAAGTGCAATTATCGATTTATATGATGGTTCAATTGTGAGTTATGAGTTCGGTCATTCGAATAATAATTCCCTTGTTTTCAAAACAATCAAATCAGCTATTCAATCATTACAATCAGGCGAACAGCCATTAATACATAGTGATCGAGGTTTTCAATATACATCAAAGGAATTTAAGCGAATTGTGGAAACTGCCAATATGACACAGAGTATGTCCCGTATTGGTCGATGTATTGATAACGGACCAATTGAATCATTTTGGGGCACATTGAAGTGTGAGAAATATTATTTACATAAGTACGATTCATATGAAGAGTTAAAACTAGCGATTGATGATTATATTCATTTTTATAATTACTATCGTTATCAGAAAAGATTAAGCGGCTTGAGTTCGTTAGAATTCAGGACTCAAGCCGCTTAATACATTTTTTACTATTTCCACTGCCTACTTGACGGGGTGCAGTTCAAATTGCTTTCTTGGTCTATATTTATTTTTATTCTTCTACATTATTTTCAATTAACTGATACGCCTGTAAAAGTTAAGGAATCAGGATCCCTGATAACCATTGAAACAAAAACATCCCCTTTTTTATATTTAACTGCATGGTATGCAATTCCGTCTAATTCGGAATCTCCTTCCTTTTTAATTTTCCACCCATTCTTCATTATAATAAGTTTATAATCGATTGGGATTCTTTTACCAGAAACTCTATCCCATGTTATTATATATGAACTTACTGAACCAATTTTGCTTTTAGATTTTATTTCCACATCTTTTGGTACTGGAAAACCATATAAGAATTCCTCTTTTTCATATCTTGAGTCTATAATATTGGTATATATATAAAATATTCCCACAGCTACTACTAAAGCAAGAGCAACGACTATTGCTATTTTTTTCATCAAAATGAACATTCCAAACGAGAGACAATCTGTTTCGTTTGGGGCTTTGTTTTGGACTTCGTTCCGTATTCTCTCTGACACTTCTCTTGATTTTCTCGTTGTTGAAGTATCTTCAAAAATCGTATTACAATATTCACATTTAACAAATACTAAACCATCTTTATTTACTTTTTGAAAAGGGTTATTGGCTAAACAATTAGGACAATTATTCATTTTTATTCACCTCAATATATCTAACTACTATTTACCATTTTAGGAAACTTCATTATGCCTGTACATAAAAAAGTACAGGTACTTAAATATTTGTGCCTGGGTTTTTTTCATTCTTTTACCAGAAAGACCAAGATAACTACCCTTGTTCATATAACAAATTTTTATTTTATAATTTAATAAAGTTTAGATATAGTATCAATAATAAAATAAAGGATCATAAGTCCTATCCCAATTGTTAGAGCCTTACCTGAAGATTTTTCTTTTTGCACATCATTTTGGACTTCGTTTCGTACTCTCTCAGTCACTTCTTCCGTTTTTCTCGTTGTAGTATCTTCAAAGATTGTATTACAATATTCACATTTTACAAATACTAAACCATCTCTATACACTTTCTTAAAAGGATTATTAGCTAAACAATTAGGACAATTATTCATAAATTTCCACCTCAATATATCTAACTACTATTTACCATTTTAGGTAATTAGATATGGTTTGTACATATAAATCTATTGTAAATTAACTGGAAGTGTTTTAACTTTCTTTGTAGAAATATGAGTAAAGGGGTGTAGATTATGAATTATGAAATAATATTATCGGTACGATTCTTATTCATACGTAAGCCTGATAATGTACCAATTATAGGTTTATCACGCTTACATCTAACACACGAAGAACATGAAGCACTAACAGATGATGTGGCTCTAAACCTTTTAAAGGGACAGGGTTACAACGTAATCAGAATGGTCCACAGAGATGAGAATATTATAGCTGTCAATCTCAAAGAAAGATTTTAAAGGTTATCAAATGGGATAGCCTTTTTTATTTCCAGAAATTTTATCTTGCCAAAAATCAAACGTATATTTGTATATATACAAATATAGACCTGTTGCATGTGTAGAGTTTGGTTTTAAACCAAATGAAAAAGCAGCATTCAGAGAAACTGCTAAACAAATCGTTGCCAAAGTAGAACGAGATATGATGTGGTTGGAACCTAGATTGTGCTGCAAAGTTCAATATTTAGAAAAAACAACATCAGGCTCATTAAGAATCGTATCGTTTAAAGGTTTCGATTACGATAAAGTTCCAGAAGCAATAAACTAATAACCAGACGCTCAAATGAGAACCTGGTGTTTTTTTGTAGGTGCTGTATTGTAACTGCTCGTGCATATTTATGTAATTTTTCATAAAGTGGTACTGGTACCCCAGATAGTACCTTAGATAGTACCCCACTTAAAAGTGATTATTTGAGTCTGTATGAAATTAAATTTCTTATTAGAAAAATCCACACTTATTTTTAATACCAAGAAAAGCACCCCTCTATTTTTCACAGTTAGCATTAACTTAGAGCAAAAACCCCACCAAACCAATACTTTTACGCTATAATGTAGGACGAGGTGAAGAAAATGTTTGTAAGTGAAAAACAGATTGAGATTCGATATGCGGAGACAGACCAAATGGGCGTTGTCTACCATGCGAACTACATCATTTGGATGGAAATTGGGCGTACGCAGCTTGTCAGTGATGCGGGCTTTAAGTATGCGGCGTTAGAAGAAGATGGTTATGTGTCGCCGGTTATGGATTTATCGATTTCCTATAAGGCTGCGATGCATTATGGGCAGGTGGCAACGGTTCGCACTTGGGTGGAAAAGCATGACCGTTTACGAACAACTTATGGCTATGAAATTTTACATGAGGATGGTACGGTGGCGGCCACTGCACAGTCTGTACATATTTTAGCTCATAAGGATACATTGCGTCCGGTGTCGTTAAGTAAAGTGGATCCTGCTTGGGATGCAAAATATAAAGAAATTGCCGTTGTGGCAAAATAGGAGAGCCATAGATGGAAATGTTTTTAGCGTTAGGCGCGGTTTTGGCCTGTCTTGGTGTTATTTTAGGTGCTTTTGGGGCGCATGCTCTTAAGGACAAATTTGCATCGCCTCATTATGCAGCTATTTGGGAAACAGCTGTGCAATATCAGATGTATCATGCATTAGCGATTATCGGGTTAGGTATTCTTTCGAATGAGGCACTTTTAGGAAGTTCTAGCCTGCTTTCATGGGCAGGATATTTAATGTTTGCAGGGATTGTTTTCTTCTCTGGTAGCCTGTATGTCCTTGCAGTGACAGGTGTGAAAAAACTTGGGGCGATTACACCTATAGGCGGAATGCTATTTATTGTCGCTTGGGTACTTGTAGCGATTGCGGCATTCTCATAAAAGAAAACGAGACAGTTCTCCTAAGAGCTGCTCGTTTTTTTATGGCTTGAATCAAGAAAAGTGAAACAATTTGGCTGATTATGCGTATTACATATTGTTTATAGATGATAAAATAAGCTAAACATCAATGTGAAGGTGGGAAATTAAATGGGATTATTAAAAGCGGGAGTTGGCGCATTATCTGGCGTTTTAGAGGATCAATGGCGTGAATATTTCTATTGTGAGTCATTATCGGCAGATGTGCTGGTGACTAAAGGTGTGAAGCGCACGTCCAAACGTGGGTCGAATAAAGGCAATGACAATATTATTAGTAATGGTTCTATTATTGCGATAAATGAAGGGCAATGCATGATGATCGTTGAGCAGGGGAAGGTCGTAGAGTTTTCTTCAGAATCAGGCGAGTATGTTTATGATACGTCAACTGAACCCTCTATTATGTATGGCTCAGACCTGTCTCAGGGAATTATGGAGACTTTCAAGCAAATTGGCAAACGTTTTACATTTGGCGGAGAGCCTGCAAAAGATCAGCGAGTGTATTATTTTAATAAGAAAGAAATTGTAGGTAATAAATATGGAACACCTGCACCTGTCCCTTTCCGTGTAATTGACCGCAATATTGGGCTAGATATTGATATTGCCATTCGCTGTCATGGGGAATATTCTTATAAAATTATAGACCCACTACTATTCTATACAAATGTTTGTGGCAATGTAGAGCGTGAATATACGCGGGACTCTATTGATAGCCAGTTAAAATCAGAATTAATGACAGCGCTACAACCGGCGTTTGCACATATTTCAGCAAGTGGCGTTCGCTATAGTGAGGTACCTGCCCATACAGTTGCATTAGCAGATGCTCTTAACAAAGTATTATCAGAGAAATGGCTTGCGACACGAGGATTAGCGGTGGTGTCATTTGGCATTAGTACACTAAAAGCGTCTGAAGAAGATGAGGCAATGATTAAACAATTACAGCGCAATGCTGTGATGCGTGATCCTGGAATGGCTGCGGCTCATTTAACAGGGGCACAGGCAGATGCGATGATAGCGGCTGCCAACAATGATGCGGGTGCAATGTCAGGGTTTATGGGCATGAATATGGCAGCACAAGCTGGTGGCGTTAATGCAAGTCAGCTTTATCAACTGAATGAACAAAATAAGCAGGCTCAAATGGCTCAAGCGGCTTTGCAAAATCAAACAGCAAATGAAGCAAATGCATGGACATGTACATGTGGTCATGAAAATACTGGGAAATTTTGTTCGAATTGTGGAATGGCAAAACCTGCTGAAGAAGGTTGGTCATGTGCATGTGGAGCGATAAATAAAGGAAAGTTCTGTAGTGAATGTGGGACAAAAAAGCCTACAGGAGCGTTAGTCTATGCATGCGATAAATGCGGATGGGCGCCAGAGGACCCTACTAATCCGCCAAAATTCTGCCCTGAATGTGGCGATGTGTTTGATGAAAATGACGTGAAGTAAGGAGAGGATGATTCATGTCAACGCAAGAAGTTGAGAATGTCAAACAAGTAAAGCTTGATTTTGATGCGGAATGTCCTTCATGTAGTGCATCAATTGAATTTAATCCTGCGACCGGTAAGCTTTCTTGCCCTTATTGTGGCTTTGAGTCAGAAATAGCTACGCCAGAGCAAGAAGAAGAAAAAGCTGCTCAAGAAATGGATTTTTTAACAGCGGAGGAACGAGGCAATTTCAATTGGGGTGTGGAGAAAAAAACAGTGATCTGTGAAGCCTGTGCGGCAGAAACGATATACGATGCACTACAGGTGGCTGACAGTTGTCCTTACTGTGGTTCCCATCAGGTCATGGAAGCAAGTGCTGAAAACACACTAGCCCCAAATGGTGTATGTGCATTTGAAGTAACAGATAAGCAAGCTGGAGAACATTTTCAAAAGTGGATAAAAGGTAGGTTGTTTACACCGAAAGCTGCCAAAATTAGTGCTAGGCCGGATTCCTTTAAAGGGGTCTATCTTCCATACTGGACATTTGATACGAAAACAAGCTCCAGATATTCTGCCAGATATGGACGACATCGCACCGTTACAGATAAAGATGGGAAAACACATACCGAAACAGATTGGTATTCAACAAGTGGCTTTTATCAGGAATTTATCGACGATCATTTAATAAGTGCAACGACTCGCTATAATCAGAATATGATGCGAAAAATCGAGCCTTTTAATCTTTTAAACAATAAGGCCTATAAACCAGAGTATGTATCGGGCTTTTTGTCTGAACGATATAGCATTGGCTTACAGGATGGCTGGAATCATGCCAAGAGGGATATCCATGATCACCTTCATGCGCAGATCACTTCAAAAATTCGTTGGGAAAATAGCGCGGATGTCGTATCGAATTTACGTTTTTCGACCAATCATGATGATATTACATACAAATATTTAATGTTACCGATTTGGTTGTCGTCCTTCCGTTATAAAGAGAAAATATATCGCTTTATGGTCAATGGGCAAACGGGTCGAGTAGGTGGGGATGCTCCAATTTCACCACTACGTGTAACGATAGCTGTTATTTTATCAATCCTAGTGATAGCTGTCATTTGGTATTTCTTCATGTCTGAATAACGATAAGCAGTATTCCATCAGGGGTTTAGTTGACCATTTGGAATACTGCTTTTTTTCATAAAATTGTCCATTGAGGTTAGGTAATTGACTACTTTTATCATCCTTTATCCCAGCCGCTAGGAAAGCTCATAGCATAAATTATAATGAATAGTAAAAAGAGCGAACAGCCTTGAATAAATAACATGTTAGGTAGAACGAAAGCATAAAATGACAAGATGGCGTAAAAAAGGAACCTATTTCATTAGAAATAATGGGAAATTATAAGTATGACAACGAAGATGATGAGAAAATTTCAGACAGATACGCCAGAAATGTTAATAAGTGAAGTTGCGATTTTACAATAAACAACTTATTATACAGTCAGAGAGCATTTTTTTAGCTATTAAAAGACTATGAAATGTTATTTTTGAATAACAAATAAAAGGTTATTCATAATGGAGGTTTCGAAGATGGACGCAATTGAAGTGTTAACGAATTTAGATCAAATACATGGGTATTATCAGCCGATATTTAGCGCAGACGCGCATACGGTGATAGCCTACGAAATTTCCGGACATCTACAAATTGAAGGTCAGCAAATTAATTTAAAGGATTTCGTCAATAATGAAGATATTCCAGAAGAATATCGAATAGATATGGAACATAAAATTTTGCATGCAGCACTAGCTCAAATTGAGGAAATTGCATCAGATATTGATATATACATTCCTAGCAACCCTAATTTATTGATGCAAGATTTTGGTGAAAGCCATTTTAATATCATCCAACAATATATTGGGGAAGAAGATTTACATCGCATCGTACTTGTCGTATCTGAGCATCGATTTTTAGGAGATATTAATAAACTGCACCATGCACTGAGGTATTTTACGACGTTTGGGGTAAAAATCGCTGTTCAGGAAGTAGGAGCTGAAAGTCATTTAGAGCATATTGCGTTATTGGCGCCCCATATTTTAAAGGTGAATACACGTGATTTAAATTATGATTCTTGGTCTGCTCAATCCGATATGATTTCTGCTATTGGCAGTCTTGCCTATAAAATAGGTGCCAATCTATTATTCGAAGATATTGAAACGGTTTATCAGCTACAATTTGCTTGGAAAAACGGTGGACGCTATTATCAAGGTCCCTATTTAGCCAATCCTGCAATGAACCTTGTCGATAAAGAGGTGTTAAAGGAACGCTTTAAAAAAGAATGCCAGCAATTTATTACGTCTGAAAAGAAAATGCTAGAGGCACAATTTTTACAGCTAAAGAAATTAAGAGAAGAATTGGAGGCGATTGTTCACCGTGTAAAACCAACGAGTGATAATACCTCACAATTAGAGCATTTAGCTGAATTACTGGATAACTATTCTTTCAGACTATATATTTGTAATGAGGATGGCTTCCAATTAACGCCGAACGTCATGAGAATAGAGGGAAATTGGGAGTTGCAACCACGTGCCATCAACAAAAATTGGAGCTGGCGCCCATACTTCTTACAAACGATTATTAAAATGCGCAACGATCAAAGTGGCGAAATCTCTGAGCTATATCGTGATATTGAAACAGGTGAAATTACAAGAACCTTTTCAATCGCTATCAACGAACATGAATATTTGTTTGTTGACCTTTCCTATGACTATCTTTATGAGCACAGTATTTTTAGGTAAGCCTAGAAATGCTTATATAGCAAGGGTTGTGGGGTATAACTTAAGGTTGTACCCCACTTTGTACCCCAAATTTGATGTTTATCATGATTTATTCAATTTTAATTAAAGAAGAAAGAATTTGTGTTGCCTTTAATTCCTCATCCGCGAGGGAATGTGCATATACCCTCATCACCATTTGAGGAGTATCCCCAATTATTTTTGCAACTGTAGTTACAGCGGTTCCCTCTGCAATAAGAATACTTACAAATGTATGACGAAGAATATGTGCTGAGAAACGTTCAAAATTATGTTTCTTCTTTAAAGCATTAAACATTTTAGATATATAATTACTGCTAATTGGTTCTAGGTTAGCCGTAATAAATATATAATCATCTTCTTTTAATTCAACATTGTAAATTTTTTTCATTTCAATACACCATATTTTAAAACTTTTTAGATGCTCTGTTAATTCTTCACTCATGTTAATAACGGATACTATTTAGGGTCTTGGGTGAACGAACCCCATATTCATCACGTGTCTTAGTAATTGATATGGTACTTTGCTTGAAATCCAAATCGTTCCATGTAAGGCCTGCTAATTCACCTTTACGCATCCCAGTAGTAGCCAATGTCAGTAAAATTGCATAACGAGTAGCATTTTCAGTAGATTTTGTAGTCAATATTACATTTTGGAGTTCTGGTGCAGTTAACGCATCTTTTTTGCGTGTAGGCTTAGCTTTACTCATCTCTAATTTCGTATATTGTCTACGGTCTAAAATTTCCTCAGCTACCGTATCATTTAACATGGAACCTAATGTAGCACAAACAGATTTAATTGTATTTTTGCTATATCCTTTCGCAATCAAATCATCAACAATAAGATTTTGTACAACTAACTTAGTAATTTTAGTAAGTTTTAGATTGCCTAAACGCGGCAACAGGTGCCTTCTACATAGCATTTCTTTATGACGATGTGTTGTAATTTCCCAGCTATTTTCTTTTAACTTCATCCATTTTATGAACCACTGATCAAGAGTAATATTTTCGTTTATCACAGTTTGTTCATTGCCACTCCTTACGCTAGCCTTAATTGCAATTAGGGCTTTTTCTGCTTCTTGAATTGTAAGGAAACCTTGTCTTGATTTTTCTTTCTTTTATTAGTGTCGTCGTAAAAATAAAAATACATGTACAAAATGGTGAAATCAACATAGCTATGCAACGAGACCGTGATTTACATAATTCGTTGAAACAACTAGAAAAACTACATGAACGTAAACGGTTATGGATAGCAGTTGAAGTCTAAAAAAAGGGAGGAGTATTGGCTAAGTTGGTGAAGAAAGTTGTGGGAATGGCTTGATAACTTTTTTTACTTACCAGAGGACGATGTACCAGAATCACACAGGAAATTTTGCATCAGTGTTGTTATTACCATGCTTATTATAGGGGTGCCAATTATCATCACATATTGGCAATAAAAAAAGCTACTTAATTTCTCCAGAATTAAGCAGCCAAAATAAATTAATAGAATCGATTTATTCAGTGTATCACAAATTTCGACGTTAGCGAATGAAAATTCGCAAACGTCAAGCAGCTTACAGCACCGTCTCCCTACGGTTATGCTTTGTTGCTTGATGAGAAAGAAGGTGAAGATATGAGTACTGCTCAATTTAAGCCGAAAATGCGTGAAATAAGTCTAGATACAGAAGACTTTGAGGAACGATTTGCTGAGTATGACATCATCAGCGAGTTTACTGGGATCATACTTACATTAGTGGCAATTGAGGAAAATGTACGCTACACAAGCTTTGTCACAAAATCATATGCGGATGTCTTACAAAAACAAAAGGAGGCAATAGCGTGAGACAACTTATTGAAGTCGAGAATCCCATGGTCTTAGGAACAATTGAAGCTGTAAATAGTGTACCTACATTTCGATATATAGAGACAGATTTCCGTGATATCTATGGTAGTTTAATAGTTTTCAATGATGATTACATGGAGTTTTCAAATGGGGATATCGTTCATCTAGATAATATCCATACGTATTTAGAGGATCACTATAATGCCAAATTTTGCACAAAAAAATAAACCACTTGGCAGAGTGGCTTACAAAACAAATATTAGAGAAATTATAGCGGACTATAGGAGGAATTTCAAGGAGTAACTTAGCAGAACAATTTAATAATCCAATTCCTTTCCAACAACCACAAGGGGTACTAGCACAAGCTAGTGCCTCCCGTGAGATGGAAGAAGTCAAAGGACAATTTTCATGGCAAAACAGTTTCCTAGAAACGTATTCCAAGCTGAACAACGTGTATTAGACACTTGTAAACGTCCAGCATTTGCACAGGTTGTTATGTATCCATATCCTCGTGGAAGTCAACGTGTAACACGACCATCTATTCGATTAGCTGAGGCAATTGCGCAAAACTGGGGCAATTTCATACGGCATTCAGGAACTAGAACAACGCGAAGGTGAATCAGTAGCAAAAGCATTCTGCTGGGACCTTGAAACGAATGTCCGACAAGAAAAGGTATTTACCGTTAAGCACTCTATGAAAGCTAAAGGTTCTATTAAAAAATTAGAAGATCCACGTGATATTTATGAGAAAGTAGCGAACGTTGGTGCTCGTCGTTTACGGTCATGCATCTTAGGCGTGATTCCTGGTGACATCATTGATAAAGCGATTGGTCAATGTCATGAAACACTAGCTGGTAATAGTCAAGGTCCATTAAAAGATCGTATTGCAAATGCATTGCGTGGTTACAAAGAACAACATCGTGTCACTCAAGAAATGATAGAAGCAAAGTTTGGTTACACCGCTGATTTGTTTACTGAATATGACTGTGTAGAGCTAATTAACATATTTAACAGCTTAAGAGACGGCTTAAGTAAGGTAGATGATTGGTTTAATAAGGATGAAGCTAAAAAGCAATCTAGTAGATTAGGTAATGATTTTAAAGCTCAAATTGAACCAATAACAGAGGTGAAACCAGATGCAACAAACGACATTCCAATTGAACAGCCAGAATTACCACTCGAATGAGGCCAACCAACATTATATGTCAGTATCCTAGTTTAAAAGTGCTATGGAATGTGAAGCTAGAACGTTAGCAGAAGTGAGGGGCTAGTTTTCTCGTCCTCCTTCTACAGCATTAATGGTTGGTTCATATCTACATGCAGCCGTTGAAAGTGATATTGCATTTACTGAATTTCTAGAACGAAACCACGACAGCATTTATAACAATCGCGGCAACAAGTATAAGGATTACGAAAAAGCAGATGACATGATAGAAACAATCAAAAATGATGAGTTTTGTATGTTTGCTTTACAGGGTGAAAAAGAGGTCATCTATACAGGGGAATTATTTGGGGTAGAGTGGAAAATCAAAGTAGACAACATCAATCATGAACGTGGGTTTTTCAGCGATTTAAAGAGTACCCAAGAGCTTAGTAAACGATACTGGAGCGAGAAATATAATACTTGGGTTTCATTTGTACAAGCCTTTGATTATGTACGCAAATGTGGGTGTACCGAGAGATTATTTTTCAAAATACAGGGCGTTACTATGATCCATACATTGTGGCAGTTACAAAAGAATCGCCACCTGCTAAAGCAGTTTTACATTTCGATTCAGAGCGTTTCGATTTCGAGAAAGAATATGTTCAAACAATGTTGCCGAGCATCATAGACGCAAAGCTAGGGCGAAGAAATCCACACCGATGTGACAAGTGCGAATTTTGCCGAGGAACCAGGAAACTTAGTGGAACATTTGACATTGAGTATCTATTAGATTAGATGCGGCAGTTAGATGAATAAACTACCTCAAAAAGTCCTTATGTCTGCATGGATATTCCAATAGACAAAGGATACTGATGAAATCAGACGTTTGGTGCTGGAGTACATGACTAGGTATCCGAATTATCGAATTGTCAAAGTGAGTGGTAGTTTTGCAGTTTGTGAGAAGTTAGAGAGCTTTTTAGAAGCTCTCCATACTACATTACTTTTCTAACTTGTCAGCAATTCTTAATAGAATTTCAGTTTGTTCTTTTTGGATATTAATGATTTTAAACACGAACCAAACTATAAATACTACTGGTACAAGATAGAAAACTAATAAAAAGAAAATAGGTATAATTCCAAATAATATTTCCATAACTGTATAAAAACCTCCTCGCTGGATTATTGTACCATAACTAATTGAATATTTGAGGTTAATTTTAGGCTGGTAATTTAAGATTAAAATTTAAAAATTTAGAATAAGGAAGGTGTTTATGACTGTGATATACAGAGAACGCAAACGAGCGGTATTCTCTGCGCTTTGTAGAGAGCTTGGAAAATCAGATGCTTATGATCAGTATTCTTGGGGCTATCAAGAAGAAAAGTGTACAGTGTGTGGTTCAGAAGTGGTTGATTATTCCGAGTGGCACGATATAGGCTATGAAACAAAGCATTGCACAAATGGTTGTTGGTCAATCAAAACATATGGAATGAAAACAGAATTAGCTACAAAAGGTTTTTATCGAAGTGTTATCTATGACAGGTCACTAAAGCATAAAGCAATCACCAGCATATGGAATCATGTGGAAAATCACTTCAATCAAGCTCTAATGAAAGAACGTAGAAGAGTTAAACGGATGAAGCAATTAACACACTGTAAAAGCAAGTAGGAGGGACGAGGGCAAATGGCTAAATTTAGATTAGTACACACATCATTCTGGAACGATCCACGTGTCGTTGAAGAAATGACAGCAGAGGATGATGGCGCACAAATCGTTGAACTAAATGTTCGTAAGCTTTATTCAGAGCAGCCCAGAGCCGAGGCAACGATTGAATGGCAAGGAAAGTAGAGAATCGATACATCTAATTCATTGGCGAGGTTCATGAAATCGTTAAATTTGATTTTACACAACGCCAAATAGAAACGTTTATCACGCTTTGGAATCAAGGATATCCAATCAACAAAATAGCTGACAGGCTAAATACAAGTAAGGTGAGTGTGGCGCTGATTGCTATGAATCTTGAGATGGTGGAACGGATTGGGTCAAGAGCTGGTGGATTGTTAGGGATGAAGAAAGTGGTTAGTTAAAAGATTCTGTTCAGTAATTTTTGTATACAAAGAGAACCCCACGAAGGGTGAGGTCATAAAGAAATTTTTACGGAAACGTTATTGTATTTGAATAAGGGCTCTCTACTCCATTTACAACTTGTGTTACGCACCAAGATGAACCAGATACAAAATTAGTATATCCAATTTTACTTTTACCGTCTTGATCGAAATTCCAAAAACTAGAAATCATGTCAAGTACTTTGTTCCCGTTGATAATTTGGTAAAAATTAATACTTGCATTCGGAACTCCAGACATAGAGATCCCGGAAAGTCCAGTAACTATAGTTGAATTTTCAATGATAGGTGCTGGTAATAACACGCTATTCTCGTCTTATACCTTTTTATCTCGGTTTTATAACGAGCTTTCACCGGGCAGGCGACTTTCATCGCACACGGCGATCTGTCAGCAATAGATTTATAAAACTTATTTCCCCGACGTTATTATATGTCAATTTAGGTAAGGTAAATACTGACGAATGTTAATAATCTTGTTAATACGGCAAAAGTGAATAGATAAAAAAGCCGCAACGTTTGCAGACGCTACAGCTTTCTTAAGTGAACAATATGAGTAAGGTCGCTTGGGATAGAAATGACCCTACCAATAAGAGAGGTTTTGTTAAACTAGTTTAGCTTAACACTACTATTTATATGCTTAGTTAACTTAGGTTCCATAGTTTATGGCCTTTGGAATAGAAAAAGAGCGACTAAAATATCGCTCTATAAACCTATTATGTATTAAAAAAATTACATGTTTCTTTCAAGTACTTCGATACGTTTTTCTAACTTTTTGATTTTAGAATCAGTTGAAATAGCAAAGACAAATGACAAACAAGCAAAAGAAAAAGCCATAAGTGCAAAAGAGTCCATTTAAATACCTCCAATAATAAAGCAAAAGTGTTGTAATTTATTTACGGATGCAAATGGAAAAGGTTTCAAATAGTTCATAACGATTGAAAAACTAAAAGCCGCAGCGTTTGCAGACGCTACAGCTCGAATTGGTTAATGTCCTTCTAGGCTAGTCACATAAGTCATTATAACACAACCTAGGAGGGCAAACCTATGTTAAAAGAAAGAACACTAACGATTACACCAGATGCTTTAGATTCAATGATTACAGACTACCATTGGATGGTTAACGCCATCAAAGAAATGCGATTAGAAATGGTTATAGGGGCAAAAACGGCACAGTATGGAATCGAAGCTACATTACCAAAGGCGGTAGGGGGTGTAGGTGATCCAATTATGCAGGAGGCTGTTAGACGTTCGAAAAACATAAAGCGTGTTGCAGAGTATGAGAAAAAGCTATTAGATGTACAACTGCTTATTCAACGAGCTACTGGCGACAGAGAGATTCAAGTACTAAATTGGATGTTAGACGGCAAATCACAACGTTGGGTAGGCCAAAACATGGCTTTATCAGCAACAAGCATTAAGCGTATTAAGGATAACATTGTAAAACAGATGATTGCTTGATGTGGGGGCCATGTGCCCCTATGAAGCGATGGAAACCATTGAACCTTGGTCATTTACGATGGACTACTAAGCAAATGAAATGTCATTAATACAATTTTTGATAAGTAATTAGCCATTCAAGAGAAATGTATAGTACATACGCAAAAAATGCTACAGCACACATGCAAGAAAGCTTGCACATGATGCCGTAGCATGGATAATACTAGGACCGAATTTAGCAATTGAGAGATCAACTAGTTACAAACAAACTTTCATTTTTAAAAAATTATCTACTGTCTTGCTTTACTTCTTCAATAAATGCCCTGAAGTTTTCAGCGATTTCTTTTGATTGAGTATGGTGTAAATAATGTGTTCCTTCAAATGTCAACACTTTTCCATGTACAGAATCTTTTACTTGCTCTTCATGTAGTATTGACCATCCTTCAATGGCAGTACTATCCGGTTGTAAAAAGAAAATAACAGGCAGGTTTTTTGGGAATGTTAAATTTTCAGCTGCTTTAAAATTAGGAGATCTATTTTCTATTTCATTCACAATAGTTGGATTTCTAAAGTTTTTGTAAGAAAGAATTCTCATTTGTTCTTTTGTTTCATCATCAACTGGTAGTGCAGCATATGGGTCAGCACTTAGTTTCATTATCAATCTGCCTAGACCTGATTCTTTGAGTAGTGTAATTACAGAATTAGGTATCGGAGATTCAACAACCTTATCACCATATTGCCTTGGAACACTGCTATCGATCCCGGCAAATGCACTCACTTCGTTTTCATATTTATTCACATAATCTAGTGCGTAAATGCCCGAAATGGAGTGACCCATTAGAATATAGCGGTCAATTTTAAGAATCTGTAAGGCTTCGTGGATTTCACTTACAATATTTTCTGTGCTCCGTTCTTTTTCGGTTATATCACTTAATCCATAACCGAAAGGCTCAATCACTACAACTTTGTAAAATGGCGATAACTCTTCTACTAGCGGCTTAAAATCAAGTGCTGGTGTTCCTGTTCCCAAACCTGGCAGTAGCACGACTGTTTCTGCGCCTTGTCCTTCAATCAAAACATTCATATTTTTCCCATCTACTGTTACAGACTGGCCATAGGGCTTTATTTTTCCTGCTTCCAATTTACTACTAATCTTATCAATAACAAAAACAATGGCTATAAAAACGACAATTGTTATAACTAACCCTGTTAGAATTTTAAGTAAAATAATAAGCAATTTTTTCATCTTGTTAGCTGGTTTTTTATTTGTTGTTGTGTCTAAGTCCATTTTTTTCACCTCTTGTATTTTTACTCACTTCTTCTCCTATCGTTTTAGGCTACCTTAAAGAGCCCTAAGGAAAGCCTAAACGACGAAGATGGACTTACAGTGACGAAAATATGAACTGAGTATGAACAAGTGAAAGATATTATGTAATAACTTTTTTGGGGAAAAAGTTCTAAAATCAGATGAAGAAGATTTATAAAATGTAACTTGATTCAACGTGGCGGTTAAACAGTGCGTACTGGCCGTAAAGGGTTTGGAGTAAAATTGAAAATCTGATCAAACCAATCAAAGGTTTTAAGAGGCCTTATAGAAAAGGGATTGAAAAGTTACTATACAATATGAGGAAAGAAATTATAAAAGGGTCACTGTGACATCATCAGCGACCCATAAAAATGTATGTAAAAAGTAAATAGATTTTCTTTATACACTACTAATTTATGAAGTAATCTGTATTTTAGTATAGTTGAAAGACTTGGGAATTAAAAAGAAAAAGCCGTAGCGTGTTCAGACGCTACAGCGTAGAATTGGTTATGCCCTTTGACGGTTCTAACAAGATTATTTTAACACAACTTAGGAGGGCAAACCTTAAAACAGATGATGAAATGATGTAGGGGCTTCATGCCTCTAGGAAATTTATTGCCACAATCCAAGGGTTGTGGCAATAAATAAGACTTTCTTAACCTATACGAAAATTAATAATCAATTCTAATCAGGTTTTTTTACTGTTTAGTCCTCAAATACCTGTTTTATATTTATAAATATTTTTTTCTTTTTCAAAAATAGAAGTATTCTGTTCATATTTTTTGGGATTAGATAACTTTTCAAGCTCTTGTATCAACATATCCTCTAAATCTATGGATTCTTTCATGTTTTCTTGGGTTTGTTTAACCTCTTTAACAAGTAATCTAACTAATTTTTGTCCATTCGTTTTCACAAGATATGTACGTATATACCCATCTTCATATCTGGTTTCGAGTTTAGGTTTGATATTTTTCTCGTTTTCGTCTTCGTCTTTATGTATATTTTTAATTCCAAATAAATCTAAGAGACTTTCCCTTTTTATATTTTTAGTTACCTCTGTTTTCAAATAATTTAATGTATTACTGGTTTGAATTTCCATTAATAACTCTCCTTAAATACAAAACACTTTAAATCAAACACTTTAGTTAAATTTAAATAAGGTTTAATTTGGTATTTTTTATACTTTATTATAATCGTTAAAATTCATAAATGGAGGTTTTTGAAAATTTCGTTTAGTACTATTAATATCAGTTTGCTGATGCACAAGAATTAAGTATCATTAATGACTACGCTACATTTTCTATCGTGTTACAAATGTGATAGATGTTACAAACGTTATATATGTTACATTCGTTATAGATTTGGTATTTTAAATTTTATCTTGTAAAATTGGAGGCAGGACGGTGCGGTAAGGTAAGGTTTTGCTCTCTTGGTATTTATAAAAACCTAAATATTAGGAAAAGACAGACTGACGACCGACCCGCGCTGAACAAACTTGTTCGGAGCATGACATACACGGCCGGCCCATATTTTTTTTAGAGATTAGGTATCTTAATTAATATAAAAGGCTAATTATTGGAATTTATATCCATATAAGGTTTTGTATTGTATAATAAAAGTACAATATTTAAGAGGTGATGGTAGTTTTGCTGAAAATTTTACAATTTATTTTTTCAATCATAGTAGTATCACTCTCAGCTTATGGACTTATCACAAAGAATTATCAGTTGAATTTTTTAACGATATTCTTCTTAGGGTTAGTAATGTTAATTTGGGGAATTAGAGAATTTCAACAAGAGCGAAAAGTTTATGGTTGTCTACTAATCGCTGTATTTTTATTTTCAGTATTTGTGTCAATTCAGAGTTTCATATTGCTCTAAATTATGGCTAGGTTTTTATGTGAACTTCGTCTACTTACCTTTTAGTCAAACTTACTACATCAACAAAGTGCACGGAAATGCACTATAAATCTAAAACACAATTACGAAATAACGTGGTACGCTCTGCTACGATGTCAAAAGTGAGCTCTCGACAATAGGATTACCAAAATTTTTAGCTTTCATCTTCGGATGGAGGCTTTTTCTTTTGCTTTGAAAACTGCATCAAACAGCCAAAACACTACGAGTTGAGAGGGCGGAATTTGGTGTGGTTTTGAGAGCAAAAAGTTATTACATATATTTCATCTGCTAGGTAATGATTAGTTTTCGGGAGGTGAAATAAAATGACTGTTGATAAAAAAGTAGATAAATGGCGTTACGATGGACGTATAACTGCAGTAAAAGAAGTATACGAATACGGCAAGCGAAAGATAGAGGTCGTGTTTGATAATGATAAGCCTACCTTCATAAGTAAGATGAGACGAGAGTTTGATGCATTCAAATATGAATTAAAGAAGTAAACGCAGCATAAGCTAGCGTTATTTTTACTGTTTAAAATTGATAAGGTCCTTGGAAGGTTAAGATTTCTTTATCTTGTCCAAATACTATTGATTTAATATTCAAATAAAATTAAGATGTTTACGGGGAAATAAGTACTAATTTTACTGCTAACGGATCGCCGTATGCGATGAAAGTCGCCCGTACGGTGAAGGCTCGTTATAAAGCACATGGTGTATAAGGCGAGAATAGCACACAAAACGATTTTAGAATTAATGGGTATAAAGGAAATGGTGAATTAACTTTTAATATTAATCCCGCAATAGGATCCACAAGTATGAAGGTACAACAATCAACTGATGGAGGAATAACTTGGATTGATTCAACGCTTGTTGCAGTATTTGCTGGTCCTAATTTTAACCCAAACTATAACAACCCTATATTAACAGAAACAAGTTATGGTGTTAGAATTGGTGGATTAATGGTGGGCACTACCTATCACATTAAGTTAGTTGTAACAGGTGGCATTAAAGATGGTGATTCTAATATTGTAGTTACTACTTATTAATACGTTTAGTTTAAACCTCACCAATAGGTGGGGTTTTTTCTTGAACAAAATTATACGCAACATAACTAGCATTATACTTTGCCTTCCACAATCAGCTATGGAGGGCTACTTTTATACAACAAGACCTAAGCAATGCACTGTGCCGAGCAGTGCTATTTTTATTTGTGAGGTGTTGACATGGACAGTCAAACAGTAGCTTTAATCGGAATTTTATGTACAGTATTAGGGGCTTTTATTGGGGTGCTCACTTACAACCGTAATCGAGACAAGGACATTAAGAACGATGCATCTGATTCAGCCGTAATACGCACGAAACTAGACAATATTAACGCTGGGGTAGAATCGATTAGGATTGATATTAAAGCACAAGAAATGCGTGTTACAGGGTTATCAGAGCGTGTGATTCGTGTAGAGGAATCAAGTAAACAAGCACATAAACGTTTAGATAAAATGGAGGGAAAACTAGTGCTCGCTAATCAAACAGCGGGCATTTTTAATGTCGATATTACAATTTACAATGCACAAATCACAGCCATTACAGAGACTGTATTAAGCATATTAGGTTTGCTTGGTATTATTATCGACCCGACTACAAAAGGTACCTCAGACAGCGAGCAAGCATTGAATTATGACAAACCAAAGGGTGATAAATAATGGTGCAAATCAGACAACATTTAGTGTCAGCGGCCGTTTCTATTAAAGTAACAGGAGGACGTAAAAACGCTCGTAGAAAAGTATGTATTCATGAAACTGACAATGCCAAGAAAGGTAGTGGGGCAGACAACCACGCTCGACTGCAAGCTAACTGTAATAGTTGTCAAGCAAGTTGGCATTGGTCTGTGGATGACAAAGAAGCTGTACAATCATTTACTCACAATTGGCAATGTTGGGCGGCAGGTAGTAAACAAGGGAATAACAAGCGATCCAAGTTGAAATGTGTGTAAATAGTGATGGTGACTATGTTAGAACTATACAAAATACAGCAGCATTAATTGCCAAAATTCTTAAAGATGAAAGTTTAACAATCAATGATGTGGTACAACACAACTTTTACAGCGGAAAAAAATTGTCCTAGTAAGATGCGTTCCACAAGCGCACCTATTCCGTGGAATAGTTTTTTACAAATGGTGAAAGCAAATATGCAATTAACACCTCCAAATAATATTGCAAAGGATGATGACACAATGAATTTCACAAATGAGACAACTAAAGCTGCAGTACGCGACTACCTCAAACAAGCAGTAGATAAAAAGCTTATTGATAAATCACACCTAAATAAATTTGACACTGGCACATTAACTGGTGGGGATTTTGAAGGATTGAAGATCATTATTGCTCAAAGAAGTAACTAACAACCCATGCCCGGGTACTCAATTAATTTTGAGCCTGGGCATTTTATAAATTAATCACTCCAAAAAATAGCATCAATAATACTTACAGAAATGCCGAGTATTATGACAAACCAAATGAACATTCCAATTAAGCGAAAATCTGTTTCGGTTGGGGCTTTGTTTTGGACTTCGTTTCGTATACTCCCTGATAATTCTCTAGATTCTCTAGTTTTTCTCGTTGAAGTATCTTCAAAAATCGTATTACAAAATTCACATTTCACAAATACTAAACCATCTCTATATACTTTCTTAAAAGGATTACTGGCTAAACAATTAGGACAATTATTCATTTTTATTCACCTCAATAGATCTAACTACTATTCACCATTTTAGGTAATTAGATATGTTTTGTACAGACGAATATTTTAGTGATGTGCATATAGCTACAGCTGGTAATGATGGGGTACACAGATATGCTAATATGGCTTTGAAGACTCAGGTGGAAAAATGATTAATCGGTCACCAAAATAAAGCCCAGGCTCTCAATTTATCTTGAGCCTGGGCTTTCAAATCAAATCCTTATAGCATAGATATCCAATAGTTATCAAGCATTATTGAAATAATTAAAACGAAACAATTTCACCATCTTGAGGAATTACTACTGAATCGCATAGATTTTTATCTTTAAGATATGCTGATAACTGTTTTCGACTCAACTTACAATGGTTAATTGTATCTAGATGTACTGCTACTAGTTTAGTTTTTGGAGATAGACATGCAATACGAGCAATATCTTCACGGTTCATAGTAATCACAGTTCCCCATATCATTTCAGCCTCGGATGCATTCAAAAGAGCAATGTCTGGTGATAGGTCTATAAAGGCCTTTTCAATCTTTGGTGTATAGATACAATCCCCTACGATATATATGGATCCTTCTGTCTTGGTTTTTAGATAAAATCCGGATACTATCCCAAGTATCATACCAGTGAGTCCGGGAGCATGTGGTCCCTCAATCCTTTTAATATTTATTCCTGCCCACTCATAAGTGTCTTCAATTGAGATTATTTTTGTGAAACCAGCTTTTAGAACAGAGGATTTATCATTAGGACCACATAAAATAGGAATATTTTTATTTAATAGGGATATAGATTTTTTATCCCAATGGTCAAAATGGCGATGAGTTAGCAAAATAGCATCCACATTTTCAAAAATGTTAAGTGAAACAGGTAAAGAAGTTAATGGATTTCTTCGATAATTTCTAGTAAAGGGGACAGGTGAAAGTTGTTCAACTTCACTCAACATTGGATCGATTAGTATACGATTATTGTTTATTACAATAATCGAAGTTGCGTGTCGAATATGTTGTACTGTAATAGCCATATAAATTATCTCCTTTAATATTCTAGTGATTGAGAGTATGTATTCAATTTTAAAATGCAAAATCATGTATATGATTTACTATTAAAGATATACGAACAGAATATTTAAAATCAAGCGAACAGCAATTGGATGATTATAGAAATCATAATGAGATCTCTCTTGCAGAGTGGAGAATATGTTAATTTTTCAGTGGTCCTCTATACATGCAAATTATTTAGCCCAGGTACTCAATTAATTTTGAGCCTGGGCATTTTGTATTTACATATTAAAAAATGTAAAAATTTACACCATCTATATATTTTTGTTAAATTATAACTTATTATAAATTTATAGGTAATCATTACTTCTTGTGAAATTGCAGAAATCAATTGTTCGTGATTGTCTATACAAAAAATTAGTAGATGGAGGTAGAGATTAATGGCAAAGATTGTAGACATGATTGATGGCATCACAGGGAAAACTGAGAAGGATTTACAAATGAAGGAGCAATTTGGTTTTCTTCAAAAAATGGCACAAGCAAAATGTGAGCAATTTAGAGGGGAACTTCAAAATATGTTTTTAAGTGGAGGAACTAAAGAACTTGAAATTGTAGGGAATCGGGCAATGTCTTATCACGACATGCAACATGTTAATTTAAGTTCCAAATCTTCAGATTCTATTAAAAATGCAATTGAGATGTTTTTTAAAGGTAAAGAGGGAGTAATTGAAGGTTTCAAAAGCATAGTTGAAACTGCTTTAGACACTTTGATTGGAAACAGTTCTATGGGCGAATATGAAGAAAAAATGTTTTTTGTTTATCCTGAAAACTTCGCAATTGTTCGGGTAGATGTTAAATTTTATAAGTATACATTCTCATCCAAAGGTATTATTGCTGAAACTGAAAATATTTTCTGCTATACCATGGCAAAATCAATTGTTGATCATAAGAAATTATCTGTAGATGAGCTTTTGTATTTGGTGACAGAAATGATTGGCGCGGATAAGATTAGTGAGGTTAAAGCATTTATAAAAGAATTAAGAGACATATGGAAGATGCTAGAAACTGAAGATACAGAAAGTATTCTATTAAATTACCAACTTGCAGATGCACCACAAAAAGTTTTAAAATCTAGCTCAAATAATAATTTACCTTCAGTTTCGAATATTAATGAATTAAAGGAATTCGCAGAAGGTAGAGATTGGATTGTCAAGGAAGTGTTATCTGATAAATTAGAAATAAAGAATTACGAGATTGAAAAATTTTTTTCTCAGGAAGAGAATCCGAAGTTTGTACTTGCTAATGATTCAGCATCAAACGAAGATTACCAAAGATGGGCAAAGATGATTTATAAAATTGATGAAGCATATGGCGAAGATATAAGAGAAACAAATCCAGTGATCCATTCTTAACAATTTGATGTGAACTGGTCAAGTGAAAAAATTTAGTATATAGTATCTACAATGTTAATTTGTTCTAATCAAAAAAGGACGACTTCTACTTATAGAAGTGACCAAGAAATTAAAGGTGTATCGTTGGAGGATAAAAGAAAAAGACAATAGATAGTTGAGCCACAATTATATATAATTCAATTTAATTAATGGGGTCAATGACATTAATTAAGAAATCTCCTATATAAAATTCATTATTAAAAAGCTGTGAGTAAAAATGAAGAAATGAAGAAATCAAACAACAGAAAAATATGAATGAGTACGTTTTTTAGATGGATTGTTATAAAAAGGCCACTCCAAAGCGAAATAAGGGTAGACCGAAAAGCCGAGAAGAAGTAACATGCTTCATTGAAACAAAAGAGGCTACGCACAGTTTTATATAAATACAAAAGTCACTCAAAATGTACTACACCCTAAAAGTTAGACCAAAATTTTTGGGGGATTCAATACAAAATATTGTGTTGAGTGACTTTTCTAAAATTAAGTAAAGATTTTTATACACCTGCCATATAATAATTAATATGCGAATAAAGTGGGGTACAAACTTTCAAAAACGGTAGTACCCCACTTTTACCCCAATTGAGTGTCTTTTATAACCCCTTATTACAAACATTAATTTAAGAATATACTCTAGAAATACTTTAAATACGCCATTCTCCAAATTTTAATTACCTTAATAAAAAACCTGGCATTTAGGAGCACAGTATTTTTAGGTGAGCCTAGAAATGCTGATATAGCAAGGGTTGTGGGGTATGATTTATGAGTGTATCCCATAATTGACATGGGGTTATTCTATTTTATCTAATAAAGATTGTGCTTGAGTTTGCTTTCAAGACATTCGTTAAATTAAAAACCCAACTACAAAAAAGTTTGTAGTTGGGTTTTCGTAAAATGATATTTATACTTGTACAACTTTATAATAGCTACTTAATTTCTATACATTAACTCCGTATACGTATCACCATATGGAGTTGCCGTTTCAGTTATATACGTGTTGATAATTGTACCTATAGGATTTCTTACTACATTTTTTACTTTGTGGTAAATAACATCTTTTCTAACACCAACACGGACATATTTAGTGGGGTATTGCGATTCATAAGTCCTTGTAGACGTAAAACTGTGGGAAAATGTAATACCGAATGTTGATGAACCTTGGGCAAAGGAGCCGTTTATACTCCAAGTGATTCCACCAGCGATGGATACACTTTTCACTTTATCCCAACCGGGTGTAGCGGGGTGATACCCAATAAATGCGCGTGAAACAGTGTATTTTTCAAGTGTTGTCTGAGTGGTCTGATTACATGTAGCACATAAAGGTTGTATGCTGTTATTCAAATAAGATTGGTAATCTTGTTCTGATTCAAACAAAATCATACCACCGTCTTCTGTTGGTACGCTATACCTTTCATCTGTCACAAATTCTAAATTTTCTAAGGGTTGTAATTCTGAATCACTCTCGGCTGCATGGACTAAAAGGCTACTGCAACTAAAAACTAAAAATAACACAAAGCTAAAGAACAACGAACTTAGTAACTTATTTCCAGTTATTGCTGTCATCTTTTAACAACCTCCCCTGTATTTGTAATTCAATTTCCATTATATACTAAGTGGCAATATTTGTATATACTAGTTTAGATTATTGTATAATATGTAAGTATTAACTAAGATTATTAAAATTTAAAAGAAGGTGGAAAAAAAGTCGTGAAAAAGAGGTTAACATTTTGTGCTTTACTTGGATTATTGTTAATGCAAACGGCTTGCAACTATAGAGTGGATGTTAACTATGAAGAGAACAATCCCGAAATTGTACTTTCAGAAAATACAAAATTAGAAAATTTAAGAGTACTAGAACTGGATGCTAATGATGAAGAAAGTAAGAAGGTTCTTAACATATTTGGAGAAGAGTTAAAGGATGGAATTTATGCTTATGATGAAAATGAACATAAAACATATATTTTAATCAATTCAACTACAAAGAATTACTCTGATTACTCCTTTAAATATAATAAGGAAAAGAAAATTTTAACTTTTACCTATACAACTACAGAAGGAAGTAGTACAAATAACAAAAAGCTATTTCTTTTAGAAAGCAAAAAGAAGAATCCCTATGAGGAAATCAAACTTCTTAATAACGGAAATGCTGATGGCTTCATAGGTGTGTATACACGCTAAACATAATTTATAAAGGATTTACATGGTGGTCGAATCATAGGGTAGGCCGTTCTTCAAAAAATGGTCGACGATTCTACTAATGGTAGCAGGAAAACCGATGACCAAAAAGGAATATGCTCATTTTACTCTTTGGTAGCTGAGAATGACGAAGAGGGGGAAACACTGAAACATTGAGCTTGGAATTTTCTATCTCATAAAATGTAGGCTTCTATAAAACCAGTAAGGCACAGGATGATGTGTTTTACTGGTTTTATTCTATTTGTGAAATCAGAACCATGACCCTTTTAATTTCAAAGAATTTTACAGCTTTTGATTGAAATGAAGAATCGCTCCGTCTAATGGAGGAAGGCGGCGAAAAGGATGAAATTTGAATTAGGGTAGTGTGTTAAACGCGGGGTTCATGATGCGATACTTCCCCTTATTGAAATGGATGAGGATATTTTGTATCGTATGGCCTTTACATATTTGAAGAATGAGCAAGATGCTATTTGATGGAGATATTTCTGCGGCGCAGCAAAGTTGCAATAAAAGAAGATAGTATGCTGTTAGAGTTCAAAGGTATTTCGATTTCACGAGATGAGCCATACGTAGCGGAGACGACACAATTTGAAGAATATAATGGAAGGGCTAAGCTATATTTGAACCATTCCGCCAATCCTCTGGATATTCCTTTGCAATAAAGTAAAGATGTTCAACAAGGCTCTCCTTTTTGGGCATCTTTTTTTCATTCTTTCATTATCTACGAAAAACCTCCATACCTTCTATTAATGATCAAAGCTACCGAGAACCATAAAGTCGACAATAACGCCGTTTACTGGATTTTCAGACCCTAATACACTAATGCCTAATACCGTTACACCACTAATATTTGTTACATTCGCAGAGACATATTTTCCAGCAATATTCTTTTCTCTCATTTGTACTCTAGGTCTTAAATTAATCGATGCATTTGTCGAGTATACACTTGATACTGCGAAATCAATAGTGGATAATAAAGGATTGCCATTCGCTAATGCATTGTCTGTAACATAAAATGTAGCGATCCCATTTGCGTCTGAAGTAGCTTGTCCATAAATAATGCGCTTTTCTTTTTTTGGATTCGACTCACCAGCTTTAAATACATGTAATAATGTTGGGGCGAGTTTAATTATTTCAATGCTCATAGTCATTCTCCTTCATTTAATATTTTCGTAACCATCCTATTCAAATGATTGATGCAATGCTATTCTATGAACTTTTTATTCGTTTATTACTTTATGAAAAATGAATGTGATTTCTCCTTTAAGCAATGTAAGGGTCACTTGGGGATGTAGTGACCCTCCAACAAAAAATAAGGGGAAATACTAACTAATTACGTTTGTGTAACTAATTCTACCGCTTCGATTACTAAAGGCGTACCTGCAGTGAGTGTACCTGTAACGTCGTTAAAGGTTAACTCTGTTGCAGAAACTGTATAGGAGCCACCTTCCTGTAATACCCCATTAATATAGAAATTATAGTAGCCATTAGTGACTACTGGGAAAGCGGTAGCGGCATTGCCACTATCATCTAAAAAGGCAGTTGCAGCAATAGTCGTGCCATCTGTGACAGCTAAATTTGCTGCTAAAATATTAAAGAATTTAGTGGAAGTTCCTGTAACATTTACATGGATATTTATAATTGAAAGTGCCATTTTTTCACCTCCCTTCAAAAAAATAATCTTTAGTGAGAAAATCAGATTTTCGGAGTTGATATACGAATCTATAAGTAGATTTTTCTCACGCCAGAAATTGAAAGCTTTTAAGAAAATACAAATTATCATATTTCCACTAATAGTATATGAATTGAATATGGAGGATGGTTTGGCGATAGGTCTATTAAAGAAAATTTGATAGAGGATGAAGGGAGAGTGGCAGATGCTCGACCAACACTACATTAACATACGGATGGCAAGACATTCATGGTCAGGCAATAGGTATAAATAATTGGGAAATTAATTATTGAAATGGAATAGTACGAGGGAAAACACTTAAGCAAGTCATGGATATTGATGAAATCAGTCGCTTAGTGTTGCTAGGGAAGACTAAACTTGTCATTTCTTGCGCTTACCCGGGAAATTATTTTTTATTTCCAAGCGAGATGCTTTTTGTAAGGGCAAGATCATGGAAAGAACAGCATATGGAGCAGGAAATAGACATATTCGTCTATTTCCTGCTCCATAGCTTTTAACCTTGCTTTATGTTTGGCTTTTGGAATCGAGTGATACTGCTCATAGCGGCACATTCTACAAGAGCAATGCACTTTACCTTTACTCAATGTACCCCGTACAGGCATGTATTCATTTTCCCGTAACATAATATTTTGTAAAATAGCCCATTTCTTTTGGATCATTCGCTCTCTTTGATGGCGAATATAGGCTCTTGATCGATTTTGCATTCCTATCAGCTCCCTTGAGAAACCCAAGCTTGCAAGAGAGGTCAAGGGATGTATCGGCACTCCCTACAAGCTTGGTATGTCGCTAATAGTCCACATAAATCTTTTCATCTTATCAGTCCTTTTTACGAAAAGCCACAGCATCATCGTACGTTACTTCTCAAAATAGTTTAAGGTGGAGCTTATTCAACACAAAGTCCTTTCATGCCCTTTTAATGTACCATTTTTGGTGATAAAAGAGTATTTTCTTTTCCAGATGAAAAATATAAGAAAATCTTAGTCACATGGCCAGAACGTGAATTACACTAACCATGATTGAAGAGCTAAAATGAGAGGATATGGCGCCCAAAGCGGAAAGACTAATTGCCGTTATTTTACATTTTTTGAGAGCTCAATACATGTATAAAATATTGCCTCATTTGCTGCGGATAAAGACTTCTAAGTGTCTTGAAACAGCCATACATAATAATTAGAAAAAATTTCAAATTTTGATTCGTTCAGGTCCATATTTAGTGAGATAATATTCCTTATAAGGGTGGTGTTTGGCAGCGGCAATTAGATAAATAGGAGTGTCACTTCGAAGTCATTTCCATAATATTCACAGAAATAAAAATGGTTTCATTCAAAGGGGAGATATGTATGGGCGAAAAGGAGAACTCTTTAGAAGAAAAAAATAAGGAGGCTATAAAATTTTCAATTGTCATACCCGCGCATAATGAAGAACAGTACATTGGGAAATGCATAGAATCCATCTTAAAAGCTTCTAAACCATTTGAAAATCAAGTTGAAATCATTGTTATATTAAATCGATGTACGGATAAAACGGAGGAAATTGCAAGATCGTACCATTGTATCGTATTAAAGAATGACGATAAGAACCTTTCTAAGATAAGGAACGCTGGTGTTGAAATAGCGAGAGGTGAAATTATTGTTACGATTGATGCTGATACACTGATGAATGATCATGTGTTGTCAAAGGCAGAGGAGTATTTAAGCTCAGGAAAGTACATTGGAGGCGGAGTTACAGGAAAGTTTGAAAGAATGTCCTTAGGGATTTTTGTTTCAGCCTTGTTGTTAATTGGCCCATTATTTTTTAAGTATGGAGCTATTTCTGTGGGAATTTTTTGGTGTTATAAACAGGACTTTAAATTGATCAATGGTTTTAATGAGGAAATGCTTATGGCAGAAGATGCAGATTTCGCTAAACGATTAAAAGTGTTGGGCAAAAAGAGTGGGAAAAAATTTGGGACCATTCAAAATGGAATGATCACTTCAAGTAGGAAATTTGATAAAAATGGAGATTGGATTTTACTTAAACGTCCATCCATTATCTTAGCCTATCTGAAAGGAACAGATCGAAAGTATGCGGATGAAGCCTATTATGAAAATCAAGATAGATAAAAAATGGTCTGAAGCTAGATTTCAAGTAGGAGAGATAAAAATAAAGATACCAATGTGCCGTTAATCCTCATTCGATTAACGCTTTTTTTTACGTTTTTATTGATCGATAGTGATATACCTTTACTAATAGAGGTAAAAAATAAGGGGAGGTAGAATTCAACAGTAAATGTAAAGCTTTATGAAAGGAGAATGTAAGTGACTACACCTAATAATCGTACGCCCATTAAAAACAAAATCGGTGCTGTATTTATTCCTGTTCGTAACTTAGAGAGGGCAATAGAATGGTATAGAAAAATAGTTGGTTTGGAAGGGGGAGAAGAGCATTTTGGACATTTATTTGTGGCACCTATGGAAGGAACAGCAGGATTAATTTTAGATGCTATGCCAAAGTGGAGAAAAGAGGATGGGGATATTGCCACCTACCAAGTCCCATCCATTCAGCTTGTAACGGACGATCTTCAAGCTTCTTATCAATTTATGAAGGAGCATCATGTTGAGCTTGTGACAGAAATACAGGATGATTTTTATTTTGTGTTCAAAGATCTAGATGGGAATGTATTAATGATTTGTAAAAACACTTAGCACTTTATATAGGCAGCTATTTTTCTGGATAAAGCCAATCGTACTGAATAGTAAAGGGAGGAAGGTAGTACTATGAAAACAACTGAAAATTTTACAGATAAGGCTGAAATATATGCGCAATATCGTCCTAGTTACCCTAATGAATATATTGATTACTTGCTTTCAGCTAATCAACTTAAAGGAGAACAGATAGTGGCCGATATTGGTTCGGGTACGGGGATATTGAGCCGTCAGCTGCTGGAAAAAGGGATGAATGTTATAGGAGTAGAGCCAAATGATGACATGAGAAAGATAGCCGAGGAGTCATTAAGCATGCATACTCGTTTTAAATCAATAAAAGGGACTGCCGAAAACACTACTTTAAAAGGGAATAGCGTTGATTTAATAACAGTTGCACAGGCATTTCATTGGTTTGATAAAAAAGCATTTAAACTTGAATGCCAACGAATAGTAAGGCAAAAGGCTAATGTTGCTCTTGTGTGGAATAGCAGAGATTTAACGAGTCCGATTATTCAAGAGAATGCAGAAATTTGCCAAAGGACATGTTCAAATTTCAAAGGATTTAGCGGTGGAATGGAAGAAACCCAAGACGTTTTTAACTGCTTTTTTAAGGATGGAAAGTATGAGTTCAACAAGTATCAAAATGATTTAGTATTTGATTATGAAGGTTTCTTGGGAAGGAATTTATCAGCATCGTATGCTCCCAAAAAACATGACGAAAAGTATCAAGAATTCGTTTACTTACTGTCGGAGTTATTCGAAAAATACAGTAACAATGGAAAAATGGTTCTCCAAAATATAACGCGAAGCTATTTAGGTACTGTCTAAAAGTATTGCTAAAATCAACCTAACTAGCAATCATTTTCATTTTTAGATAATCATAAAACCCCCAATATTCAACTTTATAAAGTGAATATTGGGGGTAATTCCACATGGATTACTTATTTTTTTCATTTTGAATACGACTGAAATCTACTTCCTCAGCGAATTCTTCTCTGTTTTCACGCTCTCTGTTAGCATTTTGATTTTGATTCTGTTGTTTTTTGTTGTCTTGAGTTTTATTATTCTTATGTTTATTATTACCCATGGTCTACTCACCTCCACCATTAGTGTGGGTGAAAGATGTTTTTTTATCCGCATAAAGTACAAATTATGATGCTTCATGAGAAAAGTAGTCAAGGAATATTGATTTCAAGCAGCTTACATTTAAAACAAAAAGACAGAGTTTAATCCACATCTGTAGATTAAATCTGCCTATTTGTTTGAATGACACCTATCTTAGAGAAAGTAGGTCTTACTTTAATTAGAGCTTCTCCAGGCAGTAGTCATTGTACTTTTTTACAAGCTCTACTGTGCGTTTTACCAGATGGAAACTCGATCCTCTGGCGCTATATACATGCCATCTCCAGGTTTAATTCCATAGGTATCATAGAACTCCTGGAAGTTTACAATCGTACGGTTTACTCGAACTTTATTGGCTGAATGTACATCGTTTTTGCTCAGCATTGCTGCAAATTCTTTTGTTGTAGTGGATTTCCACATTTCTGCATTACTTTCGAAATATGCTTTATAGTCTGGATTACTCATTTGAGATACAACTTGCAGTGAAGCTGCCATGCCACCTAAATCAGCGCCATTCTCGCTCAATGTAAGCTGACCGTCATTGAAAACACCAGGGATAATTTCAATGGCATTATAAAACTCAATCAATTTCTGGTTTTTCTCTTCGAACTTTTTAAAGTCCTCTTCTGTCCACCAGTTATTTGCATTGCCATTTTCGTCGTATGCAGATCCGTTGTTATCGAATGCATGGCTGATTTCATGGCCAATAATCATGCCAATGGCACCATAATTTTCTTCAGGTTTAGCATTTATATCATAGAAAGGCGCTTGAAGAATACCAGCAGGGAACGTAATTTCATTATTAAGAGCATTGTAAAAAGCATTTACCGTATATACGCTCGTTACCCATTCCGTTCGATCCACCGGTTTATCTAGCTTGGCTTTCGTGTTATCAATATAAGCTTTCGTTACTGTGAAGGTATTAGCGAATAGCGAACCACCTTCGTCATATGTTTTGATCGCTACTTTGTCTAATGTCGTATCCCATTTGTCAGGATAACCGATTTTAACAATCATCGTATCCAGTTTTTTAATGGCTTTAGCTTTTGTTGTTTCTGACATCCAATCAAGGGATTTGATTCTTTCCTCATACGTAGCAATTAACTGATCTACCATTTGTTCAACATCTTTTTTAGCTTTTGGAGAAAAATGTTGTTCGGCATACATTTGCTCCAAATAGCCGCTCATTGTGCTAGTTGTCTTAGCTACTGCGATTTCTTGATCTGTTTTTTCTCCTGTAACTCCGTATAATGTTGCGGCAAACTCATTAGCAGCATCTCCGAATTCATCTGACAACAAACCGCCAGTTGCCATAAGAAGTTGTACTTTAGAGTAGGCTTTAAGCACATTAAGATTAGTGTCCGTTAAGAGCTCTGCGCCTTTTTGTGCCAGCTTCACATCAAATACGATTACTTTATCTGCACTGTCAACTTTCATCGACTTCAAAACTTGTTTCATATCTACGGTTTTGAACATGTTATCGAATTGTTTGATTGAATATGGATTATAGTATTTAGTAACGTCGCCTTGTTCATGAGGATCAAGCGATACGGAAGCTAAGGCTTTTTCCATTTCGTAAATTTTCTCGGCAAGTGCTATTGCAGTAGACTCTTTCTCGCCTGACACGACTAAAAGCTTAGTCATATATTGAATATAGGCCTTTTTCGCATTGGCGTCTTCACTTACAAAACTGTTCTTATCTAAACCAGTAGCTAATCCAGTGAAATACAGAGCATTTTTACTGCTGTTCTTCGCATCGTTCATAATGGCAAAGCTAAATAGTGAGCTTAGACCCAATTCTTTCTCTAGGGTAAGATCTGCTTGCACAAGATCATCAAGGGTTTTAGCATCGTCAATTGCCTTTACATATTTTTGAATAGGCTCAATGCCTTGTTTATTTCTATTACTTGTATCCAATGCCGTCGAATAGAAGTCGGCAATCTTCTGTTCTTTCGTTCCCTCTGCAAATTGTTTGCCAGAAAGCTCAGTAATTATTTTTTCAATTTTATCTGTATTCTGTTTTTGGAGCTCAGGAAAACCACCACCCATGATTTCTCCTACTGGAATTGTCGATTTATTTAACCATTTTTTATTGATTGCTTCATAAAAATCGTCATGTAAGTGGGAGCCTTTAAGTGTCCATATTCTGGCGATCAGATTTTGGAACTCATCGGTCGTAATAGGATCGTTTGCGCCTAATTTGCCGTCAGGGTTGCCTGTCAGTACGCCTGCTTTTGTCAGATTATCGATATCTTTTTTAGCCCAAGTAGGTACATCAGTGTACTTAACTCCAAATGTGCCACTGCGAAGATCATTGCCAACAGGCTCTGGCAATTCGCCGAACGCTCTGCTCAACATAACTAATGCTTCAACTTTCTTGGCTGGCTCATTTTCTCGTAAATCCTTGTTTTTTGAGCCTTGTATAATCGCTTCTTTATTTAGTCCTGATTGATATGCATCTGCTGCCACCAACAAGGTTTTAACAAGCTCTCCTCTTGTCGCTGGTGGGGACTTTTCATCGGCATACACCGCTACACTTACTGATAAGACCATAATAATGGCCATGAGTAAGGATAAAAACTTCTTTTTCATCTTCGTGCTCCTTCATAGTGAATTTGTATAAATAAAGTTAATTGGGTAGATTTTAGTATTTCTACCATTTTTACATTGTAGTTGATTTTTTTTAGTTTGAAAATATGTTAGGAGCTTTTTCATTTCAAGTGAGCATTATCTAGCTAATTTTGCGCAAATAGAAGCAGAGAATGTTCACCTCCTATTGAAAATCTGACTATAAGAGTGAACGATAAGGTTCAAATAATAATGCACACAGATATATCGCGAAGAAATAAATTGTTAAGGTTTTATTTTATACGAATAGTAATAAATCTATGCTCAATTGAAGGTTTCATGTACTGCTAAATGGGTAGTATTACAGTGTTTGTGTACCAAAGAGGCATTACAGAGAAATTTGCATGAAAAAATCCATTTGACGTTTCATACTATTTTTCGTATTATATGGAGGAAAAGAATGCCCGGACTTAAACGGGAGAGGTTCATAGCTGATACCCTCTATAAAAAACTATGGAAACATGACACTATGCCATGTCCATATTGGACGTGGCTTTTTTTATGTTTAGACGTATGTTTGAATAGATGAATGGGTAAAGCCTCTCTTGAAAAGTGTTGGGAAACATTTAACAAGGAGGTTTTTTATGTCTGGTCGAAGCCATGAAGAAGGACTAAAGGATTTAACATTATTAGGTAATCAAGGAACGAAATATTCGTTTGAGTATGCCCCTGAGGTATTGGAGGCAGTGGATAATCTTCATTCTAGTCGGGATTATTTCGTTAAGTTTAATTGTCCAGAGTTCACTAGTTTATGCCCTCTTACCAATCAGCCTGATTTTGCAACGATGTACATTTCATATATTCCGGACAAAAAAATTGTTGAAAGTAAATCACTAAAGTTGTACTTATTTAGCTTTAGAAATCACGGTGATTTCCATGAGGATTGCGTTAATATCATTATGAATGACTTAATTACATTACTAGACCCACGATATATCGAGGTTTGGGGGAAATTTACTCCACGTGGGGGGATTTCAATTGATCCGTGGTGTAACTATGGGAAGACAGGAACTAAATACGAGGAAATCGCAAGTTATCGTTTAATGAACCACGATCTTAATCCGGAAAAAATTGATAATCGATAAATGAGGAATGGGTAAGTCCAATTAAAAAAGAGGTTTTTAGCTACCCTCTTAAAAAAACTAAGGGGAAAGCAGCACTTTTTCTTAGAGTGCTGTTTTTTCAAACAAAGGGAGTTTTTATGGATGAAGCAGGAAAAAGCAATTGTTGTATTTAGTGGAGGTCAGGACAGTACAACTTGTTTGTTTTGGGCAAACGAACGTTTTGCAGAGATTGAGGCAGTCACTTTTGATTATGGTCAAAGGCATCGTCTAGAAATTGATTGTGCGAAGCTAATAGCAGAGGAGCTCGGTATCAAACACCATATTCTTGATATGTCTCTCCTAAATCAGCTCGCTCCGAATGCATTAACACGACAAGACATTAAGGTGGAAGACGGTGAAAATGGTGAGCTTCCATCGACGTTTGTACCTGGACGGAATCTTCTTTTTCTTTCATTCGCTGGCGTTTTAGCGAGCCAGGTAGGAGCTAAGCATATCGTAACAGGTGTGTGTGAAACAGATTTTAGCGGATATCCGGATTGCCGAGACGTTTTTATTAAGTCTTTGAATGTAACGTTAAATTTATCGATGGATGATTCCTTTGTAATTGATACACCGCTGATGTGGCTGGATAAGGCACAGACATGGGGGCTTGCTGATCAGTTTGGGGCACTTGAATTTGTTCGGGAGAGAACATTGACTTGCTATAACGGTGTAATAGCTGATGGTTGTGGGGAATGTCCAGCCTGTAAACTGCGAAAAAAAGGGCTTGATGAATATTTAAGCAATAGGAAGGAGTTGTAGGCATGTTAGATTTTAAAATTGTCGATAAGCTCCAAAAAATGGGCGAAGATATTCAAAGCAATCAATTGAACTATCATGCTAAACGTGTGCTTGTAAGCAAAGAATTTACCTTCGATGCTGCTCATCATTTACATCAATATGAGGGGAAATGCAAAAATTTACACGGTCATACGTATCGTGTCATATTGGGACTGAGTGGATATACAGATGAACGTGGCTTGATGATTGATTTTGGCGATATTAAAAAAATATGGAAACAAAAAATCGAAATTCATTTGGATCATCGATATTTAAACGAAACGCTTCCACCTATGAATACGACAGCAGAAAATATCGTTGTTTGGATATACGAAAAATTGGTAGAGGCCTTGCATGAAGAACAAAGAGAAAACGGTGCGTGCGTAGAGTTTATCAGGCTTTATGAAACTCCGACAAGCTATGCAGAAGCAAGACGGGAGTGGATGGAGGTTGAGTAAGGTACCTGTTATCGAGATATTTGGACCAACAATTCAAGGTGAGGGAATGGTAGTTGGTCAAAAGACCATGTTTGTAAGAACAGCGGGCTGTGATTATTCCTGTTCTTGGTGTGATTCTGCATTTACTTGGGACGGGAGCGGAAAACATCTTATCGTTCAAATGACAGCGGAAGAGATTTGGGCTGAGTTGAGGCGCCTTGGAGGTCATGGCTTTTCATTTGTTACGATTTCAGGCGGTAATCCTGCCCTTTATCCCAATTTAGAAGCACTAATAGCCATTTTAAAAGAAAACGATATAAAGATCGGAGTGGAAACACAGGGCAGTAGGTGGCAAAACTGGATGTATGACATTGATGAATTGACAATTTCACCAAAGCCACCTAGTTCAGGAATGACCACTGACCATTTGGTGCTCGCTAATATTTTAGACAAACTTAAAAGGGGAAATAGGAATCACAATATTTCACTCAAAATAGTCGTTTTTAATCAAGAGGATTATGATTTTGCCAAACAAATTCATCATCGATTTCCAATGCTTCCTTTTTATCTGCAAGTTGGAAATGATGATTTCACAACGATTGACAATTCATGCTTAATAAACGATTTATTAGAAAAATATCATGCATTGATTGATAGAGTGATGAAAGATGATGAATTAAAAGACGTCAAAGTATTGCCACAGCTACATGCCCTTGTCTGGGGAAATAAAAGGGGTGTATAGTGTGGCATTACAAAATGTCTATACATTTTTTGGAGGAGTAGTAGGTTGAGAATTTTATTTTATTTATTATCGATTGTCATCGCTAATGTAGTAACGGCGGCATTTGCGCCCTTGCAGTTTGGGATGTTTATTGTTCCCATGGGGACGCTTTTAATTGGGGCGACCTTTATTTTTCGGGACCTTGTGCAAAATAAATACGGACGAGCAAAGACATATATATTTATTAGTGCAGCTTTAATTTTATCAGCAGTCGTGTCATTCATATTGGGAGATACACTTTTAATTGTGGTAGCATCGGCTGTCTCATTTGTTGTCGCTGAAACGGCTGATACTGAAATCTATACTCGACTGAAGTTACCAATGGCTTGGCGAGTGTTATATAGTGGAATTGTTGGAGGGTTTCTAGATTCCGCCATTTTCGTTGTCATTGGTTTGAGTCCACTTGGAGCCAATATATTACCCTGGGAAGCAGTACCAGCCGCTATTTTAGGACAAATTATTGTGAAGACGATTATACAAATGTTCGGTGCCTTAATTCTTGGTCAAGTAGGAGCAATAAAAGAAAAACGCCTTATTTCAGGCTGATTCTTTAGTTATGCTTGTCAACATGTAGTAGTAAAGGGTACTGTCCTAAAAAAATATAACAAAAAACAGGTACTCTAATGAGACCTGTATTTTTTAAGAATGGTAATCGCTATGAACTAGGGGATGGAATAAAGGGTTTAGTCACATTAGTGTTCATAGCGATTCCCCCCTTACAAAACATATCATTTACTTATTTTGTAAATTATATACCATTTAGCTTGTAAAAAGAGAAAAGATTATGATGGCTGTACAAAGACAATCGCTCTCCATTTTTATTTAGTACAAACATAGTAACTATGTATACCGCACTTAAAGGAAGTTTGTTGAAAAATTGTAGAGGTTGACATGATATTCTATGGATGAACACGCATACTAACAAAAAACTAGGTACTACACAAAGAGAGCACCTAGTTTTAATTATGAAAAAAGGAAGGGTCACTTGGGATGGAGTAACCCTAGTAACAATTCGGAGGTGTAAGGCTAATTTAGCTTTACACTATTAAGTATATGTTAGGTTCGCTATTGTTAAATAGTTAATTGCCTGAAAGATCATAAAAAGAAACTCCTGAATAGTTTCAGTTATAAATTGAAAATATAAGGATAGAAATGGTAACATGGAAATAACTTTAGGTAGAGGGGGAGAAGGCTTATGAAAAAAAGATCAATTCGTTTTTTAAGCATGGGCATTGGATTCTCCACTGCTGTTTTTTTCTAGAATAGTTGCTTTAGGGATAAGTCTGTCCTTTTTTAGAAAAAAACCTAAAGGAGATTCAACATGAAATCAAAACTAGTGCGTAAAAATCCAATGCAGGCACCTAGACCTGTTGGGAAATATAGTCATGTCACAATTATTCCAAAAGATGCGACAATGTATGCTTTTTCAGGTCAAATTGGTTTGGACCAAGATGAGCAATTACCACAGACATTATGGGAACAAATTATAAATACCTTTCAACATATTGAAACAATTTTAGCTTCAGAGGGAATGGATGCCACTCACATTGTAAAGGTCAATATTTGGGCTACGGAGGAAATAGATTGGAATCATTTCTACGAGCAATGGGAAGGTATGTTTGGCGAATCCTATCCATCCATGACCATAGCCTACGTATCGGCACTAGGTTTACCAGAAATTAAAATAGAGCTTGAAATTTGGGCGGCAAAATAATTTGATGCCTCGTTATTATTGTTTATCACCTTAAACATTTATTTTTACGAGGACGATTGGAACGAAGGGTGGTCCCATTTGTGGAAAGTGTCCACCAGTAGTGACAATCATTTGCTTAACTTTATCATTGTACATTTTAAAGACGACAATATCATTTGAATATTGTCGTCTTTTTTCGTCCATTGCCACCATTATCGGAACATTTTTTTTAATTGCTTCATTTCATAATTTAAATCGTCAATTTGTTTTTGCAGTTTACCCATATCATTATTTTTACTTTCGTTTTCCTTTAACTCATCTTCCAAAGCAAGACCTGCTGCAATGGTCGCTAGTGCATCACCTAGTGTGGTGATGGCTCCCGCAATAACAGCCAGCTTAGCTGCTTGACTCACTGACTCAGTTCCTTCACTATTCCGATAGCCTTTGTTATTTTTCATAAAATCCTCCCTGCAAAAAAGGGTATTATTTACATAGTATGCATGTTGTAAGAGACAGGTGCAGAGCAACAAAGGTGAAAGTGAATGGTAGCCAAAAAAGGTCACTTATTGAAAAATAAGTGACCAAATAAAATGGGGATGTGTATCTTGCTGAAGATATGAGCAAAGATGGAAAGCGAGTAGGGTACATTACCAATATATGACGTTTCACTTTAGGTTGATAGGTATATATCCTTGGCTAAGAATCTTTTCTTTTTCTTAGGGGAGGGACTGTCCAATAGGTCCCCATTCGCCACAGCCACTCCATTGGTCCGAAGCGGAAATAGTGTAGCCATAGCTTACTACAGATCAATTGGAAAACATAAATACCTAGACAAATCCATAGTGACTCGATGTATCGAAGCTGCCCGATTAGCTGGAATGTATGACCAATGATTAAAATGAGTGCTGTCTGCCCTAAATAATTTGTTAAAGCCATGCGTCCATAAGCCTTTAATGGTGATAAAAGTTGTTGGAATAGTGCACTCTGTAGACATAGGATAAGGGCTCCCATGTAAAACGCTGAAACAAACGGACTAAACTGTAATCCAATTAACGCAAATTGCTCCATATTCGTAATATGCTCTTCCAGCTGAATTTTGGATAATTGATCGATATTCACATTGGCTGTAGGGACATACTGCCATTGATACAACCAGCTACCTATGCTAACAAGGAACATGACAATTGTCGCTAGCAGAATTTTTTTTCGATGTAGTGGGATATTTTCAAATAGGCGATATTGGCCAGCAGCTAAACCTAGTAAAATTAGTGGGAAAGGCATGACGATTTTCATTCCAAAATAAGCTGTTAGGGCTAATAGGATGAGCCCAATTAATAAATTAATTTCTTTCCGCACTTTATAAAAGGGTAAAGCTAAAAAGCCAAAGATGGCATAGACAGTTAAAGCTTCTCCTGGTTGAAAAAAGAAATGAATAATACCCATTAGTAATAAGATCAGAAGTCTGCGACTAAATAAAATATAGGCTCTATCGTTTCTAGCCATTGCACGGGAAAGAAAAAGATAAAATCCGATTCCAAATAAAAAAGAAAATATAATGAAAAATTTACCTTCTATAAAAAGTGTGAGAAATTGATTATAGGCAATATCACTAGCTAATTGGGGTGGTGCAATCCACATCAATGCAGGGATATTCACTAAAATAATACCAAGTAAGGCAAATCCTCTTAAGTAATCTAATGTATCAATACGTTTGTTGTTGTCGGTTGGTTGCAATGTTATCTCCTCCTTACAACCAAGTATAAAGACATTTCCTAAAAATTAGTAACGATGAATGTTACGTGAATCTTACAAAATCGTCATATTGGAATTAGCTGTCCAGAGGGTATGTCGCTAATATGGTTTGCGCATGTTTCCGCAAAAGCTGAATTAATTCAGGGGGTTCTTGGACAATCGCATCTGGACCTAGGCGATAAAAAAACGAGCTAATAAAGGGAATCTCTCCTTGATCAATCATCATATCGAGATAGCCAGTTCCATTGCTATTAGGAACCAATGCCTGTTCAAAATTTGGCTCACTTCTGCACTGTCTTACACCTTCCCTTGTTAATTCAACATGTAAGCGTATAGGCTGCTGAGGTTCATGGGGACTCTCTAGCCATTGTTGTAAATGAACAGTTGTCTTATAGCCTTTATCGCTTACATGCATTGAATGAATGCGATCGACTCGAAATAGAAGGTTTTTTTCTGTTTGTACATGAATGGCAGGCATATACCATAGGCCGTCATGCGCATACACCCCAATAGGATGGACTTGCTTAGTGGTGATGCCTGATTTTGATTCATATTGAATGTCTAATTGGGAGTGGTTAATAATCGCTTCTAATACATCTGATAATAGTGGTGTAGATATAGAGCGTTTAGGGTTCCAAAAGGCCATATAGGATTGCAAACTATCTACCTTTTTTTGAGCATCCTTCTGCAAGGATTCATATAGTTTTTGTGACACAGACTTCATTTCCGTATTAAAAGGTAAATCACGATAATAGTGCAACGATTGGAACGCGAAGAAAATAGCGACCGCTTCTTCTTCTGTAAATAAAAGAGGGGGAAGGATTGCACTTGAAAGCACTGTATATCCTCCATTTCTTCCTTGCTCCGCATAAATTGAAAGCCCCATATCACTTAAATCTAACAGATAGCGATGTACAGTTCGTACCGAAATATTGAAGGCATCGGCAATTTCCTGAGCTGTAAATTGCTTTTTAGCGCTGACAAATAACAAAATATCAATTAATCGTTTAGCCTTGGACATATTTTTTCACCTTTTTTATTTAATCATGTCAATAGTTGTCATGTTTTATGTTTAGTATAGACGTTGTACAGAAGATTTTCAAAAGAAGAGGAGCTGACATTATGTCACGAGAAATAGTGGTATTTATCGGGATAAGTTTAGATGGGTTTATAGCGAAAGAAAATGATGATTTACAGTGGCTGGAAGAAACAGAGGGAGAAAGGGATAATGGCTATATGGATATGTATCAAACCATTGATACCGTTATAATGGGAAAACGAACATATGATTATATCTTGGAACATATTGATACATTCCCATATCCTGATAAGAAATGTTATGTGTTCAGCAAATCTCAAACGGGAAAAGATGAGCATGTGGAGTTTGTTCAAGGGGATGTGGTGGCGTTTACTAAGAAATTAAAACACCAGCCAGGCGCAAAAATTTGGATGGTTGGTGGTGCTGATATATTGGATGCTTTTTTACAGGAGCGGTTGGTTGATGAATGGATCATCACCATTACCCCACATTTATTAGGGTCAGGTATTCCATTATTTAAACAGCCCCGACCTTTTGAAGATTTAAAACTGCTTGAGACAAAGCGATATGGTCAAATGGTTCAAATGCATTACAAGGTGAAGAAAGAAGTGTAAGATACTATGGATTATAAGGAAAGGATAGATGATGAAAATCTATCCTTTTTTTCATGGAATCATTTATATAAATGTAAGAAGTCTTATGTAGCCATTCAGCTTACGCTAAACCGACAAGACGAAGGAGCGGTAAATATCACCCATGATTCCTTGCATTTGATGAACACCTGAATCCGTGTTAGACATTACAACAAAGCCTTTTTCTAAATAGGGGTAAGCAACTAGCATGCACTGAAAGCCAAAACCCCAGCCTAATGAGGAAATTTCAACCTGTTCGCCTTGGCCATCAAGAAATATGCCAAGCCCTACAGATTCATTACAACCTTGTGCATGCATGAGTTCATGCATGGTCGGAGCTGTCAGACCTAGTTTTCCTTTTCCTTTAAAGGTTTGCATCATATCGATTAACAACTTAGCCAAATCCGAGGGTGTCGTCCAAATGCCACATGCTGCATCATAAGGATACAACGGGTGGCTTGGTATCGTTCTAGTGCCATCCTTATGGTGGCCATTTGCTGTATGAGCTACTGGGAGTGAAGATGAAAAAAAGCTATGCTGCATGGCTAATGGTTGAAAAATTAGGTCGTCCATGAGAGCAGAAAAGGGTGTGTTTGTGACGTCCTCAATAAGCAATTGAATGATGCAATAGCCTGCATCAGAATAATAAAATTTTTGATTGGGTTCAAGTGTGCTTACAATTGGACTCTGGCAATAAGGCGTTGAACCTTGTAATAAATCCTTCATTGATGGCCATTGAGCCAAAGAATGTAGGGGAGAAAAGCTATCTGCTGGATCAACAATACCAGATTGATGATTTAATAAGCTCCGTACTGTTACTTTTTTTGTCCGAGTATGCTCACTCTCTGGCAACTTCCAAGAGAGAAGCTTACGATTAATATCCTCATCTAAGTCGATTTTTCCTTGCTCTGCTAGCTTTAGCACTAAAATACTTGTCAATAATTTACTCATCGAACAGGCATTAAAAAGGGTTTCCTCATTTACATAATCCGATGATCCAATTTCTAACACTCCAAGGCATTCAGTTCTTTGAATCTCTCCATGTTCAATAAAAGCAAGACTAAGCCCTGTAATTTGTTTCTGCACCATATGATCATAATTTGTCAGCATATAATAGGCACTCCTAGTTTTTCTTGTATTATATATGTATGTTCTTATCTATAGTGAACGTACATGAACAATCATGGAGGGACTCTGTGCATGAAATTCATGTTTTTGCCATGTACCATATAGGTGTACCAATTCAAAGCCATTTTGCTGTAATAGTCTCATCATTTCCAGTGGATATGTATAGCGCAGTAAAATGGAATTCTCATACGTTTTTCCACCTTGTTGATGGGTGGCATGGCACGTTAAAATTTGCGTGACAGGGTTATATTCCTCACGATGGAAGGTGATTCGTTGTTCACCATTGCTATTGACCGTTTGTTCCTCATATTCATCAATGACTGAAAGCTCACTTAAAATAGCATTTCTTGTATCGAAAAGAAACTCGCCACCTGGCTGTAAATGCTTTTTAACAGATTGCAATAAGGCATTTTGACTGTCATTCGTTAAAAAATGTTGAAAGGAATTGCCTGTCATGTACATAAATTTTGTGGTGATAGGCAATTGTAGCTGTGTACAATCTTGTACGATAAATTGCACTTCTACATTTTGTTGTTGGGCTTTTTCGATAGCATGCTGAATCATCCCTTCATGAAGGTCTATCCCAAAGACAGGAATTCCATGAGTAGCTAATGGAATAGCAATTCGGCCAGTGCCACAGGCTAATTCAATAATGGGGTCTTTTTTCGTACCAAGATAGCGTTGAATAAAGTGAAGGTCGTCTTGATAGTTGGCATAGAGAGCGTCATAATCGGATGGATTATTATAAGTTTGTAAATTATTTTCGAAATTGTGTGGCTTCATTTTGTCCTCCTATTTTCTATTATGAAGGTTATTGTATAATAAAGGGAAAAATTCTACAAAGATACATGAGAGGTGTTGCTACAATGGCAATGGAAATTCCGCAAAAAATACATATTATTGGCTCTGTTGGTAGTGGGAAAACGACATTAGCACGAGCATTATCCAAAACTCTTCAGCTTCCTTTTCACGAATTAGACAATGTCGTTTGGATTCGCAAACCATCGGGGGATATGAGAAGGACGGAGCATGAAAGGCAGGAATATTTACAAAGTATTATCCAAACGGATGGGTGGATTATTGAAGGGATCCATCAAGAGGAATGGGTGACACAAAGCTTCCAGCAAGCGGATTGTATCATCTTTTTGGATACGCCTTATAAAATTCGTACTGCTCGAATTATTAAGAGATTTTTTAAACAAAAAATAGGGATTGAAAAAGCCCATTATGAGCCAACCTTTTCGATTTTTTTTAAAATGTTTCGATGGAATAAACGTTTTGAGGAGGTGGGGAAGCCTAAATTTTTTAACAATCAGGAAGACTTAGTAGATAAACTAGTAGTCGTTCGGCATAAAAAGGATGTAGAAAATTATTTTCGCCAGTTTCCACCAATAAAAAGCGTATCCCGATGATGAATGGATACGCTTCTTGTTTAGGCATTTTTCTTTGTGCGTGTTGTACGCTTTCTTGTCGTAGGCTTTTTCGTTTTATCTAAGGATGCCTGTAGCGCTGTCATTAAATCTGTGACATTGTCAGGAACTGGTCGTTGCTGATCGCTCGTGGCTACCATATTGGTTGCTTTCTTCTCTTCGATTAATTCCAGCAATGCATTGCGGTAGTCATCAGTATATTTCTCAGGGGTAAATGTAGTCGTTAATTGATCGACAAGCATTAGAGCTGTCTCTAATTCCTTTGGTACAACATCTTGCTCGCTAGGAATATTCGGGACATCACCAACACTTCTTACTTCATCAGGATAATGAATGGTCTCCATCACGAGGGCATTTTGATACACTCGAACGACTGCAAGCTGTTCCTTTGAACGAATAATGATTTTTGCAATGCCAATTTTACCTGATTGCTCTAATGTTTTGCGCAATAACGAATAGGCTTTAGCACCAGTAGAATCAGGGGATAGGAAATAGGTACGTTCAAAATAGATCGGATCGATTTCCGTTAATTGTACAAAATCGATAATTTCTACGGCTTTCTCTTCATTTTCTTTTCGTAGGCTCTCTAAATCATCTTGATCCAGTACGACAAATTTATTTTTTGTATATTCATATGCTTTTACAATATCCTCATCTTTTACTTCCTGATTGCAGCCCTCGCAAACCTTTTTATAGCTAATGGGTGTATGGCATTCCTTATGGAGCTGACGCAGCTTTATATCTTTATTTTCCGTAGCGGCATGAAGCTTTACTGGGATATTGACAAGTCCAAAGGAAATGCTTCCTTTCCATACTGTATGCATATAATTGTCACCTCTTTTTTTTCTTACTATGATATATTTTGCAGGTTTTTATGTATCGTAAATCGAAATCGTCAAACACTGTAGATAAAAAGCAAGGTAGGTATTGTGTCATGAAACCAATGCTTTTAACGGAAGCAAATGAAATTCCATTAGGGGATGACTGGCTTTATGAAACGAAATATGACGGCTTTCGATGCCTCTTACTATGGGATGAACAACCGATGCTTATTAGTAGAAATGGACGAAATTTAAATCATTCGTTCCCGGAAATTATAGAGTATTGTCACCAACTATATGCCTCAATAAAAGCATTTTTACCACTGACCTTTGATGGGGAGCTAGTGTATTTAAGCAATTCATATAAAAGTGAATTTACTGTTGTTCAACAAAGAGGGAGAATGCAAAATCAAGATGTTATTGCCAAACATGCACAAGCTTTTCCGATGCGGCTTCTAGTGTTTGATGTGTTAACGTTGAAAGGGGAATCTTTCAGCAATCGTTATTTAAAAACTCGTAAAGAGCAATTGGCGAAGCTAGCGGCAAGGGTAAAGCTTCCCAATGTAGATTATGAAGACAGAAGGGCTATACAAATGGTGCAGGCTAGTGAGGAAAGTAAGATTTTATGGCAGGCCATCAAGGGCTACAATGGGGAAGGAATGGTTGCAAAGAAGAGAACAAGTAAATGGCTGGATAACACACGTTCAAGCCATTGGTTGAAAATTAAAAACTGGCGTTATGTGACGGTCATTGTGACGCAATATGATCATAGTAATGGTTATTTTCAAGGCTCGATTTATGATGAAGGACATTTACGAGAGGTCGTTACATTTAAACATGGCATGAAGGAGGAAGAGCATCAAACCCTCGTTGCTTTTTTCCAGGCTAAAGGGCAACGTAAGAAAGAATTATGGGAGCTTGAGCCCTCTATTTGTGTGGATATTGCCTGCATAGATTTTGATGGTAGTAAGCTCCGTGAGCCAAAATTTCATGCCTTTCGATTGGAATTATCACCAGATAGTTGTCATTGGCAGCATATGCAGCGTCAGCTGTTTCCTATCCCTGAAACAGTTCCCATTACACATCCCGACAAACCTGTATGGCCAAAAATAGGTGTGACAAAGGATCATTATTTATCGTATCTACAAAGTGTTTCCCCATATTTGTTGCCATTTCTTCAAGATCGACCATTAACATTAATACGCTATCCACATGGTGTGCCAGGGGAAAGCTTTTATCAAAAGAGTAGACCAGATAAACTACCTAACTTTGTAGCCACAGCGATGATGGATGAGATTGATTATATTGTCTGTAATAATCTTGAAACATTGTTATGGTTGGGCAATCAATTGGCATTAGAATTGCACATTCCATTCCAAACACGACAAACCATGTATCCTACAGAGATTGTCTTTGATTTAGATCCCCCTTCAACGGACCATTTTTCTTTAGCGATTGCAGGTGCACTAGATTTAAAAGAAATTATTGATTACTTTCAGCTGCAATCATTTGTCAAAACTTCGGGCGGGAAAGGCTTACAGCTCTATATCCCGTTACCTGCAAACAAATTTACCTATGAGGAAGTTCGTGTCTTTACGAAATTTGTTTGTCGCTTTTTATGCCAGCAAAAGCCACATCTATATACGATTGAGCGCTTAAAAAAGAATCGCCATAATAAATTATATTTAGACTATGTACAGCATGCTGAAGGCAAGACAATTATTGCCCCATACTCCACTCGTGGAAATGAATTAGGCTTAGTGGCAACACCACTCCATTGGGAAGAGGTTAATGACGACTTAAAACCTTCTTACTTTACGATTCCTGCTGTTATGGAGCGCATGAAGAAAATCAGTAATCCCTTTAAATACTTTCGAGAAGTAGGAGAACAACAGGATTTTCAAGCGGTTTTAGAGCGTATGAAAGAATAAATGCTCTATATTGAAAGCGACCTTTCATCCATATTAAAAAAGGAGATGGCCGAGACATCTCCTTTTACGATTAAAGTGGTACCTGTGCTTTCACTTTTTCTAAATAATCCAATATTCCCATCGATGACACAATCGTATCGAAAGGGATAGTTTGATAGACAGGGTGATTTGGCGGTATATCATTTGCTTGTAAATAGCTAAATAAAAGCTCTTTTAAGCGAGCATCCAAATAGTGAACTTGTTCCTGGAACTGGCTGGATGCTGTTTGTGCTTTACGGCCTTCTTCTAAGAAGAGAGGTGTCCAATAGCGTACTTGACGGTATGCCTCTGGTGGATTTTTATAAGCCCCATAATGACCAAAATATAATTCACTTGCCTGTAGCTTTTCGTACAATTGAATGGAGTTCTCCATCGTTTCAGGATTGTACTGGTTTGGGGAAGTGGAAGGTATGATTAAATCAATTGCTTCACCATCCATTTCTGGGTAACGTACACCCGTTGTATCCCCCACAAAAAGGCCGTTAGTAGCGGAATAAAGCATAGAAACATGATGCTTGGCATGACCTTCTGTATGGTAAAACGTTAGATGATGCTGTCCTAAATGGAGTTGTTGTTCATGGCTTACTTCAATAATTCGTGCTGCATCAATGGGCACAATCGGATCAAATAGACGGTCAAATTCAGTTCCATAAACGCCTTTCGCGCTGGAAATAAGCCTGCTCGGATCAATCATATGTGCCGACCCTCTAGGGTGAACGACTAATTTTGCATGAGGACAGTTTTGTAAAAATAAGCCTGCACCACCAGCATGGTCCAAATGAATATGTGTCACAATGACATAATGAATATCCTCTAAAGCAATATTTAATTCCTTCAATCCTTCCATGATGTATGGAACGGAGGGACTAGCAGATGTTTCGATTAAGGTTATTTTTTCATCAATTAATAGATAGGAGCTTGTTCGCTGCTCCCTATTTAAATCATGTGTATCAATACAATAAAAATTTGCGGCGATTTGTTGGACTCTACTCAAATGAATTTCCCCCTTTAATTTCGAAAATGTGAAACATATGCTCTAAAAGTCAAATTTTAGCTACGAAAAGTAGTAGTTATACTATATAATAATAGAAAATCAAACTGAATGTCCATTCATTTTTAGGGGGAGCGTTATGGAGAACAAAATTCGTTATGATACAAGGAAGGTGCACCGAGTTAATTTGGCAATAATATCGATTTTAGCCATTCTAATTTGTGGACCTATGATCCTATCAAAAGGAATACTATTTTTATTTGTCGGACTAGCTGTCATCACTTTAGCGGTGTGTAATTATTTCTTGCCAATTAAAACATATGTGAAGGGATTTATCTTTGGTCTTATTCCATCAAGCGTAGTGTTTACATTATTTTTACTAGATAGTTTTTCATTGAATAAGCATTATATTTTGCTGTGCACTATTGCTATTATTGCCCTTTATTTTAAGAAGGAATTAATCGTGTTTTTTGGAATACTGACTAATATTAGTTTTTTCATTTTATATTTAGTCAACTCGTCATCTTTGTTAGGGCCGTTTGACGACATCATTGTTTTTGTCACACTTCTAGCGATTATGAACGGTGTCATTATTGCTTTTTATTTATTAGCTAAATGGGGCAATGAGCTAATTAAACATGCAGAAATTCAGCAAAATGAAGTCCAAGCTTCCTTCAATCAATTACAAAATACATTTCGGGAAATCGAGAAAAGTAGTCAGGCATTGGACGAGCATGTGACACAATTCCAACAAACTATGCAAAGTATTTCAGGCTCTAGTAAACAAATATTGGTAGCGACTGAGGATATTTCTGCAAGTATTCAGCAAGAGGCTTCTAGCTTGCATATGATTCATGGCACTATGAGTGATTCTGTTCATTTTGTAAATGAAACTTTGACGATTTCAAAGGACACAGTATTGAAATCGACTGAACTTCAGCAAGAGGTTTTAGCAGGATGGGCTAAAATGCAAGGCGCTATGGCTCAAATGGGCGTGATGAGTCATGCGATGAGTTCAACCGCAGAAACCGTCAACGAGCTTCAAAATAGTTTACAAACAGTGGATAGCTTGTTGAAGGGGATCACACATATCGCACAGCAGACAAATTTATTGGCACTCAATGCAGCCATTGAAGCGGCTAGGGCTGGGGAGCATGGGAAGGGGTTTGCTATTGTAGCCGAAGAGGTGCGAAAGCTAGCTGAGGAAAGTGCTGCCATTACGGTCAGTATTACGAATGTGACGAAAACCTTGTTTGAGAAATCGACGGAGGCTCATCAACGTTCTGATGATGGTGAAAAAGCCTTGCAGCACGGAGAACAGCTTTTACAGGATGTCAGTCATTTCTTTAATATTTTAAAGGATTCATTTACGCAAACGAATACAGATTTGACGAGAGGCATGCACGAATTAAGCAGTGCCATCTCACAGTTTGAGGCAATTCAAATGCAAATTGAAAGGCTGAATAAAATGACAGAGCAAAATGCCTCATCAACAGGTGATATATTGCTTTCTGTGGAGGACGAAAATCAGCTCTTAGTGAAGATGACGGATACGACAAATCACATTCAGGCTTTAAGTCATACATTAAAATCATTGGTCATGGCAAAGATTTGAGGGGAATATTGGAATTGAAATAATTGGTAGAGTAAAATAACAGTATGATTAAACATCTTAGATCGAGGGTATAGTGTTGTTATTCATTTGAGACATCCGAATGACAATATACTCATATGCATTGGTAGCGTGTTCTCTATAATGCTGACCAATTACAAGGTGAAGTCGAAGGGGAGGAAGGATACCATGAATATTCGTAGTTTACAGAGTGCAGATTATTATACGTTATCGCCAGTGATTAATGAGTGGTGGGGCGGAAGGAATATGTCAGATAAACTGCCTAAATTATTTTTCGATCACTTTACGAACACAAGCCTGATTATGGAAAAGGATGGCGAGATTATTGGTTTTCTTGTCGGCTTTTTATCGCAATCCAACACCAATGAAGCGTTCATTCATTTTGTAGGGGTTCACCCTGATTACAGAAAACAGAATATTGCAAAAAGGTTGTATGATGTATTCTTCCATGTGGTGAAACAGTATCATCGTAATATCGTTAAATGTGTAACATCACCTATAAACGAAGTGTCCATTGCCTTTCACACAAATATGGGGTTCAGAATGGAGAAGGGTGACAAGGTAATGGATAATATGTCAATCCATAGTGGTTATGGCGGCGAAAATCAAGACCGTGTGTTATTTTATAAAATTCTACCGTAATTTACGGTACTGAACTTGCATATAGTCCCGAATAAGGGGGCTATAAATGTTTATCAAAAAACTATTTGCCTTATGGTTTCTTCTTTCCATCATCGTTTGTGGTGGCTTTTTCTTTTTTGGCAATGTACCTATTCAATATGCGGAGAAATCAAATGTTTCTCTAGCGCAACCTACTAACGATGAATTATTTGGTTATATGCAGCACTATCAATTTCTAATGAGTGATATTGCTATGGCCCTGCAAAAAGAATCTTATATCTTTTATGTAGATTATGGTGTACTGCCGAATCGGAAAATAGAGCTCCTTGTGTCAATACCTGAAAAAATAGATCAGTTGTCCAAACAAAAAATAGAGAAAATGATGCTTGAATGTATTCAAAAAAATGATTTAAATCCAATATCGTTTCAAATGACAATTAAAAATCTTTATGATCCTGTGACCATGAACTCGACCAGATTTAGCTATAATGATGTTATGGCTCATTTATTTGAAGCGATGACGGTACAACAAGTTGGTACCTTTAGCATCGACTATACGATTACATCAGAAATTGTCCACATCATCATCAATTTAACAGAAGAGAAAGATGATATGATTCAAAAAGAAGCTCGACAAGTAGCCGAAGATATTATCAAGCTTCATCAACTTGATGGACAGAAATTCCATATAGAAATACAAAATAAAATGTTTGCGTACGATAAATGAATAAAGAAATGCCGGGTTTCGAGCGTACATTTTTAAATGCGGAGCAGACCATTATGGTTTTGCTCTTTTTTTATAGAAAGAAAGGGGAAAATACTCTGTTAGTTTAATATAAAAATCAACAAAATTCTTTAAGAAAGCAAAGAGATAAAAAACGACCAGGTTCACTAATTAAAAGTGAATACCTGGTTTTTGTCATTCATTTAAGTAACTTTCTACTTCTTCTTAAACTAACTGCTTCGTTCGTGTAAGTGCATCTGTTCACAAAATCAAATTAGATATGTCTAAAATGCAGGTCCTGATTTATAGCTACTTCAACTATCCCAGCCGATAGTTGAACAAGGACGAGCACCAATTTTATGGTGATCGTCCTTTATTTCCCTAATGTACAGTATCCATGTACTACGCAATAGTCCTTGAATAAAAGAAAGAGACGATTAATTCTAGGGTAACCGTCTCTTAATAATAGTATATAAAAAACAGTTTACCTGTTTTTTTGAAGTCCCAATAAGCGTTTTAAATTTTCATCAATAAATGTATTATCGGTACTGTTAATTCCGCGACCAGCAAAATGACCCCAGACTGATTTGATAGAATGATATTCAGCATTAGGTACAAGATTAGCTTCATATTCGTTATTTTCTGCCGTACAGAAGAGATCAGTACTTCCTGGCATGATATAGGTAATCGCTTTAATGCTTTTGAGTGCCTCATCAAACGCTCCGTTATATGCTGCGTTTGCACTAATATCTGCATGTTGTCCCGTCCATAACATGGTTAGAACATTGTGTGGATCCATACTCATAAAGCTATTTTCCCATACACCAACCGCAAAATCTTCTAATTCCTCAAATCCCATTTCACGATAAAGTTCCTCTTTATAGAAGGTTTGCGATAATCCCCATCCAGCATAGACACGGCCCACTGCACGCATATCTTTAGAAGTTAACTGGTTTATTTTAGTAGAGTCTGAGCCGACTGAGGCCATGAGTGCAGCCTTCAGTCCATCCAGAACCACATAGGTTTGCGGCCAAGTCTTTGCATTTCCGCAGAAAGAGGCAATTCGATCCACCATGTAAGGATAACTGGCTGCCCATTGGAAAGATTGAAGACCACCCATTGACCATCCAACTACAAGAGCGATTTTCTGAATGCCGAATTTTTCGGTCACAAGTCGATACTGCAACTGAACGTTGTCATAGATGGTTACCTGCGGAAAATTAGCTTTATCGAACGGTGCAGGTGTATTGCTTGGAGAAGAAGATAAACCGTTCCCTATTAGATTCGGTACGATAATGAAATATTTTTGTGGATCTAGTGCCATGCCGTCTCCAATCAACCATTCATTATTAACATGCTGGTCGCCAAAAGCAGTTGGATAAATGACAACATTATCTTTAGTTTCATTCAACTTCCCATAAGTCTTATAAGCAAGAAAAGCGCTTGGTAACGTCACTCCCGATTGTAAGGTTACATCACCTAAATTGAAAATCTCATAATTATCCATTGAATTGTCACTCCTTTTTAAATGAAACACAAACATTTTAGAATGTATTTCTTGTATTTAGTATAAAGTCGTGTTACTTTCAATGAAAGTGAAGGAAATTAAAAGTAGTGTTCAATAATATTGAAGGTCAAAAGGGGGAATTATTGGTGGAATTGCGCCAGCTGAAAACGTTCAACACAGTGGCAACAACATTAAATTTCAGTAGAGCTGCTGAAGCACTAAACTACGTACCCTCTAATGTTACGATGCAAATAAAAGCATTGGAGGAAGAACTAGATGTTCGTCTCTTTGATCGTTTGGGAAAGCATCTTGTTCTCACAACTGCGGGTAAACGTTTTTTAACTCACGTCCAAGAGGTTCTAAACAAATTGGACGAAGCTCGGAGTGTCGTTCATGACAATGAAATTCTAAGTGGCACCTTAACGATTAGTGCTAACGAAGTTGTTTGTGCCTATCGACTTCCAGATATCTTTAAGCTTTTTCGTTCGCGGCATCCTGGTGTTCGTCTTATCTTTCGCTCGGTTCCAAATCAACAACTCAAACAAACACTCTTTGAGGGAACCTCGGATGTCACCTTTATACTCGACGAACCCATTCAATCAACGGGACTTGCAGTAGAGCCATTGACAGAAGAAACTTTTCGCTTTTTTGTTGCTCCAGATCATCCACTTACTAAACAAACAGCATTACAGCTTGACGATTTTCACGGAGAGGTGTTCTTGATTAACGAAAAGGGTTGTCCCTATCGAACAATGTTTGACCGAACGTTTAAGAAGGGGGACATTGATAGTATTTCATCATTAGAGTTTCAAAGTGCAGAAGCCATTAAAAAATGCGCAATTTCGGGAATCGGTATTGCCTTTCTTCCTGAAATAGTAACTGCAGTCGAAGTTGAACGTGGCGAACTTGTTGCTCTTCCTTGGCAATTTCAAAACTTGGAAGTGTATACACATATGGCATGGCATAAAGACAAGTGGCTTTCACCGATTATATTATCTTTCATTGAAGCAGCAAGGGAAGTTCTAGCTTTAACGGAAGACAATATGTCAAAATAGTTTAAACAACAACTCCTTTTTGTAATTTTCCAAATGAAATCTTGATAAAAAAAGTTATCATGAATATTCAATTATAAAAAATGTTATTAAACAACCTGGCCCACTCATGGAAAAAAGACGCATTCTTTATTATGAATTGCGCCATTTAGTTGAGTAAAATTGGTTACCAAAATATCATCCTTTTTGTTTTTTTCTGCTGAACAGTATTCTTGTACTGTTCAGCAAATAACTTTGTGGTATTTAGTTGATTCCCCATATTGTTATATTATCTGCAATATCAAAATAGGAGTTCCAACATTCGACAACTCCTAAGTCAACATTTGAATGGATTTATGATTGTTTAAAGACGTGGATAGAGGAAACACGTCAACTCGATTCACTTAACCAATTCTCACTCTTTCTCCAACTATTGAGGGTGCTTTTGTAAATCAATGTTTGTCTATATACAATTTGTTTTATAAGTTAGACTTGAAATTTACGGCATAGTTACAAACTGCTGAACAATATCTTTCAGGTATTCATTCAACATAGCGATATGTGTGGGATGTTTAAAATAGCAAATTGTTGAACTATACTGCCTCGTAATTACAATAAGAAAAAAGAGCTGTCAAAAACAGCTCTTTGATCTTCAAGGAAAGCACCCTATAGTTTAAGTAGATTTCTTCTCAAACTTGTATTTTTACTCTTAATTAATTATTACTGTTCACACGCTTCTTTATTCTTCTTATGTCAATTATAATCCATTTTAAGATTGCAATTATTAGTACTAAAAGTGATGTTGCCTGGGCTATGAGAAACCCTATCCAAAAATCATTCATAGTACTGGTCGGAGAAGCTGTGGCCATTCCACCTACAAATATGGACATTGGGATTGAGATTACATTGAATCCCAGACTAATCATAATAAATGATAATCTTTTACTTGTAATCTTCGGTAACACAGCTGACCAAAATAAAATTCCTGCAACTAACAAAATCAAAATACCCCAACCAATCAAATACCCCAAAATCACTACCTCCTAACTAAACGATAGCCCATCCCACTTTCCTGTAAAGATGAATATGCACCTACCGTCTACTGTTTTACCATAAAAACCTATATGGTTGTTCAACTAAACTGCGCCGTTAGTTAAAGTGTAATTCTTCACAATCTCACCTATATGTTAACATAAATATCCAGTTCTTTTAAAAGTGGTGTTCATTTATATGGCCTGATTGTTGAATAAGAAAAGATCCTGCCATTAACACAGGATCTTTAATCAATAATTGATTACTTGTTTTTTATAGCATTCTTAATTAATGAAATTCTGAGGAATACATTCACGAACACCAGAATTTCTCAATGAGTTAAATAAAGCTGTATTAATTCTTAAAATAACATTGTTATCAGTGCCATTTTCTAAAATTAAAGAAAGATACGTTGAATATATGATTTTACTATTTATTAACGAATGGTCATTTTGAATGAAAAGTCGAAAGAATCTAACTGGTTTGTACACAGATAATAGTGATCGATGAAAAGTGTTTCTATCTTAATAAATGTTTTTTTGTAATAGTTATAGTGAAATCCCTTCATCTTCTGTATATTTGTGTATGAGGAGGAGATTTAATGGCTAGAAAATGGATGTTACCATTACTTTTATTACTAGGTGCTTTAATGGCTGCATGTAGTGAGGATCAAGAAAAAGGTGGGGACGTGGAAGTAACCATTCCTGCTTTATTTTTCGAAGGACAGGACATCGATTCTGTTATTTCTAATGCGAAAAATAGTGGAATTAAAGAAGTCATTAAGAATGATGATGGTTCTTTAACTTATAAAATGGCTAAACCAGAGCACGAAGAAATGATGAAAGGTTTAAAAGAAGGTATTTTAGCAAATGTAGATGAAATTAAAACTAGTGATGATTTCAAATTTGTCAAAGATATTACATATAACAAAACCTTTTCAGAATTCACTCTATCTGTAAACAAAGAAGAGTTTGAAAGAAGTCTTGATACAATGGCAGCAGTCGGGCTTGCTTTAACGGGTATGTACTATCAATTATTTAATGGGGCAGACGTTGATAATTATAAAGTCACAGTAATTTATAAAGATGCATCAAGTGGAGAAGTATATAATACGATTGTTTATCCGGATGATGTGAATAAGAAGAAATAATGTAAATAATATTTATATAAGTGTTATTTCAGCCTATTGACAAAAGTTACCGAGAATTTGATACTCGATGGCTTTTGTCATTTTTTTAATAACTACAATACGCTCAATCGTTCCCTTGTGTTGTTTGAACACTTTGCCATCAAAAAAAGGCAGCCCCTTTCCGCAAGCAGGGGAAGAGGGCGGCTCTACATTAGTGGCAGAATTTTAGGGCTTATATACGAAAATTCACTCAAATTTTAATGTGAGTGACTTTTCGTGTTATTTATATTTTACTTCAAATCATTATGTAGCATGATAATAGGTAGCTTTCTCTTTTAAGTCAGACGCTTTAAAATTAGCTACATCGATCTTAGCAAAATCTCCTTTTTTGAGCAGGACAGTCATAGCAGATTCAGGATTGATGTTATCATATGCATCTATAAAGTTAGCTTGCCAATTGATGTGGATATTGCTTAAATCCTCTACACCTATTTAATACTCTAATTAATTCAACTGTATTTTGTTGAGCATAATCTATCGCTTTCTTATTTGTTATTGCATCGTCATTCATCATCGATAATTAATAGTAATCTCCCATGCCTTCAAATTACTACTTATTTTAGAGGGTTTGTAGGCAGTTGTATAGACAAAAATATCCACGATTACATTAAAAATAACTATGGCTATATAATAATAGTGAGTGTTGACTGCTTTTTAAGATTGTGGGACATGTTAAACTATATAAGCAAGTAAGTGTTCATTTTATATTTAACATAACAAGATGACAAAAGGGTAGAATTCAATTGATAGCAAGTACAAAATACTAATTATCTCAAAAAAAGCATAAGAAAAAGTTTCATGTCCATTCTAATAGTCAACAGAGATGTAAGGAGTTGAATAAAGTATGGACCATTTTTTTGCATTAAATTTTTGGGAAATGACACTTAGAACCATATTATCCTTTTTAGCCCTACTGATATTGGCTAGGCTCCTTGGGAAGAAACAACTTGGTCAACTCACATTTTTTCATTATATAACAGGGATTTCCATTGGTTCTATTGCATCTCAAATCGCTGCAGTTGCCGAAACCCCCTTTTTAGATGGATTAATATCATTAATATGGTGGTGTTTTTTAACATTTATAGTGACCATTATTACATTAAAATCTAAAAAAGCACGTGTACTCTTTGATGATAAACCGACTATTGTCATTCAAAATGGTCTAATTTTAGAATCTGCTTTAAAGAAAAATCGTTTGCATATGGACGAACTTACAATGATGTTAAGGGAGCAAGCTATTTTTTCTGTACAGGACATACAATACGCCATACTTGAAACAGATGGAAAGCTTAGTGTTTTACTTAAAACATCAGTTCAATCAGCTACAAAGCAAGATGTCAAAGCAGACGTTACACCACCAACATATTTACCAACAGAGGTCATCTCAGATGGTCAGCTTATTGTCGAAAATTTAGTGGAACTTGAATTAACAGAAGACTGGCTTATTAAGAAGTTAAAAAAGCAAAGTGTCCAGAACATAAAAGATGTGTATTTTGCACAAGTTCAAACAAATGGATCATTATATATCAGTCTAAAACAGGAAAATTAACAATCAAATCCTTAACAATCTATATTATTGGAATTATAACTCCAAATGTCCTGAATCAAAATGTAAAACGGCTTTATTAGAAGGCGATTCTTTTGTGACTGCCACAATGTAGTCAGCTTGAAGAACTGAAGAAAGTAGATATTGAAGGACTTCAAACAAAAATCACTCCTAGAGGTACGTATGGACAAAACCAAAACACAAGTCCCTATTACGGGCCGTGTAGCGAAAAGGAATAGATCAACAGGTGCAGAGTATTCAGGAAGTGCCACATTCTAATTCAATACATCTATTTTCCGTAAGTTATTGAGGCGTTATAAATAAATCAGCGTTAGTTGGTCTTCAAACTACAATCCTAATGAATTGTAATATGGATGGTGGCATCATTACTGCATTAGATGCAGAGCACCTAGAGGATTCCATCGACTTTACATTCTAGGATTGGGATATGCCGGAGGAATTCGGGGCTTTACAGGAAATGTTATAAGACTAGAGCTCACATCATTGTGAGTTCTTTTTAATTAAAACGAAAAGGGTAAGGTGATCGTATACGACAAACTTAGCGGCATTTTTTACAATCAATTGGCTAATGTAGATTTCGTGCTTCTTGACATGAGTGACATAGAGCTTGCTCAACAACTTAATCATGATGCTGCACAACGGTCATTCTCGTCATCTAAAGATACTTCTTTCAAGAATTGGTACTAATGCTCGCGATTCATTTAGTAACTTGAGTGAGGTAGTAGAATTTACTGAACTTGTACAAAAGCAATTTGGTATTGCGAGGGCGAGCACTGTTGAAGCAAGTAATGCAACGATCCAGTTATCTCAAGTGTTAACCTCAGGTGTTTTTCGTGGTGATGAACTTAACTCAATCTTTTAAACAAGCACCAATTTTACTTTCAACTATCGCACAATAGAAGAGAACCACTTGGTGCAATTCGTCATTTGCTGCTGACGGAAAATTACAGCCGAAGGTTTAAAGATTATCATTGCACAGCGTAACATTTAATAATTAGAAATTAATTTTAAATGTAATTATGAGAAATTTTGAAAAAATGTTAAGATTAAAGGATAGATTAGGAGGGAAATAAAGTGATTTCTTTAAAACCTATGAACCACGAAGAGTTCAAACAATATATTAGTTATGCAATTGAAGACTATGCAAAAGACAAAATTGCTTCCGGAAATTGGAGTGAAGATGAAGCGATTGACTTGTCGAGGGAATCATTTGAACGACTACTACCCAATGGTGAGAAGACCGAAAATAATCATTTATCGTCTATCTTTCATGACGATATTTTAGTTGGAATGATTTGGATTTCGCAAAAAGCCCCTAATGAAGGTTTTATTTATGATTTTGTGATTTTTGAACAATATCAAGGGCAAGGGTATGGCAAGAAAGCAATGAAAGAAGCTGAAATTATTGCTAAACAGTTAGGTATGAATAAAATTGGTTTAAATGTTTTTGGTCATAATAAAATAGCTCGTGGGTTATATGAAAAAATGGGTTATGAAATTACGAATATAACAATGGCTAAAACAATTTGATAATGTAAATAAATGCCCATTTTCTAAATTGATAATGGGCATTTTTATGTTTTTATTTACTGCCTATTTTACTTCTTTATGTAAAACCAGAAAATCTTTAAGTGACCAAATGAAGAAAAGTAATGGTAAACCAGTGATGAATAAAAATCCTAAAATGAATGAAACCATAGGGATTTCTCCGCTATCAGTTGCCATAACACCGATAAAAAGCCCTAATGGACTAGTCGCACTTAAAATCAAGAAATTGGTCACGCAGGTAAATTTGTAATACTTTAAGGTGGATTCTTTAGGTTCTTTTTTTCTGAAAAAGAAGTAAAAGATAATTTGATAAAGATAAAAAATGGGTATACATAATAGTCCAAACGATGCGAACGTCATGTAAAAATCACCTCAATATCAATTTTGGGAATTTCGCATAGAATGTTGAGCTATAATATCTTAACAATGTATTGCTCTATTTCATATATGTAATTATTTCCACAGAAAAATACTTCCCAAAATATAAACACTCGTACTATAAAAAGCAAACGAAAGTTCTTATTGAGAGGTTGGAGTTGTATGTTGAATCCTGAGCAAAGGCGACTATTTCATAAATCTTTAATTCTAAAAATGGCAGTTCAATCATTAGTGACGTTCATATAGCTATAGCTGGTAATGATGTGGTAATCAGATATGCTAATATGGCTTTGAAAACTCAGGTTGAAAAATTATTAATTAGTCATTTGAATAATCAACAGGCAATCGAGTGACTAGTATTAATGATGTTTAATTTTCAATTATAAATGGGTTAATAATAATCCATAAGTAAAAGTTACTGTAAATAAAATTTTTTCTTCTATAGAATAAAATAGTTCCTGTCCAAACTTTTTTTATTATCATTTATCTGGGTACCTTTTTTAAAAAAACTACGAGTACCCCCAAAAAGTCCCTCAGTTAAAATACACTTAGTTAGATAGGTATAGAAACCCTTATAAAAACAAACCCTTTTTATTATGCACATCAAAAAATTAAAAACATCAGGATAGAAACCAAGGTCATAAGTTATGCTTATCAAAAAAGATAATATTAATGTAATTTACTTATGAATATAAATACGTTATCATGGGTATTGGAGAAAAGATGCTACACTTTTATAAAGCCTTTTCAAAAAGATATATTTAGGGGGATCCGCAAATGGCACAAGGTAATTTACACAACAGCCGCGCATCATTCGAAGTAAATGGTAAAACTTACAATTACTATGATTTAGCTGCGATTGAAAAAGCTGGCGTTGCAAAAGTTTCAAACCTTCCTTACTCAATTAAAGTTTTATTAGAATCTGTTTTACGTCAATACGATGCATATGTAATTAAAGAAGAGCACGTAAACGAATTAGCAAAATGGGGCAATGGTGCTGATCCAGAAGCAGAAGTACCATTCAAGCCTTCTCGCGTTGTATTACAAGACTTTACTGGTGTACCAGTAGTTGTTGACCTTGCATCTCTTCGTTCAGCAATGAAGGAAATGGGCGGCGACCCAAGCAAAATCAACCCTGCTATTCCAGTTGACCTTGTAATTGACCACTCAGTACAAGTTGACAAATACGGTAATGCAGCTGCACTACAAGCAAACATGGACCTAGAATTTGAACGTAACGCTGAGCGTTATAACTTCTTAAAATGGGCTCAAACTGCTTACAATAACTTCCGTGCTGTACCACCAGCAACAGGTATCGTTCACCAAGTAAACTTAGAGTACTTAGCTCCAGTTGTACACGTAAACGAAAATGCTGACGGCACATTCGAAACATTCCCAGATTCAGTAGTAGGTACTGACTCTCATACAACAATGATCAACGGTATTGGCGTTCTTGGATGGGGCGTAGGTGGTATCGAAGCTGAAGCAGGTATGCTTGGTCAACCTTCATACTTCCCAATTCCAGAAGTTATCGGTGTTAAATTAGTGGGCGACCTTCCAAACGGAACTACTGCTACTGACTTAGCATTAAAAGTAACACAAGTATTACGTCAACGTGGCGTAGTTGGTAAATTCGTTGAGTTCTTCGGACCTGGCGTATCTAAATTACCACTAGCTGACCGTGCGACAATCTCTAACATGGCTCCTGAATATGGTGCTACATGTGGTTACTTCGCAATTGACGAAGAATCATTAAACTACATGCGTTTAACTGGTCGTGACGAAGAGCACATCGCGGTTGTAGAATCTTACTTAAAGTCTAACCACATGTTCTTCGATCCAACTTTAGAGCCAGTTTACACTGACGTATTAGAAGTAAACTTAGCTGAAATCGAACCAAACCTTTCTGGTCCAAAACGTCCGCAAGACTTAATTCCACTATCTCAAATGCGTTCTCGTTACAAAGAAGCAGTAGTGGCACCACAAGGTACACAAGGTTTTGGTTTAACAGAAGATGAATTCGCAAAAACATCTGTAGCAAAATTCGCTGAAGGCGATGTAGAAATTCCAACAGGTGCTGTTGCAATCGCTGCGATCACTTCTTGTACAAATACATCTAACCCATACGTATTAATTGCTGCGGGCTTAGTAGCGAAAAAAGCTGTAGAAAAAGGTCTAACAGTACCTAAATGGGTTAAAACTTCTTTAGCGCCAGGTTCTAAAGTTGTAACTGGTTACCTTGAAGATTCAGGTTTACAAACATACCTTGACCAAATCGGTTTCAATACTGTAGGTTACGGTTGTACAACATGTATCGGTAACTCAGGTCCATTATTACCTGAAATCGAAGATGCCATTAAAGAAAATGACTTATTCGTAACATCAGTTCTTTCTGGTAACCGTAACTTCGAAGGTCGTGTACACCCACTTGTAAAAGCTAACTACTTAGCTTCTCCACCACTTGTTGTTGCTTATGCACTTGCTGGTACAGTGGATGTTGACCTACAAAAAGATTCATTCGGTAAAGACAAAGATGGCAACGAAGTATTCTTCGCTGATATCTGGCCTTCAACTGAAGAAGTTAACGCAGTATTAGGTACTGTAGTTAACCGTGAATTATTCCAAAAAGAATACGAAACTGTATTCACAGCGAACGAAAAATGGAATGCAATTGAAACATCAACTGAGTCTCTATATACATTTGATGATAAATCAACTTACATTCAAAACCCACCATTCTTCCAAGGTCTTGCAAAAGAACCAGAAGCTATCAAAGGCTTAGACGGCTTACGCATTATGGCGAAGTTCGGTGACTCAATCACAACTGACCATATTTCTCCAGCTGGTGCCATCGGTAAAGATACACCTGCAGGTAAATATTTAATTGAAAACGGTGTTGCTATCCGTGACTTCAACTCTTACGGTTCTCGTCGTGGTAACCACGAAGTAATGATGCGTGGTACATTTGCAAACATCCGTATCCGTAACCAAGTTGCTCCAGGTACAGAAGGTGGATTCACTACTTACTGGCCAACAGGCGACGTAGAGTACATCTATGACGCATGTATGAAATACCAAGAGCAAGGTACTGGCTTAGTCGTACTTGCTGGTAACGACTACGGTATGGGTTCTTCTCGTGACTGGGCTGCGAAAGGTACATTCCTACTTGGCGTGAAAACTGTTATCGCACAATCTTACGAGCGTATCCACCGTTCTAACTTAGTAATGATGGGTGTTCTTCCACTTCAATTCATGCCAGGTGAATCTGCTGAAACTCTAGGCTTAACTGGTAAAGAAGAAATCTCTGTAAACATTACTGATAACGTGAAACCACGTGAAATCTTAACAGTAACTGCTAAATCTGAAGACGGCACAGTTAAAACTTTCCAAGCTTTAGCTCGTTTCGACTCAGAAGTAGAAGTAGACTACTACCGTCATGGTGGTATCCTACAAATGGTTCTACGCGCAAAAGCTGCTGAGTAATCATAACATTCACAAGCCGATCTCTTAGGAGGTCGGCTTTTTTGTTTGCTCTTGAAATCCTTATGAAGTTATGGAGAGAACAGCAAAGTGACGGATAGAACGGAGAAAGTGACGGATAAAACACAGAAAGTGACGGATAGCGGGGCAAAAGTGATGGATAAAGCGGAGAAAGTGACGGATAGCGGGGCAGAAGTGACGGATAAAGCCAGACAGTAATCGCGGGGATAAAAATCCTCATAAAATAATGGTGGGAAAATGAGAGAACAGCCAAAGTGACGGATAGCAAGGCAGAAGTGACGGATAGAGCCAGACAGAAATCCCGAGGATAAAAATCCTCATAAAATAATGGAGAGAAAAGGAGAGAACAGTCAAAGTGACGGATAAAGCCAGACAGAAATCGCGGGGATAAAAATCCTCATAAAATAATGGAGAGAAAATGAGAGAACAGCCAAAGTGACGGATAGAACGGAGAAAGTGACGGATAGCGGGGCAGAAGTGACGGATAAAGCACAGAAAGTGACGGATAGCGGGGCAAAAGTGACGGATAGCCACACAGAAGTGACGGATAAAGCCCTAAATGTGACAAAGAGGAAAAACCAATAAGCTTGAAAATTTCCAAATACATAGCATTTTCCCAAATGTTTATATAAAATTAAAGGTAAGCCTTTAAAATTTTACATAAATGGGGGAAGAATGATTATGATAAAGAAAAAAAGTAAGTTTTTTATGGCGGCAACTTCGGCGGTGGCCATTACGGCTGTTGCTGTTGTACCTGCATCGGCAGCAAGTCCATTTAAAGATGTAAGTGAAGATTATGCACATTATAAAAGTATTTCAACATTATATGCAGCTGATATAATAAATGGTTTTCCTGATGGAACATTTAAACCAACACAGGATGTAACACGCGGACAAGCAGTGAAGATGATTGCAGGGGCTTTCGATCTTACAACAACGGATGTTGAAAATCCGAATTTCAAGGATGTCGATTCAACTAGTCCATACTATAAGGCGATTGTTACATTGGTTAATTTAGGTGTTGTAAATGGTTATGAGGATGATACTTTCAGACCTGATGAGACGATTACGCGTGGACAGATGGCGGTTATGGTGGCACAGGCAACAGGCTTAAAAGCAGAAGGAAAAAGTCCATTTACGGATGTACCTCAAACTAGTCCATTTGCAGATGCTGTAACGGCATTGCATGAAGCAGGAATTGCGAAGGGCGTGACGGCAACAGAATTCGGGGTGGATAAAAATGTAACGCGTGGTCAGTTAGCGACATTTATTGTTAACGCCTTAGGCTTAGAACAGCCTTCAACTGGGGAAGATAAGGAGCCGGTAACGGAAGAAAAGCCTGAAGCAAACGATCATGCTTTACTAGAAGAAGTGTTCACGAAAGCATTAGCTAAGCAAAAAGATTTAAAAAGCATGAAGGCTACAATGACAATATCGCAGTCAGTAGAAGCAAAAGATGGTCAGGAAACCATGAAAATGGATTCTAAAGGCAATATGAAGATGGAGATTGTTACAGAACCGATGCAATTCTTTGCAGAAGGTACGATGTCATTAACAGAGCCAACAAGCGGTGAAGCGATTAATTTGCCAATTAAAATGTATATGACGGCTAAAGATGGTATGTATATGTATGAGGCAGACCAGAAGGCTTGGGTAAAATTCCCGAAACAATTATTTGAAGATGTTCTCAGTCAAACAGGCATGCAGCCAGATGCAGCAGAACAATTAGAGATGCTTCAATCATTTGCTGAGGATTTCACTTTAAAGGAAACAGCAGACCGTTATGAATTAACCTTGAAAGGTGCTGGTGATAAATTCACAGAGTTGGTGAAGCAGCAGATTGGTGCCATGGATTTAGGAATGGATGCTGATTTGGATGGACAATTAGGCAATATGTCTTTTGATAGCCTTACTTACAAATTAGTGATTAATAAAAAGACATTTAATGTTGAAGAGATTGCTATGGATATGTCATTAAGCATGAAAGTAGAAGGCAATACGATTAAAACAAAACAGCAAATGACTATCAAATATCATGATTTTAATGCTGTGACGACAATTACAATTCCAAAAGATGTGCTAGACAATGCGAAGGAAATCGATTTAAGCACACCTGAAACAGTACCACCAGTTAGCAAATAATAGTAAATTTAAAAGTAGGCTACGCCAAATACATGGCGTAGCCTACTTTTTTTATTAATTAATGAAAACCCATTAGGTCTTTTACCCTTGCTGTATTTGTGGTAGATGTTAGTGTTTCTAGTAAGCGAAAGGCTACATCAAAGGCTGTTCCTGGGTTGGAGGAAGTAATAATATGATCTGTTTGCACAATTCGCTCGTTGACAATAATCGCACCGTAGCTTTCTAACTGTGCTAATCGTTTACTAGTTGGATGGTTATAGGTTGTTGCCTGACGATTGCGGAGTATACCACTATGTCCCAATATTAAGGAAGCTACACAGATCGTTGCAATTGGCTTTTGCTGTTCATGAAAATGCCGGACAACCGTTTGAAATTCCGCACTAAAGGCATCCTCATAAAAGCCCGCTTCCTCAAAGCCACCTGGGATAGCCAATGCATCAAATTCTGCTAAATCAATGTTATGGAGTAATTTTTCAGGAGCGACCTTAAAATTCCATGTGCATTGAAGCTGTGTATGTAATCCTACAGTGACAACCTCTGTTGATCCATCACCCTCCCATTTATTCCAACCAAGTACATCTGTAAAAACACTTGCTTCCACGGCCTCAAAGCCATTTGCTAAAAGTAACATTATTTTTTTCATTTGTTTCTGCCTCCTTTATGCTTTTATTGTAATTAAAGAAGCCAACCAATAACAGAAGCTGTATAATGTATTTTAGATAAATCTCCTTATAAAAACAGGAATTATACGGAAAAAACTTGATTAAGAAAGGTGATTAATGGTGGATCAAATTGATACTCAAATTTTACAGCAGTTACAGCAAAAGGCAAAAATCTCGATGAAGGAATTAGCCGCTACCGTTCATTTATCTTCTCCTGCAGTAATTGAACGCGTCAAAAAGCTCGAGGAACAAGGTGTGATTGAAGGATATCACGCTAAAGTGAACATCAAAAAAATGGAACGTACCATTCAGGCGATTATTTTATTTAAATCCATCGATTGTAAAAGCCTATCTGCTTTTTGTAATAGTCACCCGGATGTTCTTGAATGTTATCGTGTAGCAGGGGAGATTAGCTATATTGTTAAACTAGCAACCTATTCAGTAGAAACATTAGAGCAATTTATTGATGCGACTATGCCCTATGGTACACCCTCTACGAATATCGTATTATCTTCAAATGAAAAAAAGGTGATCACACCATTTACGGGTCTTAACGATAATATGTAAGCTTCATGAGACATTGCTGTTTTGATAGGGTGATCGAGTGGAAGTGCCCTATAGCGAGACGAATGGCAAAGCAGTATCGACTATTAATTTTCAATAAGGGAGTCTGTTGTAAATAGCAGGCTCTTTTTTGTTTGTTGCCAAGCTTTTCTTCTTTGCTGGATTCAATTACAATAGTTGTAATAATTTTCTAGCGAAAGGTTTGATGAGTTGATATTTGCTCTATTGGATAATGCGACTGCTTTTTTCCTAAGCCTGCCACTCCTACTCATTTATTTGAAAAGTAAGCCACAGGGAGAATCCACTTGGCGTTGGTCCATGCCATTATGGATTTTCAATTACTTAGGCATTCGATATTTTGTTTCGTTTGGAGAATTATTTTGGGTAGTCCTATGTTGGCAGTTACTATTTTTGTGGCCTTTAAGTATTGCAATGTATATTCATTTATTTAATAAAGAAAAGAATTGGGCTTTTTACATAGGTTTGAAGAAGAAATTTGTACTTATTGTAGGGTCCTTCATCATTCTATTTGGTGGTACTCTAGTCTATTCGCTATTTCAGGCGAATCACCAGGTAATAACTTTTCACCGGCAAGTAATGACGGAGATTGAGTCAAGTCCAGATCGTCAGGATTATTTGATGCATCACACAATTGCACCTTCCACACTTCAGAGTGTAGCGGATGATATAACTGAGATTCGCAAGGGGAAAATAGTTGCTTCCACCTTACCTTGGCGTAGCAAGGTAATAGTGCGTTTGGATAATTGGTAAAAGGAATTTACATATGTCCGTTTTTATGATGGTTGGAAGTTAGATGGGCTCTACAGTGAAAGCAAAACAATAATGAACAAAGGGGAGTTTGACAATTGATACAGAATATATTGTTTGCCGTTGATTTAGAGGAGAAGCTAAGCTCCATAAAACAAGGTCAAACAACATGGGAACAAGTGAATCAAGAACAGCTTTTACAGTCCATGCTAGCCCATATCGGCTCTACCGATAGTGAACTAAGAGATACTTATATTTATAGTAGCTTGTATGAATGGATACTAGAAAAAACTGCTGGATCATCGTTGCTTGACTAAACTATGGCATTATTGTTTGGATCATTTGTTACTGAACGGTATTGAGGAAGAGGATTCAGATGGGGTTTTTACTCGTTCCTTCACGACTTTATTAGTAGCGCTTATATTAGCAAGGGATCTGAAGGACAATTTTTTTTCGCAGGACAGATTAGAGGAAGGTCAAATAAAGTTAACTGAGATGGATGTAAGGGGCTTTGTACCTGGCAAGGGATGGGCGCATAGTGTGGCACATGTATCAGATGCGATGGATGAACTTGTGAAAAATCCTAAAATAAAGAAAACTGCCTATGATGATCTATTATATGCCTTATGGTCCATGTATTTACAGCCTCATATATCTTTATCCATGATGAGGATGAAAGGCTGTTAGTGCCCATTTTTACGATGTTGGAGCGAGGATTAGCACAAAATGAAGTCGTCCAATTAATACAGCAATTGCCAGCAACCTTATCGACATTAAAAGACCAATTGGATGAAGCGAATTTTTATATTGTCAGGTTTAATAGTAAAACTTTGCTAAAGAGTTTTTTTATTCAAACGAATCACCAAGCTCAATATGCATCTTTGCATCAAAGCATTGCCATTTGTATAAACGAAATAAATTAAGGTTGTCCACCGTTGACAGACAATTGGTAATTTGATAAGATGAGTGACAATAAAAGCATACAACTTCGTTGATGAGAAAAAGTAATGTTACATTTTGTTCTACAGAGAGCCGACATTTGGTGGAAGTCGGTGTGCAGGTGTTACATGAAAATCCTCTCTGAGAAGGTTAGCTGAAATTAGTAAGCTAACCCGGGTGTCTACCGTTAAAAAGAACACGTATGATAGTACGTTGCTGAGTGCTATTGACTAAGGTGTCAATAGAATTAGGGTGGTATTCGCGGTTAACCCCGTCCCTTTCCTTGGGACGGGGTTTTTTGTATGCCTTTTATACAAAATAATATTGTATAGGAGGAAATAAAATGAAAGCAGAACAAAAGAAGGAAACGATGCTTGAACGAGAAACACGGATACGGGCATTGTGGGAGCAAGAGGGAACATTTTTAGCTTCCGTCACAAATAGAGCTGGACAGCAACCCTTTGTATTTTATGAGGGACCACCAACAGCAAATGGTTTACCACATGTCGGGCATGCCTTTGGTAGAACGATTAAAGATGTAGTGGCCCGCTATAAAACCATGCAAGGCTATTTAGTTGAACGAAAAGCAGGCTGGGATACACATGGTTTACCTGTGGAACTAGGAGTAGAAAAGGCATTAGGTATTTCAGGGAAGCAGGAGATTGAGAATTATGGAGTGGAAAGTTTTATTCAAGCGTGTAAAAATAGTGTTTTTACCTACGAACAAAAATGGCGTTCCTTTACAGAACAGCTTGGTTATTGGCTGGATATGGATGATCCATATCTTACATTAAGTAATGACTATATAGAATCAGTGTGGCATATTTTGAGCCATGTTCATAAGGAACAGCTTTTATATAAAGGGCATCGAGTTTCACCATATTGCCCGAGTTGTCAAACATCCTTAAGCTCACATGAGGTAGCACAGGGCTATAAGGATGTGAAAGATTTATCTGCCACAGCCATGTTTAAGCTTGCTGATCGTGATGAATATTTCTTAGGCTGGACAACAACACCATGGACACTACCTGCCAATGTGGCATTAGCGATGAATCCATCTCTACAATATGTACGGGTAAAGCAAGGGAATCAAGTATTTATTCTAGCCAAATCATTGGTTTCTAAGGTTTTCACTGAAGCTGTGGAAATTTTAAGTGAGCATACTGGGCAGGAATTTGCTGGTGTGTCGTATCAACCACCATTTTCATATGTGACGGTTCATCAAGGTCATGTAGTCGTGATGGCTGATTATGTCACGGAGAATAGCGGTACAGGGATTGTGCATATTGCTCCAGCATATGGGGAGGACGATTATAAAACGGTTCAACAGCATGGCTTGTCCTTTGTCAATGTAGTGGATCTGAAAGGCTGTTACACAGAAGAGGTGCCAGAGCTAGTCGGACGCTTTGTGAAAGATTGTGATGTGGACATTATAAAAATGCTTGCGAAAAAGGAGCTCTTATTTAGTAAAGAAAAATATGAGCATAGCTATCCCCATTGCTGGCGCTGTGATTCTCCATTATTGTACTATGCAACGGACAGCTGGTTTATCAAAATGACCGCTTTAAAAGAGCAGTTATTACAAAACAATCAGCAAGTGACTTGGTATCCTAATCATATTAAGGACGGTCGATTTGGCCATTTTCTTGAAAATATAGTGGATTGGAATATAAGCCGTAACCGCTATTGGGGTACACCGTTGAATGTCTGGATTTGTCAGGATTGTGGGCATGAGGAGGCTCCCAACAGTATCGCAGCGTTAAGAAAATTAGCTAAGGGAGATGTCGATCAACAAATCGAGCTTCATAAACCATTTATTGATGAAATTGTTTGTACTTGTCCTACTTGTCAAGGGGATATGACGCGTACACCAGAGGTAATTGATGTATGGTTTGACAGCGGCTCAATGCCCTTTGCTCAGCAACATTATCCTTTCGAGGATGTTCAAACTTTTCACAATCAGTTTCCAGCAGATGTTGTAATTGAGGGAATCGACCAAACTCGAGGTTTTTTCTATAGCTTATTAGCGGTATCGACGCTATTCACAGGAAAGCCAGCTTATAAACAGGTTTTATCATTAGGGCATGTGTTAGATGAACATGGACAAAAGATGTCAAAAAGTAAAGGCAATGCTTTAGAGCCTGTAGAGTTAATAGAGCAATATGGAGCAGATGCATTACGTTGGGCGTTTTTAGTTGATAGCTCGCCTTGGAATCCAAAGCGTTTTTCCAAAAAGATTGTGGTCGATGCTAAATCAAAGCTAGTGGATACATTGGATAATACCTTTAAATTTTATCAGCTCTATGCCAACATTGATGAATTTACGTATGATGCTACAAATACTGGTACACGAACACTTTTAGATCAGTGGATATTGTCCCGATTGCATCATACAATCCAGCTTGTGACAACTGCTATGGATGAATATCAATTTACACATGCAACAAGGGAAATAGCACAATTAATGGAGGAGCTAAGTAATTGGTACATTCGTCGATCACGTGCCAGATTTTGGGCACATGGGCTGACAGCGGATAAACGGGGCGCATTTAGTACCCTTTATGAGGTTTTAACGAACATTTGCCGATTACTTGCACCATTTACACCATTTATCACAGAGGATATCTACCGACTATTAACAGGCAAGAGTGTGCATATAGAAAATTATCCAATCTACGACGAAAAACTAGTAAATCGCCAGCTTGAACAAGAAATGGCTACAGTTTTAACAGTTGTAGAGCTTGGCAGGAGTATTCGTAATAGTCAGGGGATGAAGGTTAAACAGCCTTTAAGCGAGCTTATTGTTGCTGTATCTGGAGAGCTGACTGATTATCAAGGCTATTGCGAGCTAATTCAAGAGGAATTAAACATGAAAGCTTGCAAATGGACACATGATTTCTCTGCGTATGAAAGCATCCAATATAAGCTTAATTTTAAAACAGCTGGTGCTGCATTTGGTTCAAGGGTCAATCAAGTAAAGTCGTATATGATGACATTAACGGATCAAGAGAAAGAACAGCTACAGCGAAATGCGGAATTACCAATCATGTTAGAAGGGCAGCAGCTAACATTGTTATCAAGCCATGTTATCGCTGAAGCGATTGTGAAAGACCATTATATTTTAGCTGAGGATGGCACTTGCCGTGTATTGATGAATGTTCAATTAACCGAGAGTTTGCTAGAAGAGGGGCAAATGCGAGAATTAATTCGGTTCATCCAAGATTCTCGTAAAAAGTGGCAGCTACCTGTTGAACAATATATATCAATCGCCTTTTGCGGTAGTGAAAAGGTACTTTCTATCATCCAGCAGCATGAAGCGTTATTACAAGCCAATGTATTAGTCAAATCCATACATTATAGCGAAGAATGGACAGAGGGGAGATCGGCAGAAACAGAGCTTTTTGATGAAAAGCTCATGGTTTTTGTCTCCTTATAAAAGAAATGCTCAGGAGAAATCCTGGGCATTTTCTATGTAGGTTACAGGAAACCAAAAGCGAGATAACAAGCTGTTGCCCAAATAAAAACGGCTGAGCATTTATTAAAAATTCTCATCAGATTACCAGAGCTATCAAGCTTTTGGAAAGAGGCTCCGGTCAAAGTAAGTCCGAAAAACCATAGCCAAGAAATGAGGACACATGCTGTAGTGAAGATGATTTGCTCTGTACCACTATATTTTAAGGCACTTGTGCCAATGACCCCAATCGTATCTAATATGGCATGTGGATTCAGAAGTGACACAGAAAGTGCGAAAAGAATTTGTTTTTTTACGGGAAGTGCTTCACTCTGATCGGCAGTTGCTGGACTAGAGCGCCAAATCGTATAGCCCATATAAAGTAAGAACAATATCCCAACCGACATCAAGGTAATACGTAACCATTCAAATTGTAGGACGATTAATGATAGACTAAAAACCGCCAGTAAAATTAGCAGTGTGTCGCAAATAGCAGCTGTCACACTTGCTGGTAGAGCGCGCCATATAGTTGGCTGTGTAGCACCTTGTGAAAAAACAAAAACATTTTGCACGCCTAATGGCAAAATGAGACCGAATGCTAAAATGATGCCATGAAAAAATGCTTCCAACGATTAATCCCTCCTTTCCTTATTCATTTTAGCTATGATATAACTAAAAGAAAACGACCAATTGGATGGTTTTTTATCCACCCAATTTTAAATGGAAGGTGATGACCGTGAGCTGGCAGCCAAATAGACAAAGTGACAGCACGTTACAGCAACAAATTGTTCAATGGGTAACAGCACAAGTCGAAAGAGGTGATTGGGCAGCAGGGACCAAACTACCTACTCAAAGACAGTTGGCCATGCAATTTGACGTGAATCGCAGTACAGTTCAACAGGCTTTAGAGGAATTAAAGGCGATGGGCATCCTTGAAGCAACGGTAGGCTCAGGAGTTTATGTCACTCGCAATTCCTGGCATGCTCTCCTTCAACAAACACAGCCAAACTGGCAAAACTATATTGAAACGAGCCTGCATAAGCCAAATTACCATACGATCCAATTAATTAACGAATATGAGCAGCGAGATGATGTGATTCGATTAGGAACAGGAGAACTAGCACCGAGTCTGTTACCAACAGAGGAAATTGAAGCTTCACTAAGGGAGCTGTCATTGCAGCCCAAAACATTAGGCTACTCATCACCACAGGGCAATGACGAACTCCGGGCAGCTATTTGTGATTATGTACAAAAACGGGGCATCGAAGCGGAGCCACAGAACGTTTGTATTGTCTCTGGCGCACTACAAGCTTTACAGCTAATTGCCGTTGGTTTATTAGAGCAAGGGTCCATCGTTTTTCAGGAACCAACCTCCTATTTGAATTCTGTGCATCCTTTTCAATCGGTTGGGATGCAAATGATTGGGATACAACGTGATGAACAGCTTGCTCAGACGCTGTCTCAAAGGAAGCGAAAAAAACAAGCCGTGTTTTATGCCATTCCTACCTTGCATAATCCAACCAACTATGTATGGACATCTTTGGAAAAAAAGCAGCTCTATGAGGTTTGCCAAGCAGAACGGATTCCTATAATTGAAGATGATGTTTACCATGAATTGCTTTTTGAGGACCCATTACCACCGATAAAGGCAATGGATAGTAGTGGACAGGTTCTTTATATTGGTAGTGTCTCGAAAACCTTAAGTCCTGGATTACGCATTGGCTGGCTAATTGGACCAACGACAGTTATTGAACGATTGGCGGATATAAAAATGCAAACGGACTATGGCTCCAGTGCTATTTCACAAGAGATTGTGTTGCATTGGCTGCGGTCAGGAAAATATGAAAGACATTTAATACGTTTACGTCAACAATTACAGAATCGTGCTGATTTTACGGAACGAATTTTACAAGAAAAATTTAGTGGGCTGGCTGACTGGCATAAGCCAATGGGGGGCTTTTACATTTGGCTTAAGTTCCACAAGCCTGTAGTGGATAAGGATTTCTTTGTCAAGCTATTACAGCGTCGTGTTTTAATTAACCCAGGCTATATTTACGATCTTCAGGATCAGCATCATATTCGGTTATCCTATGCGTACGCAACCTACGAGGAATTGGAGGAAGGCTTAGATATTTTGCATGAATGTGTGATGGAGGCTACGGATATTTTGTAACGACCGTACATGATGGCTGCACAGTTTGCAAGAAGAAAGGGGAGAATTCAAAATAGGTGAAACGAAATGCTAGGTGAAAACCGTCCCTGAAAGTAAAGGGCATAATCCAAGCTGTATACCCATACATTTTAGAGAATCATAGCATTTTAGTTCGATTTCTAACATAAAGAGGTGAATAATTGGAAAATATGTCGTCAGGTTATTTTCAGGTGCCTCAGCCTATGCGTAGTGATGGGGCAGGAGGCATAGATAAAGGGCCACGCGATATTATGCGAGATTTAGAAAATCCTGATATGCTGGTGCCGCCGACAACAGATGCAGGTTTGATTCCAAACCTACGATTTTCATTTTCAGACACGCATATGACCTTGAATCAAGGGGGCTGGTCGCGCGAAATTACGGTCCGTGAATTACCAATTGCGACAACAATGGCAGGTGTTAATATGAGTTTGACACCGGGGGGCGTACGTGAGCTACACTGGCATCAGCAGGCAGAGTGGTCTTATATGCTATTAGGGCATGCGCGTATTACGGCAGTCGATCAAAATGGCTGTAACTTTATTGCGGATGTAGGTCCAGGGGATTTGTGGTATTTCCCACCAGGAATTCCTCATTCCATACAAGGATTAGCGGGTGGCTGTGAATTTTTATTAGTCTTTGATGATGGGAATTTCTCTGACCTTAATACACTTTCTATTTCAGATTGGTTTGCTCATACGCCAAAGGAAGTGCTGTCAGCGAACTTTGGTGTACCCATCAGTGCTTTTGACGATATTCCGAATGAACAGGTTTATATTTATCAAGACACTGTTCCTGGATCGATTGACTCGCAAAAAATTCAATCTCCTTATGGTAAGGTGCCACAAACCTTTAAGCACCGTTTATTAGCTCAGCCACCCTTGAAAACACCAGGTGGCAGTGTACGCATTGTTGATTCGACCAATTTCCCAATTTCTAAAAATATTGCGGCAGCATTAGTGGAAATTGAGCCTGGGGCAATGCGGGAGCTGCATTGGCATCCGAATAATGATGAATGGCAATATTATCTACAAGGAAAAGGGCGTATGACGGTATTCACTGGGGATGGAACTGCTCGAACATTCGATTATCGTGCAGGAGATGTCGGCTATGTGCCGTTTGCGACCGGTCACTATATTGAAAATACGGGTACGGAGCCTTTATGGTTTTTAGAAATGTTTAAAAGTGACCGTTTCCAGGACGTCTCCTTAAATCAATGGATGGCGCTAACACCAACCGAACTAGTGCAAAGTAATCTACACGTTGGCCCGGAGCTAATCCAAGCGCTAAGAAAAGAAAAGTGGCCTGTGGTGAAATATCCTGGATTTTCCTATTATCCGAAATGAAAAACGCAGGTGATGTCATTCTCACCTGCGTTTCATATTAATATTGATATTTGCGTCGTGTCATGAGCACTATTGCGATGGCTGGAACGGTACAAATTAACATAGCTGCAAAGGATAAACCGGGCGATATTTCGTATAAATAGCCTCCCAAAAATGTCAGGATGGCTGTACTTAACCCCATCGCTAATGCAGAATATATACCCTGTGCGTTTGGAATTTGCTCCTTTGGTAGGGTTTGCGTTAGATAACGGATAAAAGCAAAATGTGCCAGAGCAAAGGATAACGCATGCAAAGTTTGAGAGGCAATAAATACCCAAACATTTGGGAACATAAATATGAGTAACCAACGTAGAGAAGACCCGCTAGCTGCTAACAGTAATAAAGAAGAAGAACGCCATTTCGTAAATAATGTATCGGCCTTCATAAAGTATAAAATTTCACAAATAACCGCGATATTAATAATCATGCCCATATAAAATGGATCAACATGTAAGTCTTCTAAGTAAATATAACCGTAGCTATAATAGGAGGCATGTGCCCCTTGCAATAAAATAACAATGAATAACACAATAGGGAAGCCTTTAATATTCCATAGTGTTTTCATGGACAATGATTTTGCACGTTGCTCTTTTGTCGGTACAATAAGCAATTCCTTTGGTGTAGCGAATTGCTGCATAAGCAGCATGCCAATTAAACCAATGATCATGCTCCAAAAGATAATATTTTTACCGAATACTCCTGTTAGCATACTAATAATTAATACGGCAATAACAAAGCCAAAGGAACCATAGGAGCGGCTTTTACCATAATGAATGTTGCCATATTGGACTAGCGTTGCGGCACTACTTTCTACAGCTGGTAACAGTGCTGGGTAAAAAATACTAAATAAAATAGTTACAACTAATAATGCACTAAAGCCAGAACTAGGTATGTACAACAATGCAGTCAGAATAGAACCGACTGCTAAAATGGTAATGAGTCGTTTATTGTTTACATATTTAGCAAGCGTAGGGAAGAAGAAAAGATTAGACGTGGCACGGGCGAGTAACCCACAGCCCATTACAACGCTTGCCTGCGACACAGTCAGATGTTTAGCGTCCACAAGCCACCCTGTCCAGTAGGGTAAGAATATGCCCCAAGTAATAAAAAATGTAAAGAAATTTTGAGAAAGCCATCGTTGATTATTCATAAATTTGCCGTACCTCCATTTAACTATGTTGAATAATAGCACGTTCATCGTTACAATAATGTGAGATATCTCATATTTTTCAGAGGAGAGAGTAAAAAAATGCATATTCTAACAGCAGAAAATCGCACCCATTATCTCGAAAAATATCCGATCCATGATTTTTTCTCATTTGATATTGAACCCTATTTAGAAGTTTGTGAATTTAATAAAGGAGAATGGATTTTCCAGGAAGGCTCCTTCCCAGAAACATTGTATTACATGATTGAGGGCAAGGCGAAGCTTTATATGACGCATAAGAATGGCAAGGTGTCGCTTATCGAATATTTAGAGGGACCTTTATTTATGGGAGAAATTGAATTACTAAATGAGGCAAGATATACAAAGGGAATTCAAACAGTAACGAAGACAATTTGTTACTCCATTACTCAGTCATGTAAGGAAAAGTTACTTGCTGATGTATTATTTTTACGCCGACTTTGCGTATTTTTAGGGGAAAAGGCAACAAAAATGACCTCCAAATATACACAAAATCAGGCATATCCTTTTGAAAGTCGTTTAGCAGCATTTATTCAATTATCGGCTGATCAGGGCGTCTATAAGGAAAAACATACAGAAATCTGTGAGTATTTAGGGGTTTCCTATCGCCATTTATTATATGTATTGGCACAGTTTTGTGAGGAGAAGATTTTAGAGAAACGCAAGACGGGCTACCATATTATTGATGAAGAACGCCTCGCACAATTGGCTCAGGAGATTCAATAGTTGGGGGAATTAAAAATAGGAGGAGCATGAAAATATATTGTTCTTCAGACTTCAAGTTAAGAAGTCATGGCTAGATTTGTTGTATTCGCTTTTTTTAATGAGCCAGCGAGCAATTTCCTTACCACTATTATAAAAGTCGATTTCATTAACCCTGTTTTTCTGGATGGATTTGTCTAAGGTGTCTTCCATAACGTCAAAAGGTAGAACACCGATACATAAATGTTTGTTTGGTGAAAAACTTTCAAGCGGTTTCCTTACAGTTTGAATCGCTTCACTGTTGTGATCCACAGAATTTTGTGTCATATGGAATGCAAGTAGTTCTCCTTGTGCCGTTGTTGTGCTTAATGAGTAACCAGTACTTTTCATTCAACATGCCCCCTTTTGTCGTTACATTTATTGTACAAGACTGGTTCGAAAAATAGCCGTCATTTACAAGACTTTAACGAAAACTTAAAGGTTCTTGGAATATTTAGTAATTTGTAACCGCATTCATACCATCATTGGATAAAAATCATAGAAAACTGATATATATTCTTTCAAAAAAACTCATACTCAAACTATTGTGAATTTTTCTAACACGAAGTATTATTGTAGTTAGATTTAACGTGAAGGTTTTCACAAAGTCGCGTAATCGTGAGGAGGAATTTTAATGAGTGCAATTCGAGTAGGTATTGTAGGTTATGGAAATTTAGGTCGTGGTGTGGAGTATGCTATATCACAAAATCCAGATATGGAAGTCGTAGCGGTGTTCACACGTCGAGACCCTTCAACAGTAAACGTAACTAGCAATGCAAGCGTATATTTAGTAGAGGACGCTGAAAAATTCCAAAATGACATTGATGTTATGATTTTATGTGGGGGTTCGGCAACAGATTTACCAGAGCAAGGTCCACATTTTGCTCAATGGTTTAATACAATTGATAGCTTCGATACACATGCGAAAATTCCTGAATTTTTCGATGCGGTTGATGCAGCAGCTCAAAAGTCTGGCAAAGTATCTGTCATCTCAGTTGGTTGGGATCCAGGTTTATTCTCATTAAATCGTCTATTAGGTGAATCTGTATTACCAGTTGGTACAACGTATACTTTCTGGGGAGATGGTCTAAGTCAAGGTCACTCAGATGCGGTTCGTCGTATCGAAGGCGTTAAAAATGCTGTACAATACACTTTACCTATTAAAGAAGCAGTAGATCGTGTACGTAATGGTGAAAATCCAGAGCTAACAACGCGTGAGAAACATGCTCGTGAATGCTGGGTTGTACTAGAAGACGGCGCAGATGCGGCAAAAGTTGAACAAGAAATTGTGACAATGCCTAACTACTTCGATGAATATAACACAACTGTAAACTTCATTACTGAAGAAGAATTTACAGCAAACCACACAGGTATGCCACATGGTGGTTTTGTGATTCGCAGTGGTGATAGTGGTGCAAACGATAAACAAATTCTTGAATTCTCATTAAAATTAGAAAGTAATCCAAACTTCACGTCTAGTGTTTTAGTCGCTTATGCGCGTGCAGCACACCGTCTAAGCCAAACTGGTGATAAAGGGGCGAAAACAGTATTTGATATCCCATTCAGCCTGCTTTCACCAAAATCAGCTGCAGAATTACGTAAAGAATTACTATAATCATAGAACAAAAGCCCGATTATCATTATTTGATAGTCGGGTTTTTTATTTCTTTCCATCAAAGCTATTAAAATATGGTAAACTGTCAATAATTTAATAATCCGAATTTTTGTAACCTTACACAAACGGAGGTTATCGTTTCCATGACAGATATTATCATACAATCCAAATGTATAGCACCAAATTCATCCAATCATTGTATTAATCGAGCGTCACTAATGAGAACATTAAAAAAATGTCATCAGCATACATGCACACTTATTCATAGTGGTGCAGGGTATGGCAAGACGACCACCCTCACTCAATTTCTATACCACGAATCTCGACGATTTTCATGGTACAGTATTTCCGATGAAGATGATACGATTTTACCCTTTTTAACGCATCTTTTTTTCAGTGTACAACGAGTTGTACCTAATTTTGGTCAGACATTTGATACATGGGACCAATTATCTCGCTTTCCGAAAATGGAGGAGCTCAATCGCTGGTATAAGCTGTTTGTCAATTGCTTATGTAACATCGATGAACCGCTCCTAATTGTTATAGATGACTATCATCTCGTCGATCATGTATTTCACATAAATTATTTAATGGAGAAAATCATTGAGTTTGCGCCGCCAACTGTTCATTTCATTATCGCCTCTAGAACATTACCTAATTGGGATATTACGAGGAAATTAAAGCTACAAAAAAGATTACTTGTTATCACAGAGAAGGAGCTAGCATTTTCAAACGAGGAGATTGCTGTATTTTTTGAAGAATATGTAGATGTGCATTTATCGAGCTCTGAAATCGCAAAGATTTTGGACATGACAGAAGGCTGGGCTATTAGCATTTCTTTACTAGCAGAGCAATGGCATCATGCTCCTTTAGATCATTGGCTAACCATCCCGACAAATGATCTCTTCCGCTATTTGTCGGAAGAAGTTTATAGTACGATGACAGCCACTGAACAAGAAATCATCTTAAAATTAGCGATTTTTCCAAACTTTTCAGCAAAATTATTAGAGAATTTTTATGGCTCAGAACTTGCACAAATGTTGAATCCATTCACGCAACGCCACGTCTTTATTCAGCCCGCTACAACTGATGGCATTTATCGATTCCACGCGTTGTTTAGTCGTTTTTTAGAAATAAAATGGCAACAGTATCCGCAGCAATATAATGACCTTCATCAACAAGCAGCGTTGTTTTATGTGGAACAACATAATGTTCAAGCTGCCCTTTATCATGCCTTTAAAACGAATGATCCCAATTTTTGCGGAGAGCTCTTACAGCTCCATGCAGAGCTACTAATTCTCGCTGGTCAATTTGAATGGTTATTAGAAAAAATCAATCGCTTTACCGTACAAGAAAAAACAAAGTTTTATCAATTATATTATTTTGAGGGAGAATGCCATCGCTACCGTGCTTTTTATGAAAAAGCTAAGCAATCCTATGAAAAATGTGCAACCATTGCACAGCAGCAGCGGGATGATGTTTATGTGACAAAAGCACAAGCGGGATTAGCCCATATCTATTTAGACACGATTCAACCAGCATTGGCAGAACCTCATTTAGAAAAAGCTTTAGAGCTCGCCAAACATACTCCCCTACCGAAGACGGAATTAGTAGAGCTTCAACGTCAATACGCTGAAAATTTAGTAAACTTAGGGAAGGCAAAGGGGGCGCAGTTATTTATCGATGATGTGGCTTTACCAGAGGATGTTGTGCAACGAGCCAATGTCGATGTACGTGTCTTGCTGCGCACAGGACAGTTGCAAGAGGCAAAGGAATTATTAGGAAAACGGCTTGAATTACCACCTCAGCTCGTCGCAACTCATCGTGAAAGTGAATTGTTAGCAGCTTTTGTCTATACATTGTTAGGGGAAGGAAAGGATGCTTGGTATGCGGCCCAGCACGGTATTCAAAGAGGTTTACGCGAAAAGTCTGTCTTCATTGAGGCTGTTGGCTATATTCGAAAAGCTCATGCTTTGTTATTAATGGAGTACCCCGATTATCAAGGGGCGTGTTATGCCTATGAAAAAGCACTGACATTAATGAATACGATCAACATCTCACGGGTTAAGGCAGAGCCATATATGGGACTGGCCATCGTCAAACATATGCTAGGGGATATGGAAGCTGCTAAGAAATATTTAGCGCTTGGCTTACAGGAAACGGAACAGGTCCAAGATGCATGGATGACGGCGCTAATTCTCATAGCAGAGGTGAAAATCAATGTTTCCCAGCAAGAAACGGCACAGGCGAAGGAGTTATTAATAAAAGCCCAGCAACTGTTTCAAGAATGTGGGGATCGTAATGGGCTGATGCATGTTTTATTTTATCAATCCGTGATTGCCTTTCAAGAGAAGACAATCGAACAATTTCAATCTTCATTTCAACAGTTCGCCCAATTGTGCATGACAAATGGCTATCATTATTTTCTGCAAAAGAAAATGATCCTTGGCCCAAGCAATCAAATGATTTTTTATGAGCTTTTGCAATACAGTCAACAATGCTTTAGTGAAGAGCATGCAGCCATCGTTGGGTTGCGACAATTTTTACAGGCGGAAGATAGTATGAGCTACTCGCATGACGAAATTCAGCTCCAACTTTTCGGGAGTGTAAGCCTAATAAGAGGACAACGAAAGCTTGAAGATAAAGAGTGGCAGCGTGATAAGGCAAAGGAATTATTCGTGTATTTGTATTGTCATCGTCATCGCTTTACACCGAAGGAAGAAATTGCTCAAGCATTATGGCCTGAACGGAGCGTTGAGTCCTTGGATCGAGATTTTAAAGTGGTTTTGAATACCTTACTAAAAGTACTAGAACCACAACGACATGCCAGACAGGATAGCCTTTTTATTCAGCGAAAAAATAATATGTATCAATTACAGCATATCTCTTTTCTTCAAATTGACGTAGAACGCTTTCATTATTACTTCCATTTAGGCATGGAGGAATTTGATCCAGAGCTGTCCAATGAATGGCTACAACTAGCTCTAGCTAGTTATACGGACGCATTATATGCGGAAAAAAAACAACTAGACTGGCTGACACAGGATCGCGAAAAACTACAGTATTTATATATTGAGGTACTTGAACGCCTAGCCCAAAACGCTACAAGACAGCAACAGTATAAAAAGACTATTGGCTATGCAGAGCGGATGCTTCGTGAGGACCCGTTATGGGAGGAAGGGTATCGTCTGCTTATGTATAGTCATTACCAGCTTCAAAACCGTTCACTAGCCTTGAAATGGTATGAAAAATGCGTCCAACAATTACAGCAGGAATTGAACACTACTCCAATGGAATCAACAATGGCTGTTTATGATTTGATTATGGGGTAGAGAATGTTGGCACAGTGTTGGGGGCTCATGATTCAAACGAGAAAGAAATCTTTATTTTAGATCATATATTCGGAGGTACAACAATGCCATTTTGTCAGACTAGTAAAGCAAATATTTACTTTGAAATAATCGGAACAGGAATACCTATTATTATGCTACACGGTTTTACACCTGATCATCGGTTAATGAAGGGGTGTATGGAGCCAATTTTTTTAGAGCAGGAGGGGTGGAAACGTATCTATTTTGACCTTCCTGGGATGGGAAAGACTACGAACTATTCATCGATTCAGAACTCAGATGAAATGTTAGAAGTGGTCCATGAATTTATACAAGCAATGATTCCCGATGAATCCTACTTGCTAGTAGGTGAATCTTATGGGGGCTATTTAGCGCGCGGCATTATGCGAACGTCAGCGGCGCGGCTTTTAGGGGCTGCTTTTATTTGTCCTCTTATTATTCCAGAGAAGGAGCATCGTACAGTGCCAGAACATTGTGTTGTGTCATCAGATCATGCCTTTTTATCAACATTAAGCCAGCAGGAGCTAGAAGATTTTCAGTCAAATCAAGTTGTTCTAGATGCTTATAATTGGAAGCGATATACAACAGAGATTCTAGTAGGATGTAGTATAGCAGATCATGCCTTTTTAGAAAAAATTCTGCACAGTTACGGCTTCTCTTTTGCTGTGGATGAACAGTCCTTTGCTAAACCATCCCTCTTTCTATTAGGCAGACAGGATTCCGTTGTTGGCTATGAGGATGCCTTTACGATTTTTAAAAAATACCCTAGAGCATCCTTCGCAATAGTAGATAGCGCTGGTCATAATTTACAAATTGAACAACCTGAATTGTTTACCAATTTAATGAGTGAATGGTTGGATCGAGTAGAGACAGAACAAGGGAGGCATAATCAAAATGATTAAAAATAATGACTTAATACTAGCAAGTGACATGGTTATTTTACGAGAATTCATGGAACCTGACTGGGCAGATGTTCATCAATATGCCTCACAAGAAATTGTCTGTCAGTATCAAATATGGGGGCCGAATACAGAGGAGGATTCTAAAGAGTTTATTCATGATGTACTGGAAGAGGCAAAGCTGATACCAAGAGAAAGATATGTGTTTGCCATTATTTATCAAGACAAGCTAATAGGTGCGGTAGAGCTCATGATGAGGGATTTTACAAATAAGGTTGGAGAAATTGGGTACATTGTAAACCCTGATTACTGGGGAAAAGGTATAGCTACGGAAAGTGCTAAATTAGTTATAAATTTCGGTTTTGAACTATTAAACCTCCACCGCATCTATGCAACATGCGACCCAAGAAATATTGGTTCATCCAAAGTGTTAGAAAAAATAGGAATGACAAAAGAAGGGATTCTGCGCGAAAACTTGTTAATGAAGGATGGTGTTTGGCGAGATTCATTATTGTATAGCGTATTAAAACAGGAATGGTCAAAATAGGTACCTACAAGCAAAATCGATGTTTGGTGGTCAACAAATGGCTAGTAAACTATCGATCGGATATGATAACTGAATGGGGGAGCTAGTATTTGTTACTATATAAAAACAATCTAGAGGATATTTCATCTGATATGTTAAAGGGCTTTTTTGTCGATTGGCCGAACCCACCAAGCCCACAAACGCACCTAAAGCTGTTGGGAAATAGCAGCAAAGTCGTTATGGCTCTTGATGAACAATCCAATCAAATAGTTGGATTTATAACAGCCATTAGTGATGGAGTTCTATCTGCCTATATACCATTTCTTGAAGTGCTTCCTGCCTATAAAAGTAAAGGTGTTGGCAAGGAATTAATCAATAGAATGCTCATTGAGCTTCAATATATATACATGATTGATCTATGCTGTGACGATGACTTAGTTCCTTTATACGAGAAATTTGGGATGATGAAGTCCAATGGTATGCTCATTAGAAATTACGGTATGCAGTCGGGAGTATCGAATGAATAGCTCCAACATATAGAAGACACAAATGTTGTACTTTCAACGTTTTGTCTTCTTTTTTATCGGTTTGAATTTTAGAATGTGGCGTTCGTTGTACACCTCGGTTCTCAAAACGTTAATTTCAACATTTTTCTATATAAGACTCTTTCTACATTTGAAAGGGTCTTTTTGCATGAATAAAGTAGTCATTATAAAAAGTAATCTTTGGAGTTGTCCGAAGATTGCTAAATACAATTTCTAGAAGCCTCTCTCTGGAATATTTCTGACTAAATGATGGACGGCAAAAGGGATATCCTTTTCTGGTAAATGAACGGCAAAGAGTGTGGTTTGAACTGCCGTCGTTACGCTATGCTTCATTTTCGGGACAGAAAAATACTCTGCACTTTTCGTGCAGATAAACGTTGCCCCTGCCGTTCCGTTTCACTTCACTTTCGGGACAGGAAAATACTCTGCACTTTTCGTGCAGATAAACCAGTTTTGTCCCTGCCGTTCCGTTTCACTTCACTTTCGGGACAGGAAAATACTCTGCACTTTTCGTGCAGATAAAAACCCGTTTTGTCCCTGCCGTTACGCTATGCTTCACTTTCGGGACAGAAAAATGATCCGGCCCTCTTGGCCGGATCATTTTTTGTAACTAATTTGTAACTGGTCTTTTATATAGTGAGGTCATAGCAACGAAAGCGCTTTCTTAGGAGTTGAATTTGAAGGGGGATATGGGATGAGGAAGCAATGGTATTGGTTTCTTTTAGTGATGGTAGCTGTGTTGTTGGTGGCTTGTAGCGAAAAAGATACGAAGGAAGAGGCTGCAGATGCAGACAGTTCTGATGGTGAGACGAAGGCTGTTACGGCCGAAGGGGGAACGATTAGGATTGGGGTGCTTGCTTCGTTAACAGGGGCACTTGAGTCTTATGGGAAACAAACGCAGCGTGGATTTGATTTAGGGATAGAGTATGCCACTGGCGGTTCGATGGAGGTCAATGGGAAAAAAATTGAGATTATTTATGAGGATACAGAGACGAAGCCTGAGGTGGCTGTACAAAAGGCCACAAAGCTATTAGAGGATGATCAGGTTGATTTTCTAGTAGGCTCGTCAAGCTCTGGTGATACGCTGGCTGTCCTTCCACTTGCAGAGGAGTATGAAAAAATTATGGTCGTGGAGCCTGCGGTAGCAGATAGTATTACAGGGTCAGAATTTAATGAATATATTTTCCGTACAGGACGTAATTCATCACAGGATGCGTATGCTGCGGCGGCAGCTATTGCGGGAGATGGTGTGAGGATTGCAACGTTTGCACCAGATTATTCATTTGGCTGGGATGGTGTGAATGCATTTAAGACGGCTGCAGAGAAGTTGGGAGCAGAGATTGTGCTAGAGGAGTATGCAGATCCAGCCGCAACAGACTTTACGTCGAATCTGCAAAAGGTGATGGATGCTAAGCCAGATTATTTATTTGTCGTATGGGCAGGGGCAAATTCTCCTTGGAATCAAATTGCTGATCTTAAAATTCAAGAAAAAGGCATTAAAATTTCTACGGGTGCGCCTGATATTATTGCGCTTCAATTTATGAATCCATTAGTTGGTATGGAAGGCTTCTCTGTGTATTATCATACGTTACCTCAAAATGATGTGAATAAATGGTTAGTGGAGGAGCATCAAAAACGTTTCAATGAGGTACCGGATTTATTTACACCTGGGGGAATGTCCGCAGCTATTTCGATTGTAGAGGCATTAAAGAAATCGGATGGGGATGCCGATGCCAATAAGCTAATTGATGTGATGGAGGGCATGTCATTTGAGACACCGAAAGGCACGATGACCTTCCGTGAAGAGGATCACCAAGCGCTTCAATCTATGTATTCCATTCGATTAGAAAATCAAGAAGGTGTGGATTACCCAGTACCAGTCCTTATTCGTGAGCTGAGTCCTGAGGAAACAGCCCCACCTGTTATGAATTAGCCATATGGGAGGCAGAAATTCTGTCTCTCTACATATCTAGTAGAAGGGAAGGGAGTAGAGATGGAGCCTATATTACACACTGATAATTTAACAATCCGTTTTGGTGGGCATACAGCGGTGGATGGTGTCAATTTTCAAATGCCTGAAAAGCATCTGAAGTCCATTATTGGACCGAATGGTGCGGGTAAAACAACGTTCTTTAATTTAATTAGTGGTGAATTAAAGCCAACTGCGGGTGATGTTTATTTTAAGGGGCAATCATTGGCACAAAAGTCGGCCATTGAAAGAACACGTATGGGTTTAGGTCGATCCTTTCAAATTACGAATGTTTTTCCAAACTTAACGGTTTTAGAAAATGTTCGTTTAGCTGTGCAATCTAAGGAGAAAGTACGTTATCAGCTATTTCGGCACTATAAAAGCTATAAGGCGATCACTGAAAAAGCAGAAGAGCTATTAGCACTTGTGTTACTAGATAATAAACGCGATGCCCTTACAACGATGCTTTCACATGGGGAAAAAAGGAAGCTTGAGATTGCTATGCTGCTAGCGTTAGATACGGAAATTCTGTTATTGGATGAACCAACTGCTGGCATGTCTTTAGAGGAAGTACCAACCATTTTAGAAGTGATTCGCACAATCAAACAGCAAGGAAATAAAACTATTTTGCTTATTGAACACAAAATGGATATGATTTTAGATTTATCGGATTCGATAATGGTGTTGTTTAATGGTCAATTATTAGCAGACGGATCACCTGAGGAAATCATGAATAATGACACCGTACAACATGCATATTTGGGGGGATTGTACGATGAACACCTTACTGACACTAAATGAGGTTCATACGCATATCGGCCAATATCACATCTTACAGGGCGTCAATTTTGAAGCGAAGGAGGGGCAGGTGACAGTATTGCTAGGTCGGAATGGTGCAGGTAAAACGACTACGCTGAAAACGATTATGGGCTTAACACCCGCCACAAAGGGAGAAATCGCCTTTCGCTCCCACTCTATTAAAAAAAGTCCCACTTACAAGGTGGCTAAATTAGGGATAGGCTATGTGCCAGAGAATCAAGGGATTTTTGCTGATTTATCGGTGGAGGAGAATATGAAGGTAGCGATGCGCAAGGAGGATACAGCGTCGTTCGAGCGACAACAATATGTGCTTGAGCTTTTTCCCGACTTAAAGAAGTTTTGGAAGAAGGCTGGTGGCCATTTATCAGGGGGCCAAAAGCAAATGCTGTCAATGGCAAGAGCTTTTATCAATGATAGTCCGTTAATTTTGATTGATGAACCGTCGAAAGGGCTAGCGCCAATAGTCGTAGAAAAGGTGATGGAAGCCATTGTGGAAATGAAAAAGAAAACGTCCATTGTTCTTGTGGAACAAAACTTTATGATGGCTAGCCGAATCGGTGATACTTATACATTAATTGATGATGGCAGAACTGTACATTCAGGCAATATGCAGGAGCTTATTGATAATGAAGAACTAAAACGCAAGTATTTGGGAATTGGATAAAGGGGGTGACCATCATTGGAGCTGTTCGTCAATTTAATCATTAATGGCTTGGCAACAGGCATGCTGATATTTTTACTAGCGGCAGGCTTGACGTTAATTTTCGGCTTAATGGATGTGTTAAATTTCGCGCATGGTGGGTTATTTGTTTGGGGGGCTTATGCGGGAATCTTCACCTATATGTATACGGAAAGTTTCATTGTAGGGATTATGGGTGCCATTTTAACGGGGGCATTGCTAGGTTTTATCACAGAGAAATTAATTATCACACCTGTTTACGGCAATCATATTCAGCAAATCTTAATAACGTTAGGCTTGATGCTTGTTTTGCAGGAGCTAATTAAAGTTGTCTTTGGCCCGAATGGTGTTGCCGTGAAAACACCAAGTTACTTAGCTGGTAGCTGGGAAATTGGTGACGTTATTATCATCAAATATCGTTTATTTATTATTGTTATTGGATTTGTGATTTTTGGGATTTTCCAATATATGCTGAAGCGTACGAAGATTGGTTTAATTGTTCGGGCAGGCGTTCAAGACAAGGAAATGGCGCAGGCGCTTGGTATTCATATTAAACGCGTGTTTTTATATGTTTTCATGATTGGTGCGGCACTTGCAGCACTAAGTGGCATGTTGATGGCTCCCTATTCAGGCGTAATCTATGCAGAAATGGGTATGGAATACGCTATTTTAGGCTTTATTGTAGTAGTCATTGGTGGAATGGGTAGTTTTTCTGGCTCGTTGCTGGCGGCTATTTTAGTAGGACTTGCAGGTAGCTTTATGGCTTATTATGTGCCTGTGCTATCACTAGCAGTCAATATGATATTAATGGCGATTGTATTAATCTTCCGCCCTCAAGGACTGTTTGCGTTGCGAAAGGAGCGAACATCATGAAGCCAAAATTTGCCTTACGCCATATCGCATTTTCCCTATTATTCGCGATATTTTTCATCCTTCCTTTTGTCAATGATTCAAGGACATTACTTATTTTATTAACGCAAATTTTCATTTTTGGGATACTAGCAATGAGCTATGATATTTTACTAGGTTATACAGGAATCGTGTCGTTTGGGCATGCCATGTTTTTTGGTATTGGTGCCTATACAACAGCGGTTATGCTCAAGCAGATGGAAAATACTATGGTTATTTTTGTCCTGTCCATCGTGATTGGCATGCTGTTAGCAGGACTCGTTAGCTTCTTAGTAGGGCTAATGACACTTCGTTTGAAAAGTCATTTCTTTGCTATGCTGACATTAGCCTTTTCAGGATTATTTCTAGTACTAGCTGAAAAATGGCGCACGGTTACTTACGGCAATGATGGCTTTACATTTCGAGCACCAGATATGTTTAGAGATCGTATGACGTTCTATTTTTTTGTACTAGGGAGCCTAGTTTTAATCTTTTTAGCCCTTTATCGCTTCGTTAATACTCCAACAGGTCGAATTTTAATTGCTGTTCGTGAAAATGAACAACGGACGAAATCATTAGGCTTTAACACCTTGCATTATAAAGTCATTGCTTCCGTTGTGGCAGGCATTGTTGCGAGCTTCGCAGGTTCTTTATATGCCGTATCCTTACGCTTCGTTAATACAAGTGTAATGACGATGGATATTACACTCGATGCCTTATTAATGACGATTATAGGAGGAGTCGGCACTTTATTGGGACCATTATTAGGGGCAGCGGTCATTGAATATGCTCAGCACACATTATCTGGATTGGCACGGGATTATCCTATTTTTGAACGTTGGATTATTTTCTTTGGCATTCTCTATATTTTTGCGGTGATCTTTTTCCCAAAGGGCATTATTGGTACACTTCGCTTGCTCATATGGAAATGGCGAGGAAAAGTAAAGAACAGAAAAACACAGGTTGCCCTGCCGCAGGAAAAGGAGCGATTTGAATGACAGTAGGGATTGTCAGTACAGGTATTTATCTACCACAAAACAGAATGTCATCGAGTGAAATTGCGGATCTTTCCAATATCCCAGAGGATATTATCCGTCAAAAAATGGGCATTCATGAAAAACCGATTCCTGGAGAGCATGATCATACCGTGCAAATGGGGATATGGGCAGCGCAGGATGCCCTGAAAAAAGCACATATAGAGCCGAAAAATATTGATGTTGTTATTTATATGGGAGAGGAGCATAAGGAATATCCTTTATGGACAGCCTCCATCAAAATGCAGGAAGAGCTTGGTGCAGTCAATGCATGGGCATTTGATGTGCAATTACGTTGTGGCACGACGATCATGGCGCTGAAGGTCGCAAAAAGCTTAATGGCCTCCGACGACACGATCAACACAATTCTCATCGCTGGTGGTTATCGCAATGTTGATTTTATCAATTATAGCAATCCACGAACACGCTTTATGTATAATTTGGCTGCTGGTGGAGGCGCTATGCTGTTACAAAAAAACTATCCAAAAAACCAGCTTTTAGAGGCGGAAATCATGACAGATGGCACCTTTTCTGAGGATGTCGTCGTTCCTGTTGGTGGCACCAAAACGCCATTAACACCCTTTCATTTAACAGAGCATTTATATCAGTTGGATGTTCTAGACCCGATTGGCATGAAAGAACGGTTAGAGCAGAAATCTTTAAGTAATTTTTTGAAGGTCATTCGTAGCTCTTTATCGAAAAGTGGATATATTGAAGAGCAGTTACATTATTTAGCGATGCTGCATATGAAAAGGTCGGCGCATGATTATATATTAACGGAGCTTGGTCTGCAGCCCGAGCAATCTATTTATTTACAAGACTATGGGCATATTGGTCAGATTGATCAAATATTGTCCTTACAGCTTGCCTTAGAACAAAATCGAATACAGGCTGGCGATATTGTTACATTGGTTAGTGCAGGCATTGGCTATGTATGGGGTGCTATTACAATACGTTGGGGATAAGGGGGAAATAGAATGTTAAAAACGGTTCAGTTAGCAAATGGGGAAACGATGGCCTATCGAAAACGTTCGGGTGGAGTACATCCTTTAGTGCTGGTTCACGGGAATATGACCTCCTCTAAGCATTGGGACTTACTAATGGATGCTTTAGATGACAAATTTACGATTTATGCGATTGATTTACGTGGTTTTGGTGGTTCTTCCTACCATCAGCCTATTTCGTCTATCAGAGATTTTAGTGAGGATGTCAAATTATTTGTGGATGCTTTGCAATTACAAACCTTTGATATGATTGGCTGGTCCACGGGTGGAGCAGTCTGTCTACAGTTTGCCGCCAATTATCCAAGCTATTGTCAGCGACTGATTTTACTAGCATCTGCTTCCACACGGGGCTATCCATTTTACACGGATTTAGGAACGGGCAATCCTGCCTCATTTAAGAGAGCGTATAGCTATGAAGAGGTACTTGTAGATACTTCGAAAACGAAGCTTGTACAGGGCTTCTATCATACGAAAAATAGAGAAGGCTTACAGTCACTGTGGAATTCTTTAATTTATACCCATCACCAGCCGAGCAAGGAAAAATATGAAGAATATATTGAGGATATGCTGACACAGCGAAATTTAGCGGAAGTTTATCATGCACTGAATACTTTTAATATAAGTGTAGTTGATCATGAGGTGGCTAAAGGGTCACACGAAGCCCTACTTCTTACTATTCCCATTTTAGTAGTAAGAGGAGATCGTGATTTAGTCATTACGGAAGAAATGAATGCAGAATTGCTTCAGGATTTGGGCAAGCAGGCTCAATTTGTGAGCTTAAAAGATTGTGGGCACTCGCCATTAGTGGATGATGTCGCACAGCTGACAGCTGAAATTGAAACCTTTTTAGAAATTGGAGGGAGAAATTATGCGCTTAAACAATAAAGTCGCCATTATTACAGGTGCCGCCAATGGTATTGGCTATGCGGCGGCTGAGCGTTTTATCGAAGAAGGGGCAGTTGTTGTTATTGCTGACTATGATAATGATGCGGGGAATGCTGCAGCACAACATTTAGGTGAAAAGGCGACATTTATACAGGTGGATGTAGCGAATCGGGAGAGCGTAAAACAATTAGTGGCAACCGTCATTGAACAGGTAGGATGTATCGATATTCTAGTGAATAATGCAGGGATTACAAGAGACGCCATGCTAACTAAGATGACGGAGGATCAATTTCAACAAGTGCTAGATGTCAATTTGACAGGTGTTTTTCACTGTACACAGGAAGTGATTCCTCATATGGTTGCGGCTGGGGGTGGCAAAATTATTAATACATCCTCTGTAAGTGGTGTTTATGGCAATGTTGGTCAAACGAATTATGCAGCCACAAAAGCGGCGATTGTAGGAATGACTAAAACATGGGCAAAGGAATTAGGGCGGAAAGGGATCAATGTCAATGCGGTTGCCCCTGGCTTTACAGAAACCGATATGGTAAAGAAAATGCCTGAAAATATCCTTGCTCAAATGCGATCCATCGTCCCATTGCAGCGTTTGGGCACTCCTCGTGATATTGCAAATGCTTACTTGTTTTTAGCATCTGATGAAGCCTCCTACGTCCATGGTCATACGCTTCATGTGGATGGCGCCATTATGATGTGATGGGAGGTTTTCTACATGTTTGTTGAGCAAGCGTGGATTTTAAAGCGTGCTGCATTAACACCTCACCACATTGCATTGATTAATCTTGCTACAGCAGAGCAATGGACGTATCAGCAATTAAGTGAGGAAATCAGTAAATGGTGTCAATTTTTCGAGCGTCAGCGGCTTTTGAAGGGAAGTAGAGTCGCAGTTTTTGCCAAAAATCATATTCAGCTTTTTGCTGTTCTCTTTGCCTGTGGGCTGCGCGGACTCATTTATGTGCCGTTAAATTGGCGTTTGAGTAAGGAGGAACTAACCCAAATTTTGGAGGATGCTACCCCTTCAATTTTATTGTATGAAGAGGCGGATACTTGTCCAATCGTGTTAGACAAAATGTTTTCGCTTCAAAGTATCGAGCAAGAGAAGAAAGGGAGCGTTAATAAGCAACCGATGGAAGTAGATGATCCCTGGCTCATGATTTATACGGGGGGGACAACAGGTCGGCCAAAGGGGGTCGTGTTATCCTTTGAGTCAGTCAATTGGAATGCTATCAATACAATTATTAGCTGGGGTTTGCACGACAAAGATCGTACTTTAAATTATATGCCCATGTTTCATACAGGTGGCTTAAATGCGCTTTGTATCCCCTTACTGATGGCTGGTGGGACTGTTATCATTGGGGATAAATTCGAAGCGGAGGCAGCACTGCGAGCTACAAACCAATATGAAACAACGATCTCACTTTTTGTCCCAACGATGTATCAAGCAATGATTGCCTCGAAATATTTTCAGGAAAATCAATTTCCTTCGATGAAAGTATTTTTATCAGGGGGTGCCCCATGTCCTCATCCAATTTACGATGCATTTTATAGGAAGGGGTTATTTTTTAAAGAGGGCTACGGCTTGACGGAGGCAGGGCCTAATAACTTTTTCATTGCTCGCGAGGATGCCTATGCCAAAAAAGGGGCCGTTGGGAAAAGTATGCAGTTCATTGAAGCTAAAATCATCAAACCTACTGGACATAATTGTGCACCTCGTGAAGTGGGGGAGCTATTGGTAAAAGGCAAGCATATGTTTCGTTTCTATTGGAATAACAAGCAGGAAACGGCCAATATTATGCAAGAAGGTTGGTTAAAAACGGGCGATTTAGCTATGATGGATGAGGATGGCGATTTCTTTATTGTTGGACGTAGAAAAGAAATGATCATCTCGGGTGGTGAAAATGTGTATCCTCAGGAAGTTGAACAGTGTATGTTACAGCATCCTGATGTACAGGAGGTTGCCGTAATTGGCGTAGCAGACGATTATTGGGGAGAGGTCGTGACGGCTTTCATTGTCTGTCACCATCAAATGGCGACCATTTTAGATGAACTCCACGATCTGTGCCATCAACAGCTAGGTCGTTTTAAAATCCCTAAACAAATCCTTTTCTTAGAGGAATTACCGAAAACAAGCGTCGGCAAAATTGATAAAAAGGCTTTGCATATGCTTGTAGATGCTACACCATGTGAATAAAAGTGAGGGTTATATGAATGGTACACGCATTAGTAGTTGGTGGGACAGGGATGTTAGCAAATACATCTCTTTGGTTAGTAGGTCAAGGTTTTCATGTTTCTATGATAGGACGGAACGAATTTCGTATGGAAAGTGTCATTCATCAATCAGCAGATCCATCACAGATAACGCCAATCGTAGTTGATTATTGTAATATTCCCTTATTACAGACGAAACTAAGGGCAACAATTGAACAAAATGGACCCATTGATTTAGTCATTGCGTGGATTCATTCATATGCTGGAAGGACTTTAGAAAGTATAGTTCGTGAAATTTCACCTTGTAGTAATGGACCATGGAAATTATTTCATGTCTTAGGTAGTCGTGCGAATCTAAGTGGAATTCAAGATAATTTAAATTTGCCTAATTCAGCTTTATACTACCAAATACAGCTAGGTTTTATCATTGAAAATGGCCATTCTAGGTGGCTTACCCATGAGGAAATCTCCCAAGGTGTTATTGATTCAATTCGACGAAATCGTCTTATCACTATTGTTGGCACATTACAGCCTTGGGAAAAGCGGCCGTCATAATTATTGCGGCAATTAACCTTCGTCTAACTATTTGTAGACGGGGGTTACTGTATTTTATAGGCTAAACCTTCACCATTAGTAGAATTTACAATACAGAAGCTAGTTGCTTAGTTCGTATGAATGGAACTCCCAAACACCTCTACTACCTCTTTAGCGAAGACTCGAAAAATATAATCGATTTCTTGTTCTTTTGTTGCAATCCCGTAAGCCATCCCTCCTTGCTTTGATCCTTGAAGATACCACATATCATTATGGTCTTGGTCTACAGAAGAAAAATCACCTAATTTCCAACGATTTAATACATCCAAATATTGTTCACTGCGTTCGTATTCATCTTTATTTTCCTCTACCATTTGCAGCAATATGTCAATTCGTTCAGGTGTAATCATGATGGATGATTCTTTTTCATCAGCAATTATTTTTTGGTGCGACATTTGTTGAAGTACTTCTTCTACTAGATTGCCAACAAATGGTTCATCTCCACTTTTCCATTCATCAATCCTCATAGAGAATACGGGGTTTTCCCAACCAAATTTCGTATCTACTGTCGATACAAATTTTTCCTTCACCTCTTTTTTTGGACTGTTTCTTAATTCACTGTCAGTCCCTTTATTAGAGGCTTCTTGTTTATAATTCTTGTCCATGACAAAATATGTTGCGCTTATGCTTAACAGCGCGGTTAAAACAACCATTCCTACAATTCGTATCCATCTCATTTATCATCCCCCCTTTTACAATTACTACCAACATAGCATGTGTAATGAAATGTGTAAATATATTGATGATTAAATTGTCGTGAAGTCAGGGACGCTTATTTTTTCACATCTCTTCCCATCAGACCAACATATCAGTAAAATAGAGAAGGTTAGGGGGATTGTCTTGTGAAAGATCAACGCTTTAAAATTGCGCATCGGGAGGCGCTTATTGGAATTGGACTAGTCCTTGTCAATTTTGCGATTTGGTTTGGCTTTGCTTATGGACTAGGTTCAGGGGATCCTGCAAATTATTCGTATGTTTTGGGCTTTCCTGCTTGGTTTTTCTATAGCTGTATCGCAGGGACAGGCTTTATGATCCTGCTCATCTGGATTGTTATGAAGCTCTTTTTTAAAGAGGTTCCATTTGAAGATGAGGAGGAGGAGCGCTAATGCATTGGCAAGTTGTATTTCCATTGCTATTATTTTTAATTATTATTTTTGGAATTGGTTTATGGGCCAATAAACATGTCCGCTCTTCTAACTCGTTTCTACAGGAGTATTTCCTTGGTGGTCGAGAAATGGGTGGATTTATCCTAGCGATGACAATGATAGCTACATATGGTAGTGCGAGTAGCTTTATCGGAGGGCCAGGAGTAGCTTATACGAAGGGGCTCGGCTGGGTGCTACTCGCCATGGCACAGCTACCTGCGGGCTATTTTGTCCTGATGATTTTAGGGAAAAAATTTGCGATTATTGCTCGTCGTTACCAAGCTATTACGCTTATCGACTTTTTACGAGAACGCTATAAAAGCCATGTCATTGTCATTCTGTCTGCTATTAGTATTATTGTCTTTTTATTTTCAGCGATGATGGCACAGTGGGTAGGGGGAGCCCGTTTAATTGAGTCTTTAACTGGCTTAAACTACACAGCAGCATTGTTTATATTTGCGATTTCAGTGTTAGTATATGTGATTATTGGTGGATTCCGAGCGGTTGCTTTAACGGATACTGTACAGGGCTCAATCATGGTTATCGGGACTGTCATTTTATTAATCGGTACTATTATTGCGGGTGGAGGCATCGATAAAATTATGACCTCGCTGGTCGCAGAAAATCCCAATTTCGTATCTCCATTTGGAGCAGAAGGGGATTTAACGCCTCTGTATGTTTCAACATTTTGGATATTAATTGGTGTAGGTGTGGTCGGACTTCCGCAAATCGCCGTGCGCGCAATGAGTTATAAGGATTCTAAAAGTATGCACTTGGCAATTATTATAGGCACGATTGCCATCGGGACGATCATGTTTGGGATGCATCTAATCGGTGTGTTAGCACGACCTGTCCTACCGGGCATTAATATTGGTGATAAAGTCATGCCACTCTTAACATTGAAGGTACTGCCACCATTTTTAGCAGGGATTGTTTTAGCAGCACCAATGGCCGCAACCATGTCTACTGTCAATGCACTGCTCATGCTAGTAAGCTCTACGGTTGTCAAAGACATCTATTTAAATTACATGAAGCCACAGGCAAGTGATGCAGAGATTAAGCGTGCCAGTTTTATAGTGACAACGGTCATTGGCTTAGCGGTTGTCCTCTTTGCACTCCATCCACCTGATTTATTAGTGTGGTTAAATTTATTTGCATTTGGTGGACTTGAGGCAGTCTTTATTTGGACGGTAGTTCTCGGGTTATACTGGAGGAAAGCAAACAAATATGGCGCCATTTCGTCAATGATTTCAGGTATGGCTTTGTATATTTTCATCGACCGGTTCTATCCGACCGTTTTCGGTATGCATACCGTGACGATTCCTATTGTAGCTTCCTTCATTATTTTTGTAATCGTCAGTCTTGCTACTAGTCATAAATTTAAGGACGAGCATTTCCTTATATAATGTAAAACAACGCCGCAGATTTTTGACTGTGGCGTTGTTTTTTTTAATGAATCATATAATCGTAGGCATTTTTTGCAAGGAGCGTCATCGTCACAATGATAAAAAGCGTACGGACAAAGCCGCTTCCTTTTTGAATGGCCATGCGAGAGCCAAGCATAGCCCCACCAATTTGAGCAACCCCCATGACTAAACCATATACATAATGGATTTGACCTAAGTAAGCAAACATGCAAACACCTGCCACATTACTCGCCAAATTTAAAAATTTCGCATTTCCTGCCGCCTTTAAAAAATCAAAGCCAACAAGCAAGAAGCTAAAGATTAAAAAAGAGCCCGTACCAGGACCAAGAAACCCGTCATAAAACCCAATAGCAAATAATAGCATCATAAATAAAAATAAGTGCGTTTTAGATAGATTTTTAACCGTTGAGACAGCGCCCCAATCCTTTTTAAAGATCGTATAAATCCCAACAGCCGCCAGCATGATAAGCATTAACGGTTTTAATAGGGCTGGGTTAATTAAATGAACAGTCCATGCGCCACATAATGATCCAATGAAGGCGAGAGGGAAATATTTCAGGACAGATCGAATTTCAAGCTGACCAGAACGGTAAAAGGAAATGGTCGATGTGAGTGAGCCCATCGCGCCAGCTAATTTATTGGTTGCTACAGCAGCGGCGGGATTTAAGCCAACAAACAATAAGGCTGGTAAGGAAATTAAACCACCACCACCAACGACAGAATCGATAAATGCTGCCAGAAATCCAAAGGAAATTAATAGTATTAAAATATGTACATCCACATCAAAAACCATGCTTACACCTCTTTTTAATTAGTTACTACTGAAATAGTAACTAATTTATTCGGTGCTGTAAAGCCTAATTTTTTCATTGGCAAATGTTCACAATAGTAGCCTATAATAAAAATATGGAGGGATGATATGAATGAATTAATCGCCCAATTAAAAGAACTGGGATTGACAGAATATGAGGCAAAGGCCTATACAGCACTCGTACAAAATAGTCATGTCAGTGCCTACCAAGTTAGCAAAAACTCTGGGATACCAAGAGCTAGAATCTATGACATATTAAATGGTCTTGTTGAAAAGGGATTCGTACTGAAAGAGGAAACGGCGGATCAAACGACATATTCCTCTATTCCTGTCGAAATGTTTTTGCAGCAAATTCAACAGCGCTGGCAATCGAATTTTACGTCGATTAGTGATCAATTAGAAAAATTAGAAACGAAAGAACAGGAAGCAGAACCTAAAGTGTTAATGCTAAAAGGGAAGCAGGCAATCATCCATTATTGTCAAACCTTATTAAAAAAAGCAGAGACAAAAATCATCCTATCGATGTGGGAAGATATGTACGATGCCTTACGCGAGGATATCGAAGGGGTATCACAGCATGTAGAGGTGCATGGCATTACCTTATATGTCGGGGAACATCTGGCATCTATCGATCAGCACAGAGCCACTCATTATACGAGAAAGACTTCTACACCCCATTGGTTTATTTTATCGGTTGATGGACAAGAAATGATTTATGGTCACTCGCCGTCGAACCAGGAAACCGCTTTTATAACGAATGATCCTGTCCATATTTATTTATTAGAGGATTATGTTTGGCATGATGTTCTTATCAATCGACTAGTGAAGCGTGATGATAAAGAGCTTGAGGACTGGATCGCTAAAGAACGTAAAGCATTTTTCTTAGAGTAGCTATAAGGGAAGGGGAGCATCTTGAAAAAATGGATGTTGCCAGTATTATTTTATGTATTATGGCTTGGCGGGTGTGATTCTGCACCGCTGCCAGTTCCACCTAAGATTCAGGAGCTAACCATCGTTCCTGACCATATCCAACAGCATATTATAGCTCAAGACAGAATTCAGTTATTGTATGAAGATGACATGACGTACTATCTTGTCATGTTTTCGAAAGGAAATGTGCTAGCAAGTGTGGCAGCTCATGAAGATCGGTTAGTCATTCATTTCAAGGAAGGAAGCGAGCAAAAGAAAGAAGCTCAACCGTATGTCTATGCCATCAACAAAAGCCCGGAGCTGACGATTATTGAACTATATATTAACGACCAAAGCATGCCGATAGATCGCATGACTAGGATGTAATAAAAAACCGAAATCCCTAAAAAAGAGATTTCGGTTTTTGTTGATATTAATAAAATACTTTATCTACATTGTATTTGGAGCGGAACGTATTAATCGCATACGTTTCATAAATTTCACGTTCCATAGGATCTTCTACTTCATAGATTTCAATTTTGAAGACCTCGTCACGATAGTTTTTCATCGGAGATACATTGTCTTCAAAATGTTTTTTAACGCGTTGGCGAATTTTACGTGCTTTACCGACAAATAATAGCTCATTCTTTTCATTGTAGAATAAGAAAATGCCGCCTTTATCACGTGTGATTTTGTGGAAGTCGATGAAACCAAAGTATGGTGTAATTGGGACATCACCTGGTTTTACATCTTGTTCGCGTTGGCGAATGACTACATCTGGTTTTGGAAATTCAATATTAATCAAAGTATTCACGTTCCTCTCTATTACTAAAGATATATGGTAACATAATAGCGGCATGTTTACCATAAAATTTCATGTAGAATAACCATATACAGCAAGCTTAGTGTTTATCAAATGATGGGAGAACATGCATAGGAATAACAAAATATTCTATGAATTATTGATATTCTAACTAGTCCATGTTACAATTCAAGATAATTAAATAATCTTATCAAGAGAAGCAGAGGGATTTGGCCCGATGACGCTTCAGCAACCTCTAACAAATGTTAGAAAGGTGCTAATTCCAGCAAAGGTTTTTCCTTTGAGAGATAAGAGTGAACGTGAAAAAATCCTTCTCATTCTATCTCATATGGAATGTGGAGGATTTTTTAATTTTTTCGAAAAAGGAGCAAAAAAAGAGAGGGGAACGCAAGATGCCAATTAATATTCCGAAAAATTTACCTGCTGGAGAACATTTACGTGAGGAAAAAATCTTCGTGATGGAAGAGGACCGTGCGAGAACACAGCAAATACGTCCATTAAATATATTAATCTTAAATTTGATGCCCGAAAAAGAAAAAACGGAGCTACAATTACTACGATTACTAGGAAATACGCCATTACAGGTGAATATTACTTTTTTAAACACGGCTACTCATGAATCTAAAAATGTCAGTAAATCTCATTTACAATTATTTTACACAACGTTTAACCAAATTCGTCATCGACGCTATGATGGTATGATTATTACGGGTGCGCCTGTAGAAAAAATGCCGTTTGAAGAGGTTAACTATTGGCAGGAAATTGCTGAAATTATGGATTGGTCCAAAAAGAATGTGACATCCGTGCTACATATATGTTGGGGGGCACAGGCTGCGTTATATCATCATTATGGGATTGGAAAGGTCGAGCTTTCTGCTAAATGCTCCGGCGTGTATTCTCATGTGATTACTGATTTAACAGTAGATTTAGTACGAGGCTTTAGTGATTTATTTACAGCCCCTCATTCTCGCTATACATCTGTCTCGATTGACGAGGTTCGCAATCATCCAGAGTTACGCTTATTGTCCTATTCAGAGGATGCGGGTGTGTTTATTGTGCAATCAAAAGATAATAAAAACATTATGATTACTGGTCATTTAGAATATGATGCAACAACATTAGCCGATGAATACAGTCGCGATGTTGCCAAGGGCATCCATATAGACGTTCCAGTAAACTACTTCCCAAATGATGATCCCGCAAAGGCACCGATGAATACATGGCGTGCCCATACGCATTTATTGTTCTCCAACTGGTTGAACTACTACGTATACCAAGAGACACCATATGAATGGGACTTTGTGGACGAAATTGAATATCATATTTAAATAACACTAAAAAGTCTAATTTCTTCGCTAAGTAGCTTGAAGAAATTAGACTTTGTTATTCTAGATTTTTCTTGTCAGAACTCGTTTTATCCGGTGGCGCCTGGTCGTCCTGTTTGGATGTAGCGTTGCCAGCTTCAGACTGAATCACTTGGCTGGAATTCAACGTAGCAGATTTATCTTGATTGTCTTTAGTAGAGACTGGATTATCTGTTTTTTCCTGATTGGAAACTGTATTATCTGGTTTCGCCTGATTGTCTTGAGTGCTATCTGTATTAGCATCGTTAGTCTGATTATCTTGATTGGAATCCATAGTCGCAGGTTTAGCCTGATTATCTTGATCGGAATCCGTATTAACAGGTTTCGTCTGATTCTCCTGATTGGAATCTGTATTATCAGGTTTGGTTTGATTATCTTGATTGGACTCCGTATTATAAGGTTTGGTCTGATTGCCTTGATTGGACTCCGTATTTTCCGGTTTCGTTTGCTTACCTTGATTAGAATTCGCATTACTCGCATCAGTCATTTGCCCCTGATTAGAATCCGCATGACCCATTTCAGTCGAATTACCTTGTGATTTTCGGTTACGAATAACAGCTACAATGAGTAGAAGTATGGGTAATAATATGGTGCAAACAAATGCATAAATTGGCCAAATCTCATCATTATAAATGTTGGAATGGACGATGTCTGGGTGAACAATTTGCGAAAGTCCGACCATAATAATACCCATTGGTAGGATAAGTGGACGGTGATCCTTCAATTTCATAATTTGTGCAATCCCGACAACAGTTGTATAGAAGTACATAAACGTTCGAATAAAAATGGATACAATCCACATAAAAGCCATGATAATTTCAATGCGCTGTAAAAAATTTCCGATAGAGATTCTTTGTGCTAGGGCATAACTAGGGAAAGTACGCGAAGCCGTGTTGGCTGGCCCTAATACTAAAATAGATAGAGTAATCAATGTTACTAGAACAAATCCACCGAGAAGCATGCCTATGTAAAATCCTTTCTTTGAGGATTGCTGGACATTGACACTAGCAGGGTAAATCATTAATAACATAACTAACGAAAAAGAAAAGACACTTACAAAGCGTATGATACTATATAAGATGGATGTTTTGGATGCTTCCATAATCGGTTGTATATTTTCAAACTTAATTTGTGGGGTGATACTTACAACAAAGAAAATAAAAATTAAGACAAACATAGGGAAAAGTATTTCTGCTGAACGAGCAAAGTTTTCTATCCCTAAATAGGTAGCATACATAATTATAATAATAAACAACAAGGCAAATGCCATAGTAGGCGTCTCTGGCATTACCTCTGTTTTCATAAAAGCACCAATAAAATACAGTAATTCTCCTCCCGCAAATAGGGTAAGAGAAAGGAAGCCCACCACTGTGATTTTTCCAAAAAAGCGCCCGAGAAGTTTTTCATTTGCTTCAATAAAATTCAGTGTCGGTGTTTGGTCCCCTAACGTCACAAATAATTTCACAACAAGCAAACTAAGGACAACACCAATACTTGCAGCAATCCACGCATCTTGCTTACTAGAGCTTGCAATACTTGAAGGGATGATTAATATGGCAGTACCGATAGAAAGGAGGAATGTGATAATTGTAAATTGTCTTGAACTAATTACTTCTTTTTCCATATAAGTGTCCTCCAATTCATGACGATGTGTCTACTATTTTGTGAGTGAAACGATAAAATCTTTAATTGGTGTAAAAATAAAGGTTATAAAATCTAGAGGACTCGGGATATTTATTTTGAGAGCAATGCCCATATTAAGCGCTGTTCCAATTAGTAATAGGATTGAAAAAACAAGAATGGTTTTGGTCTCTTGTTGCTTTTTGAGTTTCGGGATATATAGTATCGCAATAATGATTGAAATGATTAAGATGGCTATTGCTAGTACCAATCCACTATCCCTCCTTTGGCTTTTTTAATAATGAATTTTGCATTGTTCCTAAACCTTGTGTCGTTACTTTTACATGAACATGGATTGGTAGATCAGGATAGATGGTTGACCAATCCTTTTTGATTTTTTTCCACTGTTTTGCATCTGCACGATGGAGGGCTTCACCATAACCTAAGACATCCACTTGGTATTGTTGCTGTATTTTCTCTAATGTTTTTTCAATACGTTCATCAATGCCTTGTGCTGTTTTTTTATTGATATAATCCACCGTTTTATTTTTCGTTAGATTGATATCACATTCGACCTCTCCTACATTTTGTTCCACATTTATTTGGACATCAATTTGCGGTTTCCCATTCTTAAATGACCCCTTTACTTTTGTGGAGGATTTCGTAATCTCAGTTGAGAGTGTACCTTGCTTTGGACAGGTGACGATTTCAATCGTACTTTGTATTTTGTCACTGAGGAAACTAATACTTTTACTTTCACCCTCTGACAGTAAACCAATGTATTGATCTCCTTTAAAGATGGCCAATCCTGCATATTTTAACAACACAGGTGTTTTAACACGTTGGACGTTTGTTTGGTCGGCCCCTAACCGTTTATCCCCATGAACTTCAATCGCAGAAATCAAAGCCCCATTGTCCTTTTCACTGAGCCTTGTGACCAATTCGTCTATATTAATAGCAATAGTAGAGCCCCAAACTTTTTCAGAAACTTTGAGGGAGTTTAAGATTTTATTAGCAGGAACTTTTTCGATAGGTGTGAGAACATTTAGCACTTCCTTAGCTGTAGCCTCATAAGACATGATGACATCGAAATCTTTTCTAAACTCATGGTCTCGTGCAATTAAATCTAATGAATCACTGATTCCATCTTTAGCGAGATCTTCACCTAAAACGACTACCTGTAGATGGGCAAAATATGGCTTCCGTGCAGCAATGGTCGTCATTTTGCGGATGGCCTCAAAAATTGTTTCCCCTCTAGAATGATAGCTGACAACAGGGGAGCGCTGAGTGGAAGCTTGTCGCATGGAAACCTCACTAGGATCAACTATTTGAACGGTAATCTCATACTCATCATCTACTTTGTCTATACCAAGCGCTACAACAATGGCTAATTCATTTAATTCACGCTTACTCCAGCAACCACTTAACAGTAAAGTGAGGATGCATAGTAAGCAGATTGCTTTTACTTTTGCCATATTTTATTCCTCATTTGTTCAGTAGTTTTATTTCCGACCTGTTCTTGGGACATATTTATGCCCTCTAACAACGTTTTTCTGATTGACTAAACGTGGACGTGTTAATAAACGTCTACGAGGAAGCAATAAAAATGCATCTTTTTGATCCTGTAAAATTAAAGGAGCAAACGGGCTTAAATACGGTACACCAAATGAACGAATGCTGCATAAATGAAGAATAATGATAATAATGCCAAACATAACTCCAAAAAGACCAAACATAGCAGCTAAGATCATTAATGGAAAGCGCAGTACACGAATCGTATTGGACAAACCATAAGCAGGGAATAAAAAACTACAAATGGCCGTTAATGCCACTATAATAACCATTACAGCCGAGACAACACCGGCATCTACCGCTGCCTGGCCAATTACCAGCGTACCTACGATGGACACAGCTGGACCGATTGTTCGCGGCATTCGAAGCCCTGCCTCTCGTAGTATCTCAAAGGCAAGCTCCATAATAAGTGCTTCCACTACGGCAGGGAAGGGCACGCCTTCTCGTTGTGAGGCGATACTAATTAGCATGGCCGTCGGTAGCATTTCTTGATGAAACGTCGTAATCGCAACATAGAGAGATGGTGCTACCAATGCCAAACTAATACCAAAGAAACGTAAAATACGAATGAGGGAACTAATCATCCAATGTTGATAGTAGTCTTCTGCTGATTGCAAAAAGGAAGTAAATAATGCAGGCACCACTAATACAAAGGGGGTACCATCTACTAGAATCGCCACTTTCCCATCTAATAATTCACCAGCAATAACATCTGGCCGTTCTGAGTTGTAAATGGTTGGAAACATGGTATTTTTAGAATCTTGAATAAAATCCTCAATATACCCACTTTCTAAAATGCCATCGATATTAATGCGATCTAACCGCGCTAACACCTCCGCAACAATTTTGTCACTGGCGATACCATGTATATACATCACAGCGACATCAGTTTGTGTCACTTCACCTATGACTCGGGACTTAATCCAAAGATTTGGACTTTTTATTTTGCGTCGAATGAGTGCGGTATTCGTACGCAAAGTTTCAGTAAAGGACTCTCGAGGTCCCCTAATGACGGATTCAGTTGATGGCTCTGTAACAGCTCTATCTTTTGCACTTTTCGTGCTTGTTACGATGCCTTCCGCAAAGCCATCTAATAAAATAACGGTCTCACCATTAAGGATGGCATAATACAGTGATGTAAAATGTTCGATATTCATCACATCACCAACAGTTAAATAGGAACTTCGAACATATTGATTAATGGTAGTAATTTCAATTTCTTGTTCTTCCTCAAGATTCGCCATTAATTTATCAATCACTGAATCCGAAATCATCGTTTTATCGGATAAGCCATCAATGGAAATAATGGCCAGTCGATGGGGTTCAGCTTCACCAATCGTAATTTCTCGAATAATAATGTCATTGCTATGACCGAGAGTGTTTTGAATGACTTTTATATTTTTGGCAAGGGAAGTATTGAGTAAATCGTCCGTTGTAAGGGATGGGGAGGGATCGATCTTGTTTGATATGGACATGTGTTTTCCTCCTCAAAAGGATGTTCATTATTTATAGAATGGACAACTTTGTGCGGAGATAAACGAAAAAAAGAATGAAATTCTAGCTACTATTTTTCAAATAAAAAAACAGTATTTCCCTTTCAGAGACTGAAAGGAAAATACTGCTTTATGTAAGATACTCGTATTGTAATTCATCCAAACTCGCATCCACGTCTACATGTAGATTGTGATCGTTAAAGAACCATAAATCTTTTTCATCGATGTAATAGGTTACGCCATCAATGACTGATTCTGCTCCAATGGCGATGGGCTCTTCTCGCGTCATGCCTAGTGAAAAGCCTTCGTGAAAAGGACTTGAACCGCCATAGCGTGCATAAAAGCGAATCGTATCGCCTGGTTCTACTTCCATCTCATGTTTGAACCATTGAATGGCCTCATCTGTCAGTGCAATTTTCATGCGAATGCTCCTCTCTTCTTACAGCCATTTTACCTTTGGCTCGGTGCCGTTTTTTATACGTGCAATATTGGCACGATGACGATAAATGATAAAGGTAAATAAAAAGGCTACCAAGATGCTTAATGCAAAGTCACCTGTAACAAAATAATAAACGATTGAATAGATAAGTGCTACTAAAGCGGCTATCATAGATGTTAAGCTGACGATTTTTGTGATTTTCAATGTCACAAGAAAGGCAATTAGGAGCAAGACAAACAATGGCCATGAATAGCCTAATAAAACACCTGCTGATGTGGCAACGGCTTTTCCACCACGGAAATTGGCGAAGATTGGAAACATATGACCAATCACTGCAACAAGACCTAGGATTAAGGAATGGATAGAACTGTCTGAGAATATTGGAAGTGCAGCTAGTAAGACAGCGGCAGTCCCTTTTAGAACATCCATCACAGTCACAACAATACCAGCTTTTTTTCCTAATGTTCGGAACGTATTGGTTGCTCCAAGATTACCGCTTCCATGTTCTCGGATATCGGTATTATAAAAAATTTTACCTATCCATAGCCCTGAAGGTATAGAGCCGATTAGATAAGCACATAAAATAATAAGTCCATTGATCATAGTTGGACTCCTTTCATTCATAGTCCATCACTTGGTACTAATAGTTTGTAACAAGTATTTTACACTTTTTCTTGCTAATCTACAATGTTATGAAGGAGATTTCGTAAGGAGTCTTGAATTCAATACAAAAGAAACTAAAGTAAGTTAGAGATAGGCTTTTAGGCATGATTGATGAAAGAACGAAAAAATTCTTTATTAAAATATAGGCAAAAAGGCAATTTTGTCATTCGTTCATTCCTTTGGTAGAATAGAAGTCTAACTTTATTCATTTACATGACATTGACGCATCAACTATATTGCAACTAAATAAGCTACGATGCGTCAGGTGTTTACGGATACTAGTGGTAGTCTGTCTTGCTTAAATTCCAATTTTAAGCAACTGTTGAAGATGTTTACTATTTAAAGTGTATATTAAAACTGTGAGCAATTTTTAAAAATTTAATTGGACCTGTCGCTAACTATTGACAGGAAATGCTATTATTATTAGGATGAGAACATAAATAGAACAAGTGTTTGTTTTTTGGAGGGGAATTTTTTTGACGAATAAACAGTCACCTAGCGTCTATAATGATGACGCTATACAAGTATTAGAAGGATTAGAAGCGGTGCGCAAACGACCAGGCATGTATATCGGTTCCACAGATGGCCGTGGACTTCATCACCTTGTGTATGAAATCGTTGATAATGCGGTGGATGAAGCATTGGCTGGCTTTGGATCTCATATTATTGTCAAGATTCACAAAGACCAGAGTATTAGCGTACGCGACTTTGGCCGTGGAATGCCAACTGGTATGCATAAGATGGGTAAACCTACTCCTGAAATTATTTTTACCGTCCTTCATGCAGGTGGTAAGTTTGGACAAGGCGGTTATAAAACGAGTGGCGGCTTGCACGGTGTAGGTTCTTCTGTCGTGAATGCGCTATCAACATTTTTAGAAGTAACTATCCATCGTGATGGTAAGAAATATCGCCAGCGCTTCGAGCATGGTGGACATCCAGTGACAACACTTGAAGAAATTGGTCAAACGAAGCAGACAGGTACGCTTGTTCATTTCCTACCTGATGAAACGATTTTCTCTGTTACAAAATATAATTATGATACGTTAGCAGAACGTTTAAGGGAGTCAGCTTTTTTATTAAAGGGCTTAAAAATTGAATTAATTGATGAGCGCGAGGAAGGCAAAAATGATGTGTTCTTTTATGAGAACGGCATTGAAGCTTTCGTTGCGTATTTGAATGAAGAGAAGGATGTTCTTCATCCTGTGAAGTATGTGGAAGGTATTCAAGATGATATTGAAGTAGAGTTTGCCTTCCAATATAACGATGGTTATTCTGAAACGATTTTGTCGTTTGTTAATAATGTCCGAACACGAGATGGCGGTACCCATGAAACCGGTGCAAAAGCAGCTCTGACGCGTGTCTTTAATGAATACGCAAGAAAAATTGGCCTATTAAAGGATAAGGATAAAAACTTGGAAGGAACGGATATTCGAGAGGGCTTAGCAGCTATCGTATCTGTCCGTATTCCAGAGCACTTATTACAATTTGAAGGACAAACAAAGGGCAAGCTTGGTACAAGTGAGGCTCGTTCAGCAGTAGATAGTGTGGTGTCTGAGCAAATTTTATATGTGCTAGAGGAAAATGCTGAATTGTCAGCGTCCCTTGTGCGTAAAGCGATTCGTGCGCAGCAAGTACGTGAAGCGGCTCGTAAAGCTCGTGAGGATGCGCGAAATGGTAAGAAAAACAAAAAAGGTAGTACGATTCTGTCAGGTAAATTAACGCCTGCACAGTCACGAAATGCGGCGAAAAATGAATTATATTTAGTCGAAGGTGATTCAGCGGGTGGTTCTGCAAAACAAGGTCGCGATCGTACTTTCCAGGCAATACTACCACTGCGCGGGAAAGTGATAAACACGGAAAAAGCCAAGCTCCAGGATATTATGAAAAACGAAGAGATTTCAACGATTATTCATGCGATTGGTGCAGGTGTTGGTACGGATTTTGCAGTAGAGGATTCAGCCTACAATAAAGTAGTCATAATGACCGATGCTGATACAGATGGCGCTCATATACAAGTATTGCTATTAACGTTCTTCTACCGTTATATGCGTCCCCTCATCGAGGCTGGTAAAGTCTTTATTGCGTTACCGCCACTTTATAAAGTTTCTAAAGGGACTGGCAAAAAAGAAGTAATTGAATATGCTTGGACAGAAAACGATTTACAAAAGGCCATCAAACAAGTTGGAAAGGGTTACATATTGCAGCGCTATAAAGGTCTTGGTGAGATGAATGCAGACCAGCTATGGGATACAACAATGAACCCTGACACACGTACATTAATTCGTGTCACAATCGAGGATGGTGCACGTGCAGAGAGACGTGTCACGACATTAATGGGCGATAAGGTAGAGCCACGTCGTAAATGGATCGAAGCCAATGTAGACTTCGGTATGGAGGATGATGCTAACATTTTAGAAAATGAATTCATCCAACAAGAGGAGGGCCAAGCATGAGTAGCACAGAAAAGTTTCAAGATTTACCTTTAGAAGAAGTAATGGGTGACCGTTTTGGTCGCTATAGTAAATATATTATTCAAGACCGCGCGTTGCCAGATGCACGTGACGGTCTTAAACCTGTACAGCGTCGTATTCTATATGCGATGTTTACAGAAGGTAATACACAAGAAAAACCTTTCCGTAAATCGGCTAAAACAGTCGGTAATGTAATCGGTAATTACCATCCACACGGAGATAGCTCTGTTTATGAGGCGATGGTACGTATGAGTCAGGATTGGAAAGCTCGTCATATGCTCATTGAAATGCATGGGAATAACGGTTCAGTTGATGGAGATCCGCCGGCTGCCATGCGTTATACTGAGGCAAGACTATCTGCGATTGCGGGTGAAATGTTACGAGATATCGGGAAGAAAACGGTTGAATTCGTACCAAACTTCGATGATCAGGATATGGAGCCAACCGTATTACCAGCCCGTTTCCCAAATTTATTAGTAAACGGCTCTACAGGGATATCTGCAGGTTATGCAACAGATATTCCACCTCATGCACTAGATGAAGTGCTAGATGCTGTATTGATGCGCTTAGACAAGCCTACTGCAACAGTGGATGAATTGATGACAGTACTCAAAGGTCCTGATTTCCCAACGGGCGGTATTATTCAAGGTGTGGACGGTATTAAAAAGGCATATGAAACAGGGCGCGGTAAAATTATTGTCCGTGCGCAGGCTGTGGTGGAACCTATTAAGGGCGGTAAAGAGCAAATCGTTGTTACCGAATTACCATACGATGTGAATAAAGCGAATCTTGTAAAAAAAATTGATGAGCAGCGTGTAGATAAACGCCTTGAAGGGATTGCAGAAATTCGTGATGAATCTGACCGTACAGGGTTACGTGTCGTAATCGAGCTGAAAAAGGATGTTCCTGGACAAGGGATTTTACAGTACTTATTTAAAACAACAGATTTACAAGTAGCTTACAATTTTAATATGATTGCGATTCATAATCGTCGACCAACGATGATGACATTGCCCTTATTATTGGATGCGTATATTACTCACCAAAAAGAAGTGGTGACAAATCGTTCTATATATGATTTACAAAAGGCAAAGGATCGTTCACATATCGTAGATGGCTTAATTAAAGCATTGTCTATTTTAGATGAAGTCATTGCGACAATTCGTTCTTCTAATGATAAGAAGGATGCCAAGCTCAATTTACAAGCAAAGTTCGATTTTACTGAGGTACAAGCAGAGGCGATTGTGAGCCTGCAATTATATCGTTTAACGAATACCGATATTACAGAGCTCCGCCAAGAACAGGATGATTTAAATAAATTGATTGCCAAGCTAGAAGGAATTTTACAAAGCGAGGCCAAGCTAATACGTGTCATTAAACAAGAATTACTAGATATTAAAAAACGCTTCACAGAGCCACGTCGCTCGAGAATTGAACAAGAAATAGAAGAAATTAAAATTACATTAGATGTCCTTGTTCCAAGCGAAGAGGTTGTGGTGACTGTTACGAAAGATGGCTATATTAAACGCACATCTACACGATCCCATGCCGCTTCCAATGGTCAGGATTTTGCGATGAAGGATTCCGATTACTTATTGTATGAAGCAAACTTGAATACGCAGCATCATCTATTGTTATTTACAAATAGAGGGAATTATATTTATCAACCAGTCCACGAATTGCCTGATATTCGTTGGAAGGACCTTGGTCAGCATATTTCTAGTATTGTGCCAACAAGTGAAGATGAATCAATTATTGCAGTCTATGGCTTTGAAACATTTGAACAACCAAATACGTATATTTTAACTGCTACGAAAGATGGACAAATTAAACGTTCACCGCTCGCAGATTATGCAGTGACGCGTTACTCGAAGCCGATTAAAACCATGAATGTTAAAGCGGGCGATGCAATGATTTATGCATCGTTTATGACGGATAATGTGGAATTACTTTTAACAACTGATACGGCGTATGCTATTCGATTCCCTATCGAGGAATTACCAGTTACTGGTGTGAAAACAGGCGGCGTTAAAGGGATTACGTTAAAAGATGGAGAAGCTTTAGTAGGGGTCAATGTTCTACAGCCAGATGAAACACAATATGTCGTTATTGTGACACAGCGAGGGGCTGTCAAGAAAATGAATGTCGCAGAGGTAGAGGTAGCAGGTCGTGCCAAACGTGGCCTTAAAGTCCTAACAGAATTAAAAGCAAATCCTCACCGAATTGTCGCTGTGATTCAAGCGACAGACGATGAGCAGGTTGTGATTGAAACTGAAAAAGGCGTCCAAGAATTTATTGATGTTCATGCATTGACGCGTGCTGACCGCCATTCTAATGGTTCATTTAAAGTGGATATTGCCACAGATGGAGCCATTTCCCATGTCTTAACGGCCAAAAAAGAACAAAAACCAAGCTAAAATCATGCCCAGTCTCTCTATAGTAGAGCTGGGCTATTTGTTGGAGTGGAACAACTATCCAAAAATAGCATCTTGTCATTTACGATCAACTATGGGTATAATAATCATCGAAAAGTTCATAGCGAAAGAATGTAGGGGGGCTAGTTATGGCTAGCTGAGATTGTGTCCGATAGACACTGACCCTTTGAACCTGATTTGGCTCGTACCAGCGTAGGGAACATCTATTCAAAAAAGCAAAAGTTTTGGAGATTGATTGTAATACGTCTGGGAGGAATCCTAGGCGTTTTTTTGTTTTTCAAGCAATATCTCACCAACCGTATATTACGCTTTCTTCTGGTGACAACATTCATTCATGAACACTTTCATATTACAAACTGGGAGGACCTAGCATGAAAAAATGGTTATTTATTCTATTAGCTGTACTATTGACGTTAGTAGGTTGTAGCGACAAGGAGGACAAGCAGGCTGCTGATACAAAGAAAAAGGTGTCAGTGGTTCTCGATTGGACACCAAATACGAATCATACAGGATTGTATGCTGCGAAAAAGCTCGGATATTTTGAAGAACAGGGCTTAGATGTTGATATCATTATGCCAGGAGAGGCAGGAGCCGATCAGCTCGTAGCTTCAGGTAAGGCAGAATTTGGCGTGAGCTATCAGGAGGGCATTACACAGGCTCGTGTTCAGGATGTGCCACTTGTCTCAATAGCGGCCATCATCCAGCATAATACATCTGGATTTGCTTCTATAGCATCAAAGGGTATTACATCTCCAAAGGACTTTGAAGGAAAAACGTATGGTGGCTGGGGAGCGCCACTCGAGCAAGCAGTATTACAATCATTAATGCAAAAAGAAAATGCTGATATTAATCAATTAGATATTGTCAATGCAGGAGATTTAGATTTCTTCACAATGATGAAAAAAGATATCGACTTTGCTTGGATTTATTATGCTTGGACAGGAATTGAGGCAGAGCTTCGTGGGGAAAAGATTAATATGCTGTATTTAACAGACTACAGTGATCAGTTAGATTACTATACACCTGTTTTAGCAACTAATGAAACAATGCTTCAAAACAATCCAGACATCGTCAAAGCTTTTGTTGCGGCTGCATCGAAGGGCTATGAATATGCCATAGAGCATCCGAATGAAGCTGCTGATATTTTACTAGAAGCAGCCCCAGACTTAGATAAGGAATTGGTGCATAAAAGCCAGGAGTGGTTGGCTGATAAGTATCAGGATGACGCTAAACAATGGGGTGAGCAAAAGCTTTCTGTATGGGAAAACTATGCTAAATGGATGTCGAGCAACAAAGTATTAGAGGGCGAATTTGATGCTAAACAAGCGTTTACGAATGAGTTCTTACCGAAAAAGGAGGCCAATTAACATGGCAAATTCATTAATCAGTGTCCAAATCATTCCGAAAACAGAAAAGTATGAGGATGTCATTCCTTATGTAGATGCGGCCATTGCAGTTATTGATGCATCTGGTGTGAAATATGAGGTTCATCCACTTGAAACAACGATGGAGGGTGAGCTTACAACGCTTCTTCAAATCATTGAAAAAATGAATAGTAAGATGGTCGAGCTAGGAGCCATTAATGTCATTACACAAGTGAAAATTTTATATCAACCAAATGGAATTACAATGGCTACATTAACGGAGAAATATCAGTCATGAAACGGGCATTACAAAAGGGAAGGACGATAATTTTTATCGCCTTCCTCTTATTCATATGGGAGCTTGTTGTGCATATCGCTGATGTTCCTCCTTGGCTCCTTCCAGCACCGAGCATAATTGTAGTAGAAGGCATTCAATCGTATCAGACGTTCCTGCCACATGCTCTGGCTACTGTGCAATTAGCTTTACTAGGACTTGCTATTGGAGTTGGCTGTGGTCTAACAGTGGCAATTGTTTTGCATCGTTATACGTTCATTCGGTCGTTATTTTATCCAATTCTCATTATGTCGCAAAACATACCTATTCTTGTATTAGCACCGCTGCTTATTATTTGGTTTGGCTTTGGCTTATTACCAAAGCTCATCATTATTTGTCTAGTGTGCTTTTTCCCTATTGTCATAGCGGCAATGGACGGTTTTCGTCAAACAGCACCCGAGTTAAAGCATTACTTTGAAATGATTGGTGCAACGAAGGCCCAAACGTTTTGGAAGCTAGAATGGCCACATGCCTACCCAGCTGTTTTCTCAGGTGTAAAAATTGCTGCAACTTATAGCGTAATGGGGGCAGTCATTGCAGAGTGGCTTGGTGCAAAAAAGGGAATTGGTGTATACATGACCTTAGCACAATCCTCCTTCCGTACAGATCGAGTGTTTGTCGCAATTTTTGCGATTGTCTTGTTAAGCTTATTGTTATTTAGTAGTATTCGTTTGCTTGAAAAATTAATGGTAAAGGGGAGAGGTTATCATGCTCAGCATTCAAAACATCGCTAAGTCCTTTAATAGTCTACATGTTCTTGATACTATTTCCTTTGATGTCAAGGATGGTGAGTTTGTAGCCATTGTAGGTCCATCCGGCAGTGGTAAAAGTACCCTTTTTCAATTAATTGGTGGGGTCTCTTCGGTTGATCAAGGGGAGATTTTATTAAATGGAGAGGATATCCAACGTAAACGAGGAACAATTGGCTATATGCCACAGCAGCCCTGTCTACTGCCTTGGCGTACTATTTTAGAGAATGTAACTATAGTTGAGGAATTGCAGCAAAAGCCTAATGTTGAACGTGCAAAGGGGTGGCTAGAAAAGGTAGGACTTGCTTCCTTTAGCAATGCTTATCCAAACGAGCTATCTGGAGGGATGCAACAACGTGTATCCTTCATCCGTGCCATTGTCAGTGATAAACCTATTTTATGTCTAGATGAACCATTTTCTGCGCTCGATGAATTTACAAGATTGGAAATGCAGGCATGGCTACTGTCCATTTGGGAAGAACATCGGAAATCCATCCTATTTGTCACACATAGTATTGAGGAAGCACTCTTTTTAGCAGATCGTATACTTGTTTTATCGAAACGGCCTGCAACGGTGAAAAAAGAAATCATTGTGCCGTTTGAGCGTCCTCGCAAAGAAGAAATTCGTCATTCGGCCACATTCACAGCCTTGAAGCAACAGTTATTCAAGTATTTACAGGAAGAAAAGGGGGATTTGCATGTTGATTGATGCCCATATCCATTTGGATCAGTATAAGGACGTAGAAATACCATCTATCTTGGAAGAAGTAGAGGCATTAATAGCGGTGAGTATGCAGCTATCCTCCTGTCAAAAGACATTAAATTTAGCGAAGGTCTATCCCAAAGTGAAGGCAGCTTTTGGTTTCCATCCGGAACAACCTTTACCGAGTGAAATAGAAGAGAAGGCTTTATTTGATTGGATTCGTTCCCATAGTGATGAGATGATAGCAATCGGTGAGGTCGGTTTACCCTATTATTTAAGGCAAGAACAAGCTTTGGATGTTCGTCCGTATGAGGCTTTATTGGAACGATTTATCGTATTGGCGAAGGAGTTGGACAAACCGATTGTATTGCATGCTGTGTATGAGGATGCTACCGTTGTGTGCGATTTACTAGAAAAGCATCAGCTTCGTCAGGCACATTTCCATTGGTTTAAAGGGGACGAGGTAGTTGTGAAACGCATGATTCAGCAAGGTTATTTTATCTCCATTACACCTGATGCATTGTATGAAGAGGAAATTCAACAGTTAATTCAAATCTACCCGATTGAATTGATGATGGTTGAAACAGATGGTCCATGGCCGTTTGAAGGTCCATTTACAAATAAACCTACGTCGCCGTGGATGATGCATTCGACGATTGAGGTAATTGCAGCTATTAAGGGATTGTCTATACAAGAAGCGGCTCAAATTATCACTCAAAATACGACAAACTTTTATCGACTTTAAACTAATTTTGTAAGTAACACTTATGTTTTCTACAATAATAAAAGCAGTATAGGATACAAATTAATTATCCGTATACTGCTTTTTATGTTTAGTAAAATCCTGCTTCAATTTCTCTGTCTTTGTTTTGGTAGTGCGTTCATGTGTACTGAAGGAATTGGATTGGCGATTTTTCTCTACATCCTTGCCCACAGTTCTTTTTATATGCATCCGCTTCTTTTTTGCCCTAGATTGAGCCATTTTCATTCCCTCCTTTTAACCATTATAGTAACGAAAATGAAAGAAAAAGTAAAACCTCGTAAGCAAGAACTTACGAGGTTTATGATATAGATTTAGTGAGATACGTCCTGTACAGAAATACCTGTGTTTGCTTTCACGTCAACTTCACGATATTTTGCATCATCAGTTTCTTTAGAAAGTAATGTGCCGATGAAACCACCAAGGAAACCAAGCGGTACAGAGATTAGGGCAGGGTTTGTTAACATAATTAACGGATCACCCACGAAAATCGCCTTGCCTTCAACTGGATTCCATACGTTTGGTGACATAGCTACTAATACTAAAGCAGAGATTAAACCTGTTAACATCGCTGTAACAGCACCAGCTGTATTAAAGCGTTTCCAATAGATTGTGTAAATAATAACTGGAAGGTTTGCAGAGCCTGCAATACAGAATGCTAAAGATACTAAGAACGCAACGTTTAATGTTTGTGCACCAAGTGCTAATAAAATGGAAATTATAGCGATTGTAATCGAACCGATACGAGCTGCAAGAACCTGCTCTTTTTCAGTAATTTTACCCTTTTTAATGATTTGCCCATAAATATCATGTGATAGGGCAGAGGCACCTGAAAGTACAAGACCTGCTACTACCGCTAAAATTGTTGCGAATGCTACCGCACAAACGAATGAGAATAGAATGTCGCCACCTAGTGCTTCTGCAAGAAGTGGGGCAGCCATATTACCAGCAGCGTTAGCCGCAATAATATCTTCTTTTCCAACGAATGCTGCTGCACCGAAACCTAAGAAAATTGTTAAAACGTAGAAAATACCTACAATCCAAGTAGCCCAAATAACAGATGAACGAGCCGTTTTTGCATCTTTTACTGTGAAGAATCGCATTAAGATATGTGGAAGACCCGCAGTACCTAATACTAAAGCAATTAACATGGAAATTGTGTCAAGTCCATTTGTATATTTTAGACCTGGGTTTAAATATGCGGCACCACTGTCAGTTGCAGTAGTCATTTCTTTAAACATTGTTGCAATACTGAAGCCAAACTCTTTTAATACTAAGAATGAGATAATAACTGTACCTAGCATTAAAAGACAAGCTTTAATAATTTGAACCCATGAAGTCGCTGTCATACCACCGAATAATACGTAAGTTGTCATCATGAAACCTACGATCAATACAGCTACCCAGTAGTCGATACCTAAAAGTAATTGAATAAGTGCTCCTGCACCAACTAGTTGTGCAATCATGTAGAATAAAACAATTGTAATCGTGCTTAAAGCAGCTGTTCCACGTACTTTTGAGTTATTGAAACGCGCTGTAATCATATCAGCTAAAGTGAATTTTCCAAGGTTACGTAAAGGCTCAGCTACGATGTATAAAACCACTAAGTAAGCTACTAAATAACCAATAGAGAAGAAGAATCCATCAAATCCAAATAATGCTACTGCACCTGCAATTCCTAAGAAAGAGGCTGCTGATAAATAGTCACCTGCGATAGCTAGTCCATTTTGCCAGCCTGTTAAGCCCCCGCCAGCTGTATAGAAGTCACTTGCAGAAGATGTACGTTTAGATGCCCACCATGTGATAACTAATGTTAAACCAACAATGGCTACGAAGAAGAATATGGCTGTAAAACTCATTCCGTTATTCATCGGCGGCCACCTCCGTTCTCGTATTCTGCGATAATCGCTTTTGCTTCTCTGTCGAAGTTGTTTGCTTTAGCTACATATAAATGACATAACCCCCATGTCATGATGAATAGCCCTGCGGAATAAATCCACACCCAAGTAATTTCCCCAAATGCCTTTTGGTGTAGAATTGTTGTGTACGATGTCAGAATTGGTAACAACATGTAGGCCAATAAAAATATGGCAGTCATAGACCAAAGAAAAGAATTCTTTCTGCGTACAAGAGACTTAAACGATTCTTGGTTTGCAATTGCATCATAGTCAATCACGACACCTTTTTTTGCTTGATTGTTCGCCATTAACATTCCCCATTTTGTGTATATTTTTTCTGCCTTAAGACTTGATTTTGCTAGTTTAGTGAATTCACATTCTCATTTTATGAAAGAGTTCACAAAATTGCAATACATTTCAGAAAAATTATGTAAAAAAAATTTTTCTGAAAATAGTCCTGCAAGAGAAAAAATCCTCTGAAATCAAGAATATACAGGGTTTTAGAATATTCAGATAAATAAATGAAGCAAAGAGAAATCTAGATTCTTGACAAAAAAAGAACGATAAATCCGTAAAATTACCTTGGTTTTTTATCCAAATTTAAATACTATTGCCTTAGTGAAAATTGGTTTTTTTCTGTATTTTGGAAGTCAAATAATATTGTTCGATAAGTAATTTGCTAGTTGAAGAATAACAAAAAAGGCGAAAAACTCGACCAAAAATCGAATTTTTTGCCTATTTTTTTGTATATTTTGAATTTCCATTCATTATGCATATGGTGTATAAAAATTAATGAGAAATATCAGATACAGAAACACCAGTATTCGCTTTTACACGAATTTCTTTATAAATTCGTTCAGCCTCTTCAGTCGGTACTTTACTAGATGAAAGGACTGATCCCAAATAGCCTGCAATAAAGCCTAATGGAATGGTAATAATGGCTGGAACAGCTAGTGGTACAAGTGGTTTACCAACAAAAATAGCTGCACCTTCAACAGGACTCCATACATTTGGTCCCATCGCTCCTAAAATTAAACAAGAAATTAACCCTGTTAGCATCGCTGCTACCGCACCAGTAGAATTGAACTTCTTCCAATAGATAGTAAAAAGAATGACAGGTAAATTCGCGGATGCACCAATACAAAACGCAAATGACACTAGGAACGAAACGTTTAAGCTTTGTGCAAACAGCGCTAAAACAATGGAGACAATTGCAATTGAGATAGAGCCTGTCCGTGCTGCTACTACCTGTTGCTTTTCTGTTAATTTTCCACCTTTAATAATTTCTCCATATATATCGTGTGAAATCGCTGAGGCACCTGTTAAAACTAAGCCAGAAACAACCGCTAAAATTGTCGCAAAAGCTACAGCACCGATAAAGGCCATTAACACATCTCCACCTAAATAATGTGCCAGGAGTGGGGCAGCTGTGTTACCAGCCTTACTTTCAGCTAAAATTTGATCTAAACCTACAAAGTTTAACGCACCGAAGCCTAAAAATATTGTTAATGAGAAGAAGATAGCCGTAATCCAAGTTGTCCATGATATAGACGAGCGTGCTGTTTTGGCATCTTTTACAGTAAAGAAGCGCATTAAAATATGTGGCAAACCAGATGTTCCTAAAACTAAGGCCATCATCATCGATACGGAATCAATCGTGCTTGTGTATTTAATTCCTGGTACAAGGAATTCCTCCCCATGATCGACAGCAATAGTGTCAAACATTTTCATGAGAGAGAAATCAAATTTCACTAATACTAATGTAGCTAATAAGCCTGTGCCGAATAATAGTAAACTAGCTTTTATAATTTGTACCCACGAAGTTGCTGTCATGCCACCGAATAATACATAGGTAGTCATCATCACACCGACAATTAACACGGCAATCCAATATTCAATACCGAATAGTAGTTTAATTAATGCACCAGCACCTACTAGCTGTGCAATCATATAAAGAATGACAATAATAATCGTACCTGATGCCGCAACGCCACGAATTCGCTTTTCATTAAAACGAGCGGTTAACATGTCAGCTAGTGTATAGCGGCCTAAATTACGCATAGGCTCAGCAATGACATATAGAAGAACTAAGTTGGCTACCACATAGCCTACAGAGAAAAAGAAACCATCAAAGCCAGTTAAAGCAATCGCTCCAGACACCCCAAGAAAGGCTGCAGCTGATAAATAATCACCAGCAATCGCAAAGCCATTTTGCCACCCCTTTAATCCGCCACCGGCTGTATAAAAATCAGCCGCTGAGGAAGTGCGCTTTGCTGCAATATAGGTAACAACAAGTGTTAAACCAACAATAGCTAAAAAGAAACCTACGGATACAATGTTCATTTAGTTACCACCTTTCGCATGATACTCGGCGAGCACAGCAGCTGCAGCTTTATCGAATGAAGCAGCTTTTTTTACATATACTGTACAGAGCACGATGGTCATGATAAATAATCCAGCTGAGTAAACCCATACTCCAGTAATATTTCCGAAGATTTTTTGTTGTAGTACAGGCTGGAATGCAAGGATCGGAAGCAAAATATAAAGAATAAGAAACACTGCGGTCATCGAGAAAAGAAAGGTGTTTTTCTTTTTCACAAAGCTATTGAACGATTCCATTGCCTCAATTGCATGATAATCAACGGATTGTGCTTGTTTTTCATTAGAAACATTCGCCATTATTATTCCCCCTAAAGTTATATATTTCTGTTTTAAACGACATATTTCTTTTTCGTTCGCCGTTATATTCACTTATTTTATGGGGGATATTCTTATAATGCAATACTAATTTTTGAGTTTTTATAATTTTTAGTCATTTCATTTTTATGGGAATAACATAGAAATATTAAGGGTTTACTAGAAAATTATTGTATGAAAGAGAGTGTTTATTTCTATTGATATAATATTCTTAAAATAGATTACTGCGAATAAAAATGACTGTGGGAGAAAATAATCACTTAAAAGAGAATTTTCTGCATTTTATTATTCTGCTATTAATATCCAGTGTTGATTAACAGTGTGAAATCATTTGTTATATAACACTGAATTTTTTCTTTGGGAAATAACGAAAATAATAAAAAAAAGCTTTTAAAATTTTTTAAAAAAGGAGAGCCATTTAGGAGAAGTGGAGTGATGTAATGCCAAAAATAGTTAATGTTCACAACTTACACAAAATGCATCGCTTGGATAAGTTCATTATCTTGTATTTGGCATCTAGAATGCATAAAATAAGGTGAAGAAATGAAGGGAAGTGTGCAAAATAAATGAAAAAGAAGAGCATGCTGCTAGTTTTAGTACTAGCATTCAGTAGCATTTTAGCTGCTTGTGGAAGTTACAAGTTTGAGCCATCTCTAAATATTGAGGTTCAAGATTTTAATGTAACCAATCAAAAAAATGAACAAGTGAGTCTTGATAATTTAAAGGGCAAGCCTTGGTTGGCCATGTTTATTTTTACAAACTGTACGACAATTTGTCCACCTATGACATTTAATATGACAGAAGTACAGCAGGCCCTACAGGATGAAGGTCTTGAGGATTATCAAATTGTTGCATTTAGTGTAGATCCGGAAGTGGATAAGCCAGACGTATTAACAAACTACTTAAAAACGTATAATGTTGTAGATGAAAGTAAATGGCAGCTATTAACAGGCTATCAGCAGAAATTTATCGAGCAATTTGCACGTAAATCATTCAATTCATTAGTCAAGAATGATCCTAACTCAGACCAAGTCATACATATGTCGAGCTATTATTTAGTGAATGCAGATGGCACAGTTGTAAAAGACTATGATGGCGCGACAAACGTACCAGTTGAAACAATCGTTGGAGATATGAAAGCTCTTATTAAGGAAAGCAAGTAACTCAAGTAACACAGAGGTCCATGTGACCTCTGTGTTTTTTTGTTGTTTAGAGACAAGCTTCGAAAATTGATTCGTCTCGATTTACTTTCTCAATATTGCACGGAATAGCCCTGTATTATATTGTTGTATTCACAACGGTTCAATAACTTAAACTATTCAACTAATTACAGGAGGTATTGACTCAATGACTAAAGAGGAACAACTGCACACCATTAAAGAAAATTTTATGAATTGTCAAAAGGTATTATTGGCAATCGGTGATGAAACACGTCAATCTATTTTACTTGTTCTAATGGCAACAGATTGTCAATCAGGCTTGCGCGTTGGTGAAATCACAGAGCAAACACATCTTTCTAGACCTGCTGTGTCACACCACCTTAAAATTTTACGAGATGCTGGCGTTATTTTAATGCGTAAAGAAGGGACAAAAAATTTTTATTATATAGATATACGTACGAAATTAGGTTTACTAAAAACACTGGTTACAGATATTGAATCGTTGTTAAAGGAATATTATTGAAACGGCTGGTATCAGACATGAATTGGAGGAATCAACAATGAAAGCAATGGTAATTGATAAATATGGCAATGCTCCCATGCATTTAGCAGAAATGCCTACACCTAATATTGGTGAATATGAAATTCTAGCAGAAATTCATGCGGCCAGTATTAATCCGATCGATTTTAAAATACGGGATGGGAAAGTAAAACTATTAATTAAGTATGAAATGCCCCTAATCCTCGGAAATGATTTTTCAGGAGTTGTGGTAAGGGTTGGTACAAAGGTAAGTCGATTTAAAGTAGGGGATGAAATATATGCACGGCCACGTAAAAGCAAAATTGGCACCTTTGCCGAATTTATCGCAATTCATGAGGATGACATAGCGTTAAAGCCTAAAAATTTAAGTTTTGAGGAAGCTGCGTCCATCCCACTCGTTGGCTTAACTTCATACCAAGCATTGCATGACATCATGCAATTACAAAGCGGACAAAAAGTATTGATTCATGCAGGGTCTGGTGGTGTCGGTACTTTTGCTATTCAATTAGCTAAATTAATGGGGGCAACTGTGGCAACGACTGCTAGTGAGGCTGGGGCAAATCTAGTAACAACGCTCGGTGCTGATGAAGTAATCAACTATAAGACAGAAAAGGTTGAGGAGCTATTAGAAAATTACGATGCAGTTTTCGACACACTCGGAGGAACGTCACTCGAAAAATCCTTTGAGATCATTAAACGTGGAGGAAAAATCGTTTCAGTTTCAGGCTTACCGAATGCCCGCTTTGCAAAAGAGTATGGCTCAGGGTTTCTTAAAAGATTATTATTTTCAGCAGCAAGTTATAAACTGACTGCACTTGAAAAGAAGCATGATGCTCACTATTCATTTTTATTTATGAAGCCAAGTGGTGAGCAATTACGTATAATTGCGGATTATATTGAGTCGGGTAAAATCAAACCTGTCATCGATAGAATTTTTTCATTTGAAGAAGCTCAACAAGCAATGGAATATGCCGAGTCTGGAAGGGCTAAGGGGAAGATCATTGTCAAAATCAAGTAATGCTCTAAGCGATTCAGGTTGGTATCCCATGTTGGTAAAGCAAATGCTCACTTATAAATTTATTTTTATTACCGCTAATTTTGCTGTAAAATAAGATCTAGAATTAGGAAGATGATTAAGATCGATTTAGAAAAAAAAGGATGATTTAAATGAAGAAAGCAGTGAAAATAGCCTCCTAAAACCAACCAACATTTTAGGAGGCGTGAAAAAATGAAATTTTATTTGATAGACCGCGAGAATTGGCAACGAAAAGAGTATTTTGAACACTATTTGCAACAACAAACATCATTCAGTATAACGAATGATATTAATATTACTGTTTTAATGGAGAATTTAAAGAAAAAGAATTTGAAACTATATCCCGCGTTTATTTTTATGATTACTAAAATAGTCAATGCACATCAAGAATTCAGAACTACCTTTAACGCAGAAGGACAGCTAGGGTATTGGGAGGAAATGTTGCCTTCATACACAATTTTTGATAAACAGTCATGCACATTTTCTTCCGTTTGGACATCCAATTTCACTACATTTACTGAATTCTGCACGCAATATGAGCAAGATATAGAAACATATAATGGTACAGATCGAATGTTTCCCAAAATGCCTATACCTGAAAATAATATACCTATCTCCATGATACCATGGTGTTCTTTTACCGGATTTAATTTGAATATTCATAATGGTGGAGACTATCTATTACCGATTATAACGGGTGCTCAATATGCTTCTATAAATGGGGAGTACCGATTACCAATTTCACTACAGTTTCATCATGCTGTTTGTGATGGGTATCATGCGGGTATTTTTATGAATGAGCTGCAAAAACTTGCTGATAATAGTGCAGAGTGGCTATAGTTTTTATAAAAGGAGCTGTGATTGCAGCTTCTTTTTTTGTTGGACATAGCAGTTTATTTGTAAGGAGAAGGTGGAAGCGTCCGTCGAGCTGAAGACACCAATATAGTCAAAGATTTATTTTTGAACAATACTACAAGAACCTGAAATTACCTTTAATTCGTTGTTTTTATCTTTTTGCCAAACCCTTGTATAACACATGTCATCTTCAGTATATTCCCCAGCTAGGATTCCTTTCACTTTTGCCTGTGTAATCGTAACAGCAGCATTTTCTAATAGAATCACCTTTTGATCTAAAAACTTAATTTCAGCAATATCGAATATTCCTAATCGGTGAGATTCAATATCGTCTTTTTTCGTTAATACTTGTCCAAAAGGGCTAACAAATGCAAGCTCCTCACTGATAAGTAAATCAATACTTTCTACATCTCCATTTACCATAGCATTTCGTAATCTTTCTTCATATTCATCAATTAAATTTGCCTCCAATTTAAAGCCTCCTTGTAAAAAATTTGGTCACTCTATTATATTCTTCAATTTATACACTACTCCAGAAATTACTCCGAAATTCACCCTCATGAGGTTAGTTGGATAAGGTAGTTCCATTTACTGAAACCACTGTTCTATCAATAACAGTCTAGTAACCAGAGACCTTTCTATTTAAATGCAATTTATAGTAAACTAACCAAAAGGGAGGAGAGAAATCATGATTAAACAACTGATCATCGGTGACACATCGCATGAATTGGCCGCTACACGTCTCATTTTGGAACGTTTGCCTGAGGAGCATCTGTCATGGAAACCTCACAAGAAGTCGATGACGCTCGGTGGGCTAGCCACACATTTGATTAACATACTGAACTGGCAAATGGCTATACTTCAATACTCAGAGTTTGATCTTTTAACTGTTCCGCTAAGAAGAGAACCTTTAGAAAAACAATCGGAAATTCTAAATGAGTTTGACGGAAACGTTGACAAGCTGGAACAAATGCTTGCCGAATGTGACGAGAAAATGCTAGGTCAAGAATGGACCTTGCGTCAAGGTGACCATATCATTCGCCGTGAGCCACGTGCACTCGCATTCCGTACCTTCGGATTAAGCCATATGGTCCATCACCGAGCGCAACTCGGAGTATATTTACGCCTTCTCGATATTCCCGTCCCTGGCATGTACGGTCCCTCGGCTGACGAACAAACATCCTGAGCGAAGATTTTTCATTCGAAAAGGGTAGAAACATAGTTTGAAGGCTCATATTTTAGCACCTTACAGTAATAAAGGAGCGTCCACAGCTAATTGTCTTATAAAGGACAAGGCGTTTTGGACGCTCCTTTCATTTTGATGAAATTGTATTAATTCTAAGTGGATGGTCAAAAAATTTTAAAATTGGATGGTGATAAAAAATTTAAATCCTTTATCATTGAAAGGCGGATGATCAAACATCCAAATAGCCACATTACATATTAATGAGAAATGAAATTATTAATAAAGTAATAGCTATGAAAAAATGGCTGAAAGAGTTGATAGAAGATGACAACGGGATTGATTATTACGATAGTAATTGGATCTATTATTAAATTGTTAATGAGTCCACCAAGTATAGCTGTGGCATGGGTAGTAAATAAATTTGAGCTTCACAAAGAACTAGACTCAAAGGAAGTTACGGTCACGTTTAATGGAAATAATTTGAAAGAAGGAGAAAAAATAAGATTTATAGATTTTTTTAATAAAGCTATCTTTTTAAAAAAATATTATATATTTCCGGGCAATGAAAAATTATTTTTACGACCTGAGACGAATGTTACACCCTTTGTCATCAACTTAAAAAGTGGCAAAAAAGATGTGGATTTCTTCATTTTTCCCTACGATGATCATGTGGATGTAGTCAAGAAGCGTAAAGAAAAAGTGATTTCATATAGTCTTAGTTCAGAAAATCTGCAAAAGTTTACTATATAACTAAGTTTATCACCGGTTTGAACGAATAGATTTATATTTAAGGCAGGGACAAACAGCTAATTTAGATTAAATCTCATTTTTATTGATATAGATTCTTGTAGATATTATACTGGAGAGGATTTACTAACAGACTTGGGTGGACTAGAGAGTGGAATTAAAAAGAAATAAAACTTTAACACATCTATTTTTGGGTAGCTATACAATTGGATTTGTAGTAGGGGGATTTACCTTTTTTATTTCCGTGAGGAACAGTGATTTTCAATTTACATTTTCAATAGAATCCATTTTGTGTGCCTTTATTTTGCTTCCAATTATATACTGGATTTATCGTTACTCTGGAATGGTGTTTAATAATCAACCTTATACAGTTAAATTTTTATACTTAGTTCTCTTTTTACTAGGTATGTTTTTGGGCATATTATTTTTTGAAATAATTGGGGTAATTTAAAAAGCGATTTGCCGCTTAATTTTCCAACAAGCATGGTTAAGAAACCATGCTTGTTGTTTTTTATTTTAAGTTCACATAATATATTTAAGGTTAACTAACAATGGACATAATGCTGGGGCCCATAGTTAGTATAGTAGTAGCTAAGATACTCTACTTACTTCAATATACCGATACATGCCATTTAACATGACAGGATGATCTTTTTCTATTTTTATCCGATGTTTGTTTTGATTAATGAGCTCTTCGAAATTTCTACCAATATCAGTTCCTAACAAGCTGATAAATGGACGTAACAACTTTTTTGTGAAGGTGATTTTTTGATTTTTAGGAGCAAATTTATCAAAAATCAGTATTTTTCCATCCTTTTTTAAAACTCTGATCATCTCTCCAAAACAATTACGCCCATCAGGAACAACCGAAAGAATTAAGCTCGCTACGATATAGTCAAAGGTTTCATCTTCAAACGTCATTTTTTGAGCATCCATCTCTAAAAAATGAATAGTAGAGTTCTTGAATTTATTTTTAGCTTTAGCTAGCATGTCAGGAGAATAATCAATGGCTGTAATATCATATTTAGCGTAATCAATTAATTCTAAATCTGCTCCAGTCCCAATGCCCACATACAATATTTTTTGTTTGCTTTTAAAAGGTACTTCTTGAAAAATCCTTCCTCTAGCTTTTAGAAAAATACCTGTATTAAAAAATTTATCGTAGAAGGAAGAGCCCAATTTGTATATAATCTTGTTCCACGTATTATTCAATGTATTATCCAACCTTTCAACAGAGTATTTAAGCATATGATTTTTTATAATTGTGTGAACCCTCGGAAAATGGCAGTACCTTACTGTCATCATATCAAAAAATAAAAAAATTCCCATTAAAATTTAAATGAGCGTAAAGGCAAGGACTGTGCAGTGTGGAAGAAGATCTTAGAAAGCGGGGTATTATCGTTGAGTTGAAATTTTAGGTATTATATATAAGAAACAATAATAATATATTCAGAAAATGATTGGACGGTCTGAGTGGTGGATGATTTGGCAATTATTATGAATATTGAAAAGCTTGGAATGCCAATGGCGCATCTTCCTATTGTGAAAATGGAAAAGCAAAAGCGGGGTTTGTTTTTCAGCATTTAGTAGCAAGACTTTGAATTGCCAGCTAGGTGTATCTTGGCGTATGAGGGAGACGAAAATTCAATAAAAATGAATAGCTTTTGACAGCTCCAATAGAAATGAAAAACATAATAGTATGGGACAGTCATTTTTTCGCAATTGGACGTATTTCTTTAGTTAGGAAAGCATCTTTTTTTGGACCTCTACAAGGCCAAATATTGTCGAACAATAGTCGTTGACTAAAGCTGTGGCTTTGGATAAAATGATTTGTTAATCAATAGGGAATGTACGTATGGCGGTGATGAGAAGAGTAATTTTGATTCTATCTCTCATTACTGAGATCGAGTATAATCATTGTTTTATTGCCATCATTGAAGAGTTTGATGTGGTGACTAATTATTCTAAAATAATCAAGGATTGGGGCAAATCAAATGAACCCTTTGTTATTAGATATTCCTTTAGAATTAGAAACAGAAAGGTTAATTCTTCGTGCACCACTACTAACGGGAGACGGAGAAGTGGTGAACCAAGCCATTAAAGATTCCTTTACCGAATTGAAAGAGTGGTTGTCACTTTTCCAACAACTTCCTACCGTTGAAGAAACAGACATCTTGTTAAGGGATGCTCATATAAATTTTTTAAAAAGAGAAAGCTTTCGTTTTCTTATTTTTGATAAAAGCGACAAGGACCTTATTGGAACTGCGAGCCTTCATGGGATCGACTGGAGCCTTCCTAAATGTGAAATAGGATACTGGATTAATACCAAATATAGCGGTAATGGCTATATGACGGAAGCGGTAAAGGAGTTAGTGAACCTCGGATTAAATCGCCTCGAATGTAAGAGAATTGAAATAAGATGTGATTCCACAAACTTTAAAAGTCGTTTTATCCCGGAAAAGCTTGGTTTTATGTTGGAAGGGATATTAAGGAATGAGGATTTATCCGCAGATGGCAGCAAGCTGACTGACACTTGTATTTATTCCAAAATAAATTAACTTGGTGAGTTGTATTGAAAAATGTCAGTTGCCATAAGAAACTTTATATTGACAAAATATTTTTTTGCTGTAAAATGAAAAACAATTCAAAAATATTTGTATAGAACAAAGGCTATGAAAAGAAATAGTATCAATTATTTTTACGAACAGAAAGTTACCGGTTGATGAGAGGTGCATGTAAAACGATTGAGAATTCATCTTGGAGCTGTGTACCGAAAAGATTATTCTAAGTAGGCTACACCGGTAAGCACCCGTAATCATGTGCGAGAGTATCGTCAAATGACCGTACTTCTTAAGGTAAGTAATGTGAATTGCTTATAAATTAAAGGTGGTAACACGAGTTGAATCGTCCTTTTGGTTAATCCAAAAGGGCGTTTTTTTTTATTCCTTTTTTGAGCAAAGTATTTGAAAATCTAAACGTAATAGGAGTTAGACATTATGAAAGACAATCATCAAGATTCACAGCTACAGCGCGGATTAAGCACACGTCATATGCAATTAATTGCACTTGGCGGATCCATTGGAGTCGGTTTATTTTATGGCTCTAGTTCAACCATCCAAATGGCTGGACCATCTATTTTACTAGCTTATTTAATTGGCGGATTAGTTATTTTCACAATTATGCGTGCATTAGGTGAAATGGCAGTAGAGGAACCTGTTTCAGGCTCGTTCAGTACGTACGCGAATAAATATTTAGGGCGCTTTGCTGGATTCTTATCGGGTTGGACGTATTGGTTCATGTGGATTGTCGTTGGTATGGCTGAATTAACAGTAGTCGGTGTATACATTAACTACTGGTTCCCTGATATTCCACAATGGGTAACTGCCCTTGTAGTACTTGTTATCATGACGCTTGTCAACCTAGCAAATGTAAAAGCTTACGGAGAATTCGAATTCTGGTTTGCAATGATTAAAGTTGTTGCGATTATCGGTATGATCGTTCTAGGGTTAGCCATTATTTTCTTCGGTGTTGGCAACCAAGGTGAAGCAATTGGCTTCGATAATTTATGGGCACACGGTGGCTTCATGCCTAACGGTTTCCATGGTATTTTAATGTCACTCGTATTAGTTATGTTCTCATTTGGTGGGGTTGAATTAGTTGGTATTTCTGCAGGAGAAGCAAAAAATCCTAGCAAGTCCATTCCTTCAGCTATTAACAACATCGTTTGGCGTATATTAATTTTCTATATTGGTGCATTAGGCGTTATGATGATTATTTATCCTTGGAACGAAGTTGGTTCAGAGGGTAGCCCGTTTGTTCAAATTTTCGATTACGTCGGCATTCCTGCTGCGGCTCACATTATTAACTTTGTTGTCATTACAGCAGCGATGTCTGCATTTAATAGTGGTTTATACGGTTCAGGACGTATGCTACATAACTTATCGGTACAGAAGAATGGTCCAGCCTATTTCAAAACAGTCAGCAAAAACGGTAGTCCACGTAGAGGGATTTTATTTTCTTCAGCGGTGTTATTATTGGCGGTTGTCTTAAACTATATAGTACCTGAAAAAGTGTTCATCTATATTTCTGCTGTTGCAACTGTTGCAGTCATAACAAGCTGGATGATTATATTATTAGCACAATTGAAATTTAGAAAGTCAAAAACGAAAGAGGAAGTAGCCAAGCTGAAATTCAAAATTCCGCTTTATCCACTTTCTACGTATATTGCCATTGCATTCTTATTAATGGTGATTGTGTTAATGGCGTTTATGCCAGACATGCGTATTGCGCTATATGTCGCACCAGTTTGGTTTTTAATCCTATTTGTTGGATACAAAGGTATACAATTGAAAAAATAGTTACATCATTTTATTTAACCGATATTTCCTTCAATGGGACGTAAATCGATTGGATACAGCTATCTTAAGATTAATCATTTTCATGCTCTAGAAAACGAGGATGTTCCAAAAAGAAAGCAAAGTCCAAGAAATGCTGTTAAACCAACATTTCTTGGACTTTTTCTATGAAAAAAGATAAACTTTGGAGGAATAGCGCGGCCATAAAACGTATAACGACCTTAAGGTTTGGATATATCGTATTATGAAATAATGCTTTAATAAAGGAGCTGTATAAAATGGATGAACAAAAAGATACAGAAATAACACGCCCTTCAAAAGCAGAAAACATTCTATCTCAGGTCAATCGTAAAACGAAGCTAGGCGACCTACGAAAAATCGCGAAGGACATAAAAAAAGACCATGAACTAGCTATGGATCTTTGGTCAACCGAAGAGTTTTTGCCGAGACTATTAGCGATTTTAATTATGGACAAAAAATGTCTTTCACATGATGTGCTCAATAAGCTTGATGAGGATATGCAGACTCACACTTTTGATGAGCGAAATAACTTAATGGATTGGTTGATGGCGAATCAACTTACCAAAGACAAAAAGAAAATTGAGTTAATGGAGTCATGGGAAAATAGCCCTTCACCTCTTCAAAGGCGAGCTTTCTGGTATTATCAAGGGCGATTGAGATGGACTGGGCAAATACCTCCTGATAACACTGCACACCTGCTATCTGCATTAGAAGCAACTATTATGCAGGAAGAACCGGAAGTACAGTGGGCTATGAACTTCACCGCAGGATGGATAGGTGTTTATGATAAAAAGAATCGAGCACGTTGTATTAAACTTGGTGAGAAAACGGGTCTTTACAAAGATGAAAAAGTAGCAAAAGGATGTACGCCCAGCTATTTACCAGAGTTCATTACAATTGAAGTGAACAAACGTCAAAATAATTAGTTACCTCTATTTCATGCAAAACAATGAGGCGCTTTTCAGAAATAAGGAAAGCGTCTTTATGATATTAATGATTCCTCCTCCTTATATTCAATCAACTTCGCCTCTGGAAAAGCTTTCCTGAAATAATTTCTTTTTCAATTCAGAATGCTCCTAGCCTATAACTGAAATATTAGCTAATTAAACCTCTGCCAGACTTTCATATACACTGAGACTAATTTTATATGAACCATTTTTCTAAAAAACATTATTCATTTCCATATTTTACACTCTATTAATATTTGTAGCAGTCATGTAAACTACGTCTATTGGTAAAAATTTAATAGAAGAAAGTAGAGGAACCACCAATGAAAGCACTTTATGTTTTTTTATCTTCCCTTGTATTTTTTGGATTAATTTGTGTTTCACCAGCAGCAGCAGCAGAAAAACCCATCGATTTATATTTTTTGGATGATGTTGATTACGATCATTGGGCATACGAAGAATTGGAACGTTTCCTGTATGCAGATATTATTGACGGATATGTGGAAACAGAATCGTTTGAGGAAGATGGGGAGAAATATGATTATACATACGTCTCTATAAAACCAAAAAATTCGATTACTCGAGCTGAATTCACGAAAATTTTAGTGAATTCAATGAATTTACATGCAGGTGAAACAGTTAAATCGTTCCCTGATGTAAAACCAGCGAAATGGTATTACGAGTATGTGAAGGTTGCTAGCAGCCAAGGCATAATCAATGGTAAACCAGACGGCACTTTCCGACCGAATGATAAGATTACACGTAACGAAATGGCAGTCATGATTTACCGTGCATTTGAGTCAACGCTTGATTTTTCAGCAACAGGAAAAGTATTCCCAGATGTACCAAAGGGTAATTTTGCCTATGAAGCGGTTATGAAAACGGCAGCTTTAGGAATTATCAAAGGATATGGAAATGTCTTCAAACCTTACAATGATGCAACTCGCGCTGAAGCTATCGTGATGATTGACCGTGCCTTACATTTAGTGCCAGGAACAGATGAAGATCCAGCTGCAAGCCTTCAAACAGTGGATCGTTACATTAAAGATGAGATGAAGTTTACTGAACAACAAGACATAGAAGCATTAAAAGCCCTTTATCGTGAAACGACAATGGGTTACCAACTAGCTTATGCACTTGATAGTATGGATATGGCAGGTATGATTGAAGAAGATCCAGATACTAAATTTACAATGGAACAGATTGGTGAACATGTGATTAAAACAGTTTCTGTAACGAATCATTTTGCTGAAGTTCGCATTGATAACCTAGTATATAAAGTATCTATGACAGCTCCAGATATGTCTTTTAACATGAACATTGACTTATCAGGTACTGCTTATCTTAAGAAAAATGATGATGGTAAATGGAAAATTTATAACGTTGTTCTTGATGAAGATGACTCTGACCAAGATTGGAAAGAAGCATTAGAAACTGAGATCAACTAAGAACAAAAAGCGGAAGGGATTTATTATCTCAAATCCGCTTTTTTTCTTAAAGTAAATAAGTTTATCTTTAAAAGTTTTACTTCAAAATTATGTGGTAGAAATAATGTCAATTTACATATATAAAAGACGAACCGGAATTTCTGATTTCGGTTTTTATTGTGGATTAAGATCCAGTATTGGCGCTAATTGTGGGGCTTTCCTCTGTAGAATCCTCATCATTGAATTCATTAGGTTATAATATAGTATAGATTTTTGAATGGAGCGATGGATATGAATGGAGCGCAAAAAGCGTTTTTTGAGGAAAAGGAACGTTCACTTGGCGTTCGTCTAAATGATGTACAGGCGCAGGCAGTGCTGCAAACGAATGGTCCGTTGCTACTATTGGCATCACCTGGTTCAGGAAAAACGACGACGATTATTATGCGTATTGGATATATGATTGAGGAGCTTGGTGTGAAGCCTTCTCGCATAAAGGCTGTTACGTTTAGCAAGGCATCGGCAGGTGATATGAAGGCACGTTTTGCAAAGTTTTTCCCGCATTTGCCACCGGTTGATTTCTCGACGATTCATAGTTTAGCTTTTCAAGTGGTGCGGCAGACACTTGAACGTCAGGGCATTTCGTACGGCATTATTGAAGAATCGGACAAGCCGGGTGTCGTTTCTAAAAAAAGAGTGCTTCGCGAGATTTTTGAACAATTAAATGACACAAAAATTACGGAAGATCAGCTAGACGAGCTACTAACGTACATAACGTTTATCAAAAATAAAATGCTGCCAGAACAGGAGTGGGATATTGCAAATGTAAAGGTGCCAAAAAAAGTACAGATTTTACAACGTTATGAGGAATATAAGCGCACAGGTAGTGACCGTTTGTTAATTGATTTTGATGATATGCTATTAATGGCAAATGAAATTTTCACGAAAAACCGAGAAGTGCTGGCACAATACCAACGTCGCTATGATTATTATTTTACGGATGAGAGTCAGGATACATCACCCGTCCAGCATGAGATTATCGCGAAGCTTGTCGCAGTCCATCAAAATTTATGCGTCGTCGCGGATGAGGATCAGGTCATTTATAGCTGGCGCGGTGCAGACCCAGACTATTTGTTGGATTTCCAAAAGGTATTTCCGGAGGCGCAAGTTTTACTGATGACACAAAACTATCGCTCTTCTGCAACGATTGTAGAGCCAGCCAATACATTCATTCAGCGTAATAAAAAACGTTATAACAAACAAATGTTTACGGAAAACCCTGCAGCAGAGCCAATCTCATTTAAGATTCTAGAAAATTACCATTTACAGGCCAAATATTTAGTGGATCAGTTGAAAAATCTGTCTAAGCGTGGCTCAACGGCTATTTTATATCGAAATAATACGTCAGCCATTCCGCTTATGGACGCGATTGACAGAGCAGGTTTGCCCTTCTATATGAAAGATTCCACCATTCGCTTTTTTACGCATTGGGTCGTGGAGGATATTATGAACTTCATGCGTCTAGCGTACAACACAAAAAACATCACTGTCTTTGAAAAAATTTATAGAAAAATGAATGCTTATATTACACCAGCGCAATTGAAGGCACTACAAAGAGTGCCAGAGGAAGGCTGTGTATTCACACAGTTGTTAGAGCATGTTGAATTAAAGGATTATCAGCCTGAATATATTAAGCGAATTCGCAAAACGTATGATAGCATTCAATTTGATAAAACGACGCCAACCGCCATGCTTGAGCATATCCGTTATGACTTTGGTTATGAGCGTACTTTAAAGAAAATGAGTGAGACTCTCGGTTTGAATTATGAAAATTTACTAGATATTGTAGATGTACTTGGTTTAATTGCGCGCCATACGCAGACGATGACTGAATTTGCAGGTCGTTTGAAGCAGCTTGAACATTTAGCCCGCTCGTCTCACATTGAAAATGATTTGAATGCCATTACACTGACAACATTGCACAGTTCAAAAGGCTTAGAATTTGACCGTGTGTATTTGATTGACTTAATTGAAGGGATTTTACCTAGTGAGCAGGAAGAAGAAATTGAAGAGGAAACGCGGCTCTTTTATGTAGGGATCACGCGAGCGATTCGCCATTTGGAATTAATTTCGTATAGCAAGCGCTTTAAAACAAGTGTGGAGCCATCGATTTTCATGAAGGAGTTAAAACAAATCGTTTCACCGCAGGAAGTACCAAAGAAAGCGGAGAAAAGCCCGAGGAAGGCACTGAAGCAATATCATAATGAGCGGACGATTACAACCGAGTCAGCGTTAATCATTGGCTCGAAAGTAATGCATGTGATTTTTGGAGAAGGGGAAATAGTAGCTGTTACAAGTAGCACGATTGAATTGTCATTTACAACAGGAAATAAGAAGTTTGTGACGGATACATGTTTACAGCAAGGCTATTTAGAAATGATGGAAGAGTAAGTGTAGCGTATTCTGGAGTTTTTTAAATGTACAAGGGTCCGCTCGGTCATTGAATTTGGCAAAATACAAAGCGAGAAAAGACTATTAATGGTTATCGCGTTAAAAGATGATCTTATTATCTGTCTTCGATAGAGTAGATTTATGTGGGGCTTGTAATCGATGGACAGAATATCTAGTTGCTGTGAAGAAATGAATGGTTCTTTGTTTAGTGATCATGATAGAAAGTAAATGATACTTTTAAAAATTTAAATAACATCCTTTTTGTTGGATATCTTTACTTACTTTATATGAGAGCTAATTAGAATAAGTGTAATTCCTGTAAATAGGCAAATGATTCTCATGACAGGAATTTTATCAGCGAGTCCAAATAAGGCAATGGCAGTCGTTACGATTAAAACGGTTGGACCAACCAAAGCAAGCAGTGTATTAATATAGAAAGCTTTTTCTAAACTATTCAATTTTAGCATTAACAACCCAGCACTTACTTCTATACTTCCAGACAAAACCCGTAAAATAACCATAGCAAGAAGAGATTTATCAATAATTGTCATCATCCTATCTTTATCAATAATTTTCGTTTATACGAACATTCCATCATTCGAATAGAATCAATATAGACTTCTGATTTATAGAAATATTAACATCAATATATGTAAGGCTCATATCAAATATTCTTGTTATATAATGCTTTATAGTTGAGTTAATAAGTGATTTTCTAGGCAATCGGAGCAATTTGATATATCTTTTTTTCTAGTTAAATAGATTTTTATTATTGTATTAGACAATGGTTAAGTAAGTCATAGATACACATAATTATCCCACTACCATACTTTGCGAATTCTTCATTTTAAGTGAGGGGAGACCATTTACTAGAATCTATCTCTACATTTGAGCAATGCTTGAAGTAGTATATATTCAGGAAACGGATAAGAATAATGAATCATGTTAGAATGAGAATTAAAAATAAACTTAACAATGGAGGAATTCATTAAATGTATATTGTGCCTATCGGTTTTTTATAATATTCCTTATTACAACAGCCACGGGACTACTTTTCATATTTAAGCTGAGAAAGAAAAGTAAATATAACATTGCTAATGGAACTATTGCTTTAGGGACTGGTATTTTTTCGTTAATAGCCTGCATTATTTTCTTATTTTTTAGCGAATACTAAGCCGTTCTGTTTCTTGATTTTAGGGAGCTGAGGATGGTTAAGTAAAGAAGAACAAAGTAAAAGCGGTCCTCCACAGATTAGATATTGTGGAAGGCCGCTTTTTTACACTATTTATTGTTGATTATGTCTGATTCGTTTACCTCATAAATCTATCTAGCTTACGCAGCTTGACGCAATGATTTCATAATTAAGCTTACAATGAAAACTAATAAAATTGCACCAATGAGAGCAGGGAAGACATAGAAATCAGAAATTTTAGGACCCCAACTACCTAGAAGCGTACCACCAATCCATGCACCAATAATACCTGCAATAATATTACCAATAATGCCACCTGGGATATCTTTTCCCAAAATTATTCCTGCAAGCCAACCGATAAGCCCGCCAATTATTAAAAACCAAATGAAACTCATACTGTACATCTCCTATCTTGTATTATAAATATTTCGCTATAGTGTTATATAACCTTTATTAAGCATCTTTAAACTATATAGAGAAAAAATATTTAAACTAACGGGGCGTGATAGTGGAAAAACAAAAATTCTTCGTTAAAAAACAAGAAAACGAATATAGTGTAAAGAATGGAAATCCATGATGTGGGAAATAATGAGTTTTCTTATGCAAATAACAATTCAAAACAAATCCAAATCAGTATGGAGGTAAATAATGAATGTTCTTGATTGTATCATTATAGGTGGAGGTCCTTCAGGTTTAAGTGCTAGTTTAACGTTAGGAAGGGCTAGAAGAAACATTGCATTATTTGACGATAGAACCAATAGGAATAGAGTGACACAAGCATCACATGGATTTATTACTCGAGATGGTATAAAACCACAAGCGTTTAAAGAAATAGCGTTAAAAGAGCTGGAAAATTACCCGTCCGTATTCTATTTTACTTCCACAGTAACTGAAATTATTAAGGATATAGGAAATGAGCGATTTACTGTCAAAACATCTACTAGTGAGGAATTTGTTACAGAAAAAATAATACTCGCCACAGGTATTCAAGAAATATTTACTATACCAAGTATAAGAAAGTTTTATGGGAAAAGCCTATTTAGTTGTCCGTATTGTGATGGCTGGGAGCAAAGAGATAAGCCATTAGTGGTTATTGCAGAAAAAGAAGAGCATGTACTACATTTGACTAAGTTAGTTTATAATTGGTCGAAGGATTTGGTTGTCTTAACAAATGGGGCCCAACTATCTAAAGAAGGTAAAATGGAGTTACAAAAACACAATATTAAAATCATATCGGAAAAGATCAAAGGCTTAATAGGTAATGATGGTTATTTACAAAAAATTGAATTGGAAACAGGGGAAACAATTGTAAGATCTGGTGGATTTGTTGCCCCATCTTATTATCGCCCCAATCAATTTGCTGAGAAGCTTGGCTGTGAAATTCATGAGAATGGGAAAGTTATTACAGACGGTGTTGGTAGAACAACCCAAAAAAATGTATATATTGCAGGTGAAACCGAAAGATCTAAACCATCCTCTTTAATGATTTCAGCTGCAAAAGGTAATAAAGCTGCGGTTGCAGTAAATTCTGATATAACGATGGACCGCTTTTGATTATGTCATAATACCAGCAGCTTCAACTAAAACTTAGCTAAAATTCCATTTACGAAGGACGAATTTTGATTTTAGAATTCGTTTTTCGTATTGTTTAAAAAGCTTGAAGGTTTGAAGTTTTTTTGTTGAAGTTTTCGAACTATGGCACAGCTTTTCGAAAACATAAAAGAATAGAATTTAATACTAAAAGCCCCGATTTAGATATTGAATACTTGAACTGAATCATTAAACTAAAAAAACAGTTACTATTCCACTACCTGTTAAAAAACCACAACCTAATGGACCCAATTAGACGCAAATCTATATCTTTCACTTTCCATCCTTGGCTCATCATCAATAAACTAATGTAGCATTTATGGCTATTTTAAATAGAAAAACTTCAGTGCAGAGAAATTAAAAGGATTAAACACGGTACAATACCGAATTCAATCCTTCATAGCTGTATAACTTAATGGAATGTCTAAATTGGTGGTGTCTTTTCAAAAAGAAAAGGCGCCCATTTTTCATTTAAGGTTCAGTAGGGAAAGTAGTCAAAATCTACATTTTTTCTAGAGCATTTTTTATGGGCTTTTGAAGTACGTCTATAATGGCTGCGATGATAGCTGTTATTAAAATCCCTATTAGACCAAGTGCAATCGGACCTGCTGCATCGTCACCCGTGAACATCGCAAAAATCCTTAAGTAAACTAGTAGCATTAAAATGAAGAAAATTACGGTGAAAGCACATTTTTTTATAGCCTTCAAGGATTTAAGAGATAACTCAGAAAAGGCATTGTTTAGATGGATATAGCTTAACAGTTTATATGCTTGAAACAACGCAACAGAAAAAGCAATGCATACACCGTAGGCACATAGTAATAAAGGATATATCGAGTAATCACCGGGACGCACTTTAGCATCTCGTATAGCTGCTTGAGGTAGCCAATATACACACACAGCAAGTACCCCAATTCCAATAAGAAAAGCAATGATTTTTAAGAAAAAAGTTGAACTTAGTTTAACATTCATTTGAAGCACCTCACTGATTTGATGATAATATGATAGTAGCTTATTTATTATCGTTTATCAATATATTTATTTTGTTTTTCATTATATTATTGTTGTTATTCAATTGATTTTTTGTTGAATTAACGGTGTGCTGTACTTTGATGTTGATTTGAAATAAAATTATACCGTTTTACTCCATATTGAAACCTCGTTTGGAATGTTAATTGTTATATCACAAGAGTCACGAACAATTCACCTTGTCTACCCAGATGGTACATTCAAACCAAATGTTTCGGTAACAAGTGCCCAATTGGCTACGATGTTAGCTCGGTTTTTAACAAATGGAGACATCCCTACAATAAAAAATAATTCTTTTGAGGATACAATAATTCATCCTTCAAAAGATGCGATTGAAGTTGTACAGCAAGCTGGTTTGTTTAATGGTACAACGGAAAAGACATTCAATCCAAATGGCACGATTACACGCGCACAGGCAGTGAAAGTACTCAACCAATTATTCGAGCGTCCCGCTTTAGCAGAAATTACAACGTCTACATTTAAAGATGTTCCTAATCCACATTGGGCCATTGAGAAATCAAGGCAGCTAGCAACAGAAAGAATGGTCAAACAATGAAATGAGACTACACAAGTTCGGTTAGGCAGATGCCGCCGCTACATGTGTAGTTTTTTATTGACTATGTAAATGATCAAACCATCCATGTCAAAATGGTACTAGTCTGCTTACATAGGGTGTTTATAATGTAAGTGACTAAATCATAGTTTGAATAGCTAATAGTTCAGAGTTCAAATGTCTGAGGTGCATCTATAGTTCAGGAGAGTCTATGCTTACCAAATAAGAACAAATATAATCGATAATTTTATCTTAATAAAAAAAATAAGATTTAATCCTAGTCAATTAGATTTGAGGATGCATATTTATAGATAGATCAGATTTAGGAACAAGGGAGCTTAATAGATTGCCTATCGTTGAAACAAATGATGTCTACCTTGTAATGAAATGATAATCAAAAGTTTATGTAATAGTTTTTTATGTAATCAACAGTCTGTTTCAACGTAAATAAATCTATCCAACCTACAATTAATTGTATCTATCAGTTGTTGGAATGATAGATAGCACCTAATGGATTTCTGATTTATCGAAAGCAAAAGCCGCGAATGTCAAACGCTGACTAACAAAAAATGCGCCTGCCAAAGGGGTGGGGGGTTCAATGGGGATACGCATTTAAACTCAAAATTTAAGACCGTTTTCATAATGTCATTCTAAGAAATGGCATTTTATATACTTCATCTAAAGTTTTCGCAGTACAAGGCCTACGTAGCATCTTTGATAAAGGAAATACTTTAATAAGTTGATATTAATGAAAGGAGAATTTATGACGAACTCAAACAAGAAAAAGGTCAATGAAAATCAAAAGATAGAGAAGCAAGCGGAGGAAGTAGAGGTTATGGCACCTACACCTTGTTGTAGTAATTGTATTGTTGTTGATCCTGCAAATGGATGTTCCGTAGTGGAAGGTACTGCTAACGCTGCTGTTGGCTTTGCTTCCCATGCGGAAGGCTCAAATACCACTGCTAGTGGTGGTTTTTCTCATGCTGAAGGTCAAGAAACTGTTGCTCAAGGTGGATCTTCTCATGCTGAAGGAAATAATACGGTTGGATTTGGATTTGCTTCCCATGCAGAAGGATCAGGTACATTCGCCAGTGGAGAAGCTTCCCATGCCGAAGGCTCTCTAACAGTAGCATCTGGTGGAATATCACACGCAGAAGGAGATCAGACCAAGGCCCAAGGAAGTCAATCTCATGCTGAAGGTCTTTTGTCTATTGCTAGTGGAGATATCTCCCACGCAGAAGGGTCTGAAACTGAAGCTAGCGGATTCATTTCTCATGCGGAAGGAGAATTAACAAAATCCGAAGGAAGAGCTTCTCATACTGAAGGGTTTAGAACAACAGCTAGTGCAGACTTTTCACATGCAGAAGGGCAAGACGCTGTAAGCAGTGGTATTGCATCCCATGCGGAAGGGAGCCTTTCTACAGCAAGTGGAGATTCATCCCACGCAGAAGGGGCCGGCACCATAGCTAGTTCCATCGCTGCCCATGCCGAAGGAGATTCTACACGGTCAGAAAGAAGAGCTTCTCATGCGGAAGGAGAACTGACTAGGGCTGCAGGAAGAGCCTCCCATGCGGAAGGAAGTGTTACTACTGCAAGTGGCGATGCTTCTCATGCGGAAGGAGCTCGATCTATTGCAGGTGTAGTTGGGGATCTTACGAAAGGATTTGCTGCCCATGCGGAAGGAGAAGAAACAAGAGCTGAAGGAAGAGCTTCTCATTCTGAGGGTGGCCCAACAAGGAATACTGCAGGAGAGATTGTTAGGCGTACTACGGCTTCTAATGATTTTTCCCACGCAGAAGGGCAAGGGACGACTGCAAGTGGACGGGCTGCCCATGCCGAAGGCTCTGATACCATCGCTAGGGGATTGAATTCTCATGCGGAAGGGTCAGCAACATTGGCGAGTGCTTCCAATTCTCATGCAGAAGGCTCTAATACAATTGCTAGGGGATTGAATTCTCATGCGGAAGGGTCAGCAACAGTGGCAAGTGGTTCTAATTCTCATGCGGAAGGGTCAGCAACAGTGGCAAGTGGAGTCATTTCCCACGCAGAAGGGTCAGCTACAATCGCAAGTGGATTGATTTCCCACGCAGAAGGAGACCGAACAAGAGCAAGTGGAAGAGCTTCCCATGCCGAAGGAGTCCAAACAATCGCAGACGGATCCTTTTCCCATGCAGAGGGAAATAATACAAGTACAAATGGGCTTATAGGTGCACATATCATGGGGCGTTTTGGAGACGCCAATGAGCTTGCGTACTCTTGGTATTTAGCAAACGGAACGAGTTTAACAAACAAAGGACTTGCAGCTAAAATCTTAAGTAATGGAAATGTAAAAATTGATGGTACGGTGAGTATGCCTGCTTCAGATTATGCTGAATTGTTTGAAACAGTTGATTCAAATGCAATTGATGTTGGGTATTTTGTTACCTTTGATGAAGAAAGTGATAAAATTAGAAAAGCGCATAATAAAGATGATTATATATTAGGAATTACAAGCTCTACTCCTGCTATATTAGGTAACAGTGGAGAATTAAGGTGGAAAAATAAATATGCCTTGGATGAATGGGGAAGAGTAAAATACAAGGATGTTATTGTTCCAGCAAAAAAAGATGAAAAAGGAAATATTCTCACTCCCGAACATACCACATCACATCCTTTAGTAAACCCTGAATGGGATTCTACAAAAGAATACATTCCAAGGCTCATTAGACCAGAATGGGCGGCTGTGGGTTTATTAGGGCAACTATTAGTCCGAGATGACGGAACATGTAAACCAGGAAAATATTGCATGCCGAATCATGAAGGGATTGCTACAGCTTCCAATGAAGGTTATCGAGTGATGAAACGTACTGGACCTAATCAGATTTTGGTTATGTTTAAATAGCAACTTATAAGGCTATTATAAGTTTTTGTTAAATTTTTATATTGAATTATTATTCTATCTACGCCGAGGTCTATAATTAGATATTTTCTTGAATGGTCCTACACCTTTAAAGTTTGAGTTGAAAATCTAACTTTAGGGGTGTTTTTTATGGCATAAATGAAATCAGGAATATGAGCATCCTATTAATTGGAGTAGTTTTTGTTTGATTCAATAAAATTTATTTTTTGAATTTGCATAATTAATGTCTATTGAAATAAGCTTACTGATAATAAGTGTTAATGAATTTAGTTATATTTTTGAACGGTAGCGCTAACCCCGAAAGATAAAAAATTTCTTCGATGAATGCCCACTGTATAAGTTAGTGGTCGGAAAAAAATAAAGGGCTTCAAGAAAAATGGTGTCGATAGCTACGGTAATACATTCAAAAAGTATTTAAGAAAAACGGTTGACATGGACGCTACTAGTTGATACTATGTAGTTGTAATAAGTAATACTTAATAGCTCGATTACTCAAAAGCTGTTTTACAAAAATTTTACCTAAGTACTAAGTTGTACTGAATATAAGTCAGACAAAGTAGAGGAGGTTCTAAATATGGAAAATTTAACAGAAATGCTGAAGGGTTCGCTGGAAGGCTGCGTACTGGAAATCATTAGCCGCCAAGAAACCTACGGATACGAAATTACTCGACGCTTGAATGAGTTAGGTTTTACCGAAGTCGTAGAAGGGACGGTATACACCATCCTTGTGCGTTTAGAAAAGAAAAATCTGGTAAGTATTGAAAAGAAACCGTCAGATATGGGACCACCCCGCAAGTTTTACTCCCTTAATGAGGCAGGACGTGAAGAACTTAAGTTGTTTTGGGAAAAATGGGATTTTATATCTTCGAAAATCAATGTCCTAAAATCAATCTAGTTTCATAGGATATTCCGTCCAATACTTTTGAGGTATCTTTTTTGCTTAATAAAAAGGAGGAAAATAACATGATAGAAATGTTCAAAAAATTGATTGGTGATAAAAAAGAGTACAAGATGATGATGGCACGGGTTGAGGAGCTTCCAGATGACTACCAATTTGTATTTAAAAAAATTCAAAACTACATGTGGAATTTTACATCGGGCAATGGGATGGATATGCTGCACATGCAGTATGAATTGATCGATTTGTTTGAAGCTGGTGCAGCGGAAGGCAGACAAGTGCTGGAAATCACAGGTGAAGATGTGGCATCCTTTGCTGATGAACTAGTAGCAAACGCTAAAACCTATATCGCCAAGTATCGTGAGGATTTGAATCAGAGCATTTTGAATCGATTAGGAAAAAAATAAATAGACCCGATGATTAAGACTGAATAGCTAATTACAATGGTTAATTACCGCCTTCGCTATTCAGTTTTACTTTTAAATAAGTACTAAGTTATACAGATTATCAGTTAGACTGAGTAGTCGAATAAATGCAACTGTAAGGAGATTTTTATAAGGGAGGAAAAAAGTATGACTAATGAAGTGATTTCTGTAAAAGGGTTAAAAAAATCTTTTCAAGAAAAGGAAGTCTTAAAGGGGGTGGATTTTGAGGTGCATCGTGGCGAAATTTTCGCACTTCTAGGCTCAAATGGAGCAGGCAAGACAACGATAGTCAACATCCTTTCAACGCTGATGAAGCCTGATGGTGGCAAAGTAGGTATTTGCGGTCATGATGTCCAGCATCAACCAGATTATGTCCGTCAGAGCATCAGCCTGACAGGGCAGTTCGCTGCTTTGGATGGCATGCTCACTGGCCGGGAAAACCTGATGCTGGTTGCCAAGTTGCGAGGCGTTTCCAATCCTTCACAAATCGCAGACAATCTGATAGCAAAATTCAGCCTGATAGAAGCGACCAATCGTCGGGCAGACAAATACTCTGGCGGGATGAAGCGCAGGCTAGACATTGCGATGAGCATAATTGGGAGGCCAGAAGTCATTTTTCTAGACGAACCAACAACAGGGCTTGACCCCGAAGCTCGGATTGAAGTATGGGAAACTGTCAAGGAGCTTGCCGGTGGTGGCACGACCATCTTCCTCACGACACAGTACCTGGAGGAAGCCGAACAAATGGCTGATCGTATTGCCATCCTACATGACGGAAAAATCATTACAACTGGTACTCTAAGCGAACTCAAAGAGATGTTCCCGCCAGCGAAAGTAGAGTACATTGAAAAACAACCGTCACTGGAGGAAATCTTCCTCGGAATCATAGGAAAAAAGGAGGGAATATAAATGACAAACAAAACATGGGTATTATTAGGACGATTAATGCGTAACATCATGCGCAGCCCGGATACTATAATTACAGTGGCGATTACGCCAATTATGATGATGCTTCTGTTTGTCTACGTATTTGGCGGCGCCATCGAGACAGGTACAGATAACTACGTCAATTATTTATTGCCAGGAATCTTGCTGATGGCTATCGCATCCGGCGGCGCTTACACTTCCGCACGGATGTTTACGGATATAAAGAACGGGCTGATGGCGCGTTTTATGACCATGCCCATCAAGCGCTCGTCTGTATTGTGGGCTCACGTGTTGACCTCTCTTGTTTCTAATGCCATTACGATTGTGGTGGTTTTCCTCGTCGCTCTCTTGATGGGCTTCCGTTCCAGCGCAGAAGCTCTGGATTGGCTTGCGGTGGCTGGGATACTGGGTCTGTTTACGCTAGCTCTGTCATGGTTGGCCATTATTCCTGGATTGGCAGCACGGACTATGGAGGGGGCGACAGCTTACTCATACCCTCTGATTTTCTTACCGTTTATCAGTTCAGCCTTTGTTCCCACCGAAACAATGCCTAAAATTGTCCGTACGTTTGCTGAAAACCAGCCCGTTACCTCGATCGTGAATGCGATTCGAGCCCTCTTATATGAAGGTTCTGTTGGCAACGATATCTGGCTTGCTCTTTCTTGGTGCGTCGGCATCATGATTATCGCTTACTTTTTCGCCATTAAACAATTTAAGCGCCAGTTAAGTTAGGGAGATAATGAAAGAATAAAGCAGTAGCGTCATTCATATCACTGCTTAAGTATTAGGTACCTGTTTACGGATACAGTAGAGACATCTGACACCTCTTATTTTATATGTTATGGAGTTTGTAGGATTGAATATAGCACAAATAAATACAACAAAGCGGTATGTTTGCGTGAACATACCGCTTTGTTGATTGTGTTAGGTCCGACTATTCAAATACTTGAACAAAACTATTAAGAGAAGCGACCTCCTGTGTCTCATTCATCACTTCTATATAGGATTTTATTAAAGCTTGAATGGAAAGTGGTGCTATCTCAAATTCATCAGCGATGGCATTTGCATAATCACGCTCCCACCCACCATCTTGTAAATAGTCCGCTTCAACGATAACAGACTTTTTCAACTGAAAATTCGCTGCTTCCGCAATAGCTAAACTTTGACTTTTACTCCACACATTTTGAATGTTCCCTTCGTTTTCAATAAAGGCTGAATAAAGCGCTAAAATGGAAACTGCACAAAAATGACTACGCTGCTGTATGCTCGTATACGCCATATCCCATTCTGCAAAACAAAGCTTCACACCTAATTGCTTCGCGCGTTGAAAATACTGAAGTAGCTGTTCCTTTGATTTGAAATACCAAGAACTATGGGACAACACGACCACATCAATGTTCTCTAAGAGATGAAACGTTAAAAAATCTGTCTCCAAATGAAACGAGATTCGCTTCCCTAATGGCGATGACTGAATTTGCGCATGGGCTTGTGCAAGCGTTAATGGTGCACCGTAATCACTTGCTGCGATATCAAGCGCAAGTATATGCCCAGTGTCACCAACAATGTCTGCCAACACTACTGTTGTATCTCCTTGACCGCAGCCAATTTCAAGAACACGCATACCTTCTTGAATGCCAAACGCCTTGACTAACGCGAAACGATGACGTAATTGTATCTGTTGAATTTCATTTTCTTTATATAAATTATATTTTTGACAAAATGATTTTACTTGGTCTTGCATATAGACTCCTCCTTGGGTAACGTAACGTTGCCGAACGCTATGTAAAGGATTGAGGCTTAGCTACATTTACCCTCACATGGTTTTAATTTGTTAATGATGTATTCTCTTAAAGTCAGCATCAATTCATTTCCCCTCTCGATTATCATTCCAGATATTATAAGTTAAAACGATGAATTTGTCAGTTAGAAGAAGAAATTCCAATTCCTACTTTCCCATTTTGTCTACAATTGTCAGTCGTCATTACGGAAAAGGGCGCAAATGTTGAGGTAGCTCATTTAATTTCAAGATACTTTAGTTCATTAAAGGTTTTTAATCTATACATAATCATTCAAAATAATGTACCCAATTGAAAGTTTGGAAAGAGACCGAAAACAAATAAATATTGGTAAACTACCATTTGCATTAAAGGGCCAGATTGTGTTGTGGAGTCATTTTTAAATTAGGGAAGTTATTTATGTTAAAATATATGGAAATTGCATTTTTCTTAATTTTTAAAATTGCGCAAAAGAGAGGGGAATTAGAAAATGGATGATTTTGTGGAATTATGGGATGTGTATGATATAAATCGTATTAAAACAAAACGTATTTGGGTTCGTGGAGAACAACCTCGACCTGATGATTGGCATTTAGTTATTCATGTATGTATTTTTAATTCAAGTGGAGAAATGCTCATTCAACAAAGGCAGCCGTTCAAAGAAGGATGGCCAAATATGTGGGACCTTACTGTGGGAGGGAGCGCGATAGCTGGGGATACAAGTCAAATTGCAGCACAAAGAGAATTGTATGAAGAAATAGGTTTACAATTAGATCTTCAGCAAATACGTCCTCATTTAACCATTAACTTTGAGAACGGTTTTGACGATATATATCTAATCGAAGAAAATGTGCAGCTACATAAGCTCACTTTACAGTATGAGGAAGTACAAAATGTGAAATGGGCAAGCAAGCAAGAAATTTTGACTATGATCAAAAACGGAGAGTTTATTCCTTATTATGAAAGCCTTATTCAATTACTATTTGATAGCCGAAAGCAACGAGGCTCTATTCGATTGTAGTTAATCTCCAGCAATCATCAAAAGGTAATTTACAAGTAGTTTTTTTAAACATTGAAGAAACTTTAACACAGGATATAGATGAACTAGATATCTTTTTTGAAATTATAGATGAAGCAATTGAAAGGTTGTCAAAGCCATTTACACGTTAATAATATTGCATTTGAATTGAGCCGCAAAATACTGGACTTAGAAGTAAACATAATACTTTAAAGAAAGACTGTTTTCATAAAGATTGTTGTTAGCTAACTATGATGCAGGTAAATGCAATAAGGATTTAGAATATTGTTTCGATATGGACGCAAAAAATGGGGGAATTAATATATTTATAGTTAGAACAGTTATTTTATGGATGATTATATCCACTATCATTAATGCCTATTTAATGACATTACCCATACCTGTTTTACGAAAAAGAAATTATCCTGCTAACTACCTTATTCTACAAAACAACCGAATAGATTTTCAAATCAATACGGAATGTGCAGCATTTTCAACATCGTATCTACTTCGCCATTTTGGTATGGAGGCCGAGGGTGAAGAGTTATATACGGATTTTCCTAGTAAAACGAGGGCAGGCACTGTATATCCAAAGGGAATTCGTGAAATATTAAGAAGAAAGGGCTTTCAAACAAACTATTATAAAGGAAATATAAATACATTAAAGTATGAAGTTAGTAAAGGTACTCCCGTAATTGTTTTTATAAAAGTACAGAAGAATCGTAATAATTTGCATTTTGTCCCGGTTGTAGGCTATGACAAAGAATATATTTACCTTTCAGAATCATTAAAGCATCTAGTGAATTGTGACGATGATAACAAGAGCTATAATCGAAAAGTTCCAATTAATGAATTTAAGAAACTTTGGAATATAAAGAGAATTCATATGCCTCTATATAGCAATACTTACATAACTGTGGACGCCAAATAAAGCTATTATTAATAGAGGGTCCAGTCAGAAAAATGCGGATTTTCAACGTTAAAACGGTGCTTGGGGTGCATTTTTGTTCAACTAACAGGGGCTTTAATTAAAGAAGATAGTCAAAATCTGGAGCAACAATCTATACGATACAGCCAAATGACATAACTTTTTACAAATCTAAACAAAAATATGTTCCCAAATGAAAGTTTGAGGACCTGAAAAATAATCTTTTACAATCAGGCGCTTTTTGAAATTAGGAAAGCGTCTTTCTTCATGGAAAGAGCAAGATTGTGGAATAACAATCCTTAAATAATGTTCCCTAACGGTGCTTGTGCAAAAATAATATAATCCTTATTCCACAAACGGAGCAGATAAGGGGAAGCAATAGTAATTAGGTTTGGCTGGGGAAAATTGTCGAGACTATAAAAAAAGACACCGAAGTGTCTTATGTTTTTCAAATAAAGATAGCGATAAATTGAATTATCATGGGAGCGAGGTATTTTATCGGTGAGTGTATACAAACCATGTAATGCTCGCTGTTAATAATACTGACGAAATCAAAGCTGTAAGAACACTATATGTTTGCCAAATAAGTATCGTTGACCAATCGAAAGCAAAGCACAGTATACCGAGGGCAATCGTAGCGATCAGGAAAATAACTGTTACGATTGTTTGCTTTTTTGTCATTGGAGGTCGCTCACTTGTTTTCCTTCTGCGAAATCCTAAAAAAAATAGCAAAACGGCCAATAGGCAAAAAATAATTGTGATAGACGATAAAATAATATCCAAAAGCTGTGTGCCACTTATTTCATAGGACTGAGTTAGATTACCATCTAATATATCTTTAACTTTTAGTACCAGGTTTATATTGGTATTTGCGCCGTTACTCAGCAAGCAGATGGCTCTTCGTTCATTTAGCTGTATGACTACTTGGGTCCTGAAATTTGGGTTGCCCCCAGTGTGTTCTATAATCGTTTGGTCGGCATTGACCGCCCAGCCTGCCGCATAATACATATCGTTGACAGACGAAACAGACGTATCACCCTTATGTGATTTTTCAATTACCCTGTGAAATATTTCAGGTATGTTCTGCACGATACCCATCTGTATGCCCATCCAACGCGCCATATCTTGTGTATTAGAAATGATGTAGCCTGCGGGTTTATTCCCAGCATAATCTGGTGCCTTAAATGGAGATGTCATAAAAAAGGAAGAACGGTAGCCCTGTGCCAACTGTCCAGTGGCTTGAGCATCTTCTTTATACACATACGTCTGGTGAAGACCTAACGGCTGAAATACCTGTTCCATCATAAAGTCTTCATAGCTTTGTCGCGACACAATCTCAATAACCAAACCCAATACGTCATAATTAACGGTTCCATAGTTATACTGTTCGCCCGGAGGGAACTCCAATTCAGCATCTACGAGCATTTCTACAGTTTTTTGCAACATATCCGGTGTATGGCCTTGGGGAATATTTTGAATATGTCTAGTATTTGTTAGACCACTGGTATGGTGAAGAAAGTTATTTAGTGTAAGACTTTGCATATCAACCAGTTTCCCTTGATACTTTACCGTAAACCAAGGTAAATATTTTTGGACAGGGTCAGTCATTGAGAGCAGCCCTTGCTCTTCCAACAGCAAAATTCCAATACCGGTAAAAGCTTTACTGACCGAGGCTAACTCATAGAGTGTATTTTCACTTGCAGGCAACCCGTTTTCACGGTCTGCAAGCCCTGAAGAAAAGTAGTGCACTTCATCATCAGCAAGGATAGAGATTGACATGCCTGGCACACCTGATATATGACGGGCATCATCTAGCAACGCTTGGATTGCCGCAGATTTCGAATCTGACAACGCATAACTTGGTGTTGGGAATCCTGAGAGTAATATAAATAACGTAAATACAAAAACAATAATCTTCTTCATAAACCCTCCTTTTTGAAAAGTTATAAGGGAATAAAACCAATAAGCAATTAGTACAACTACTAAACTAAGTTTTAATTTACCTTTCTATTCACCTATATAATATCAAGTAATTGTCAAAAGTTACACTCCACGAACAGATGTATTACTTCAATAAGAAACGATCTTCAACAATTGGGCGCTATTTCTGTAGAATTGAATTAAAGTTGCGACGAAACACCTCTTTGAAACCGAATAGGAGAGCAACATTTCAAATAATGTTCCTTGATATAATTCTCTATGTAATATAACTATGTTTGAACAAGGAGATGGAAGCATGAGTAAGTTAACAGGTAAAATCGCTTTAGTTACAGGATCAAGTCGAGGAATTGGCCGCAGTATTGCATTGCGTCTGGCACAAGAGGGGGCCTTTGTCGTCGTTCATTACGGGAAAAGACGTAATGAGGCAAAAGAAGTTGTTGACAAGATCAAACAAAGCGGAGGGAATGCTTGCGCGATTGGCGCTGACCTTAGTACTCTAGATGGTATTCAAAATTTATTTACTACTTTGGATGATACAATCCGGGAGTATATGGGTGGTAGTGGATTCGATATTCTTGTCAACAATGCTGGAATTGGTCAAATTATCAGTTTAGAAGAGACGACGGAAGAATCATTTGACGAGGTAATGAACATTAATGTAAAAGCACCACTTTTTATTACTCAGCAAGCTTTGCCACGTTTAAAAGATGGGGGGCGTATTATTAATATTTCATCCTTTGTGACACGTGCAGCTTCACCAAGTGTCTTCACGTACAGTATGTCCAAAGGTGCTATCGACACATTTACGCGTCTTCTAGCCAAGGAACTGGGGAGCCGTAATATTACGGTAAACGCCATCCAGCCTGGAATTATTAATACAGAAATGAATGCTGATACTTTGGAAAACCTGGATGGACAAAAATATGCGGCTGGTCTTTCAATTTTCAATAGATGGGGAGAACCCGAGGATGTGGCAGATATCGCCGCCTTTCTTGCTTCCTCAGACAGCCGTTGGGTAACAGGTCAATTACTCGATGCAAGTGGAGGATCTCATCTATAGAATAGTATAAGAAGTTACTAGGAATGAACTCTGTATTGGGCAGGGCTCATTCCTTTTAATGTCCCTTTCATCCGTTTGTTCGTGTAAATAGTAAATGTAATTCTGAAGTGAAATGTTCCATACTTTCAGAGTTTAATACTCGTGCTTTTCTGAAATAAGGAAAGCCTCTTTCTTCATTAAAAAAGCCATGAGTAGAATGAGATGTATTGAGATAACCGGGCAGAGAAGTTCATTCATCTGCCTGAACATAATGATAAAAAAGTATAGATGATTTTTTCTCGAATGAACTAAATCTAATACTGATGTAGGCTGTTACGTAGTTGTAATGAACATATACTTAGGTTGAAAGGAGGTATTTATTTATGACACAAACATCTAGAGCGATTCCTGGTGCCGCAGTCCGCGGAACGGCATCTGGTGTATTTTTTATGGCGTTTTTTGGTACTCTGTGGGCGTACACGGGAATTATGGGATTGCACGGCTGGGGAGTTCCATTATTGTTAGTTACTGCTGTTGCCATAAGTATAGCGCTGTTCATCGGCGGTTTTTCATTAATACGCGCATCGAGAGAATTGACGAATCAGGTTTCAAAAACAGACTTAAGGCAGGGGAAGCGTACATCGTTTTGGTTTAACATCATTTTTGCGGCAGAGGGTTTGGCTATAGCCATTACAATTGCTGTTTGTAACGTTACTCGTCACCCTGAACTTATACCTGTCGTAATAGCTCTTATTGTCGGTGTTCATTTTTTCCCATTAGCACCTCTGTTTCAAGTTAGACTCTACTATTTTACCGGCACACTCCTTTGTTTACTTGCTATTATGACATGGTTATTTGTACCTGCAACAGTCACACTGGGGGAACATCAGATCAATGCATTTATGTCTGTAGTGGGCTTTGGCTCTGCCCTGATCTTGTGGGGAACTGGTCTTGCAATATGGCTAATGGGCAGAAGGTTGCTAGGTATCGTCCTAAAATAAGTGAGAAGGAACTTTACACCGAAAAAATAAAATATGTATTCAGCTAATAGTATGTATTACTTTAACAAGCAAAAGACAAATCAGCTTCTTTATTACTGAAAAGGGGTAAATAGGTGAATAACACATATAAATGAGGGTTGGATATTTATGCTTCCCCAAATAGAAAAACCCCTCACATCTAATTAAGGGGTCTCTCAAAAATTAATTCAAAATAAGCTGCGGAACCATATCCTTTAGTTGAAGGAGCAAAAATTTGAACAAATCTCCATCCTTCAGATGCGTATTGGTGAATTATATTTTGATAATCTTCTTTTGGTTTACTACCCCAAGCATTTAGTTCCACTTTAACGAAATGGTATTCGTACATTATGATCACCTCTAGAAATAGTTGACTTAATTAATTTACGAAGAAAGTAGAAGATAGTTTCATAATTAGATTTTTAATTGGAATAAACGACCAAAGCCAATATTGAGTTTTGAATATTGAGTTGGAGATAAACTCATCACTGTTTATTCAACAATCAGGCGCTTTTCGTAATAAGGAAAGCGTCTATATTCATGGCAATGGCCAGATTGTGGAGCATCTTGTTAAGTGATTTGGATTTTTTTGTTAAAGTATAGTTGAGTTTGTGAAGAATTGTTTTTAAACTAAAGGAACAGATAGTTCAACAAGAGTTTACGTATCAAAAAGCTAGAAAGAGACTGAAAGGAATATTACTAATGATTAATAACTTTATTGAAAACATTCAATCGCTTTATTCGGACCTTTCCATTGAAGACATTTATCCTAATGAAATTGGACAGAATAATGATGTGTTTATTGTAAACAAATCTTTGGTATTTAGGTTTCCAAAATATAAAATTGGAATCAATCAATTAAAAAGAGAGACGGAAATTTTAAAATACATTAAAGGTACCATTTCAACTCCTATTCCGAATCCAATTTATCAATCTTTTGAAGAGTTAGAACCAGGTAAAGTCTTCACCGGATATCATCTAATAGATGGTGTTCCTTTGTGGAAGGAAAGTTTAATAGGTGTGAAGCGTGTTGATTTAGTTAAAGGGTTGGCAAAGCAACTTGTTTCTTTTCTTGTAGAACTTCATTCTATATCAGGAGAAAAAGCAAGTCGAGATTTGAAACTAAAGGTTCGTAATCCTCATGAAGAGATGTATAACTTGTATAATAAGATTCAAAATAAATTATTTCCTTTTATGAGAAAAGACGCTCAACAGGAAATCTCACAATCTTTTGAAACGTTTTTAAATGGGAAGGCATTCTCCAATTTAGATATAACACTTATACACGGAGATTTCGGAGCATCTAACATTTTGTGGGATCCAGAAACAAGGATGATTTCTGGGATAATAGACTTTGGTGGGTCGGGTTTAGGAGATCCAGCGTATGACTTTGCTGGAATACTTTCTAGCTATGGTGAGGATTTTTTTGATATGTGTATTAACCTATACCCTAATGGTCATGAAATATCTGAACGAGTTAAATTTTATAAAAGTACATTTGCTTTACAAGAAGCATTGCACGGGATTGAAAATGGAGATAGACAGGCTTTTGAAGCTGGAATTAAAGATTATAAATAGTTCGCTTGCACAATTAATGTGGAATTAGTTCAATTAATATAAGGCATTTTCACTAAGATCCAAATTGTTGGCAATTTAAAACAGAGTAAATAGATAAATTTTTATGTAAAAACAATTTCTACTATTCTGAAATATATGGTATAGTAGGGGCATAACTGAATAGAGTGTAAGAAATGGTGCCAGATGAAAGTCTGGCTTAAAAGGGAAGTCGGTGCAAATCCGACGCTGTCCCGCAACTGTAATTCGGAGCAAATCACAAAGGCCACTGGGAAACCGGGAAGGCTGTGAGGCGTGTTGATGAGAAGCCAGGAGACCTGCCAATTTCTAGTACACACCAAATACCTACGTGGAAATAGGTGGTGAATAGTGACCAAAAAGGCACTGTGCGATAACAAAAGATTTTGCGAAAATTCTACTTTTTCGTATTGTTTTTGTCTTAATAATTTTACCAAGCAGCCATTTTCCGAGAAGGGGAATGGCTTTTTTTCATGCTACTATTCTGTATTCCAAAGCAAAATCCACTGGTTTTCATATAGAGCCACTGAATCTAGCATGGGATGACACAAATTTGTAAGAGCCAGTAACCATAAACTTATTGATGAAGGGGAGATTAAATATGACTTATACTAGTACACTCATTGGCTATCCATATATCGGAGATGATCGTGAATGGAAGAAGGCGTTAGAAGCATTTTGGCGTCAAGAACAAATGGAAGAGGATTTTCAGGCAACCCTAAAAAGTATTCGGTTATCTCGGATTGAAAAGCAGCTACAATCTGGCATCGATATAGTGACAGTGGGAGATTTCACATTGTACGATAGAATGTTGGATACAGCCTTAATGTTTGGCTTAGTACCCAAGCGCTTTAACTGGCAAGGTGGAAGGGTAGATTTACATACCTACTATAGTGTAGCGAGAGGTAATCCTTCAGCAGTAGCTAGTGAAATGACCAAATGGTTTAATACCAACTATCACTACATTGTTCCTGAATATGAAGGGCAACTGTTGCAACTAACAGAAAATAAGGTATTGGCCGACTTTATAGAGGCAAAAGAAGCGTTCGGTATTATTGCGAAGCCGACACTTATTGGCCCCTATACATTTTATAAGCTAACTAAGGGCTACAATAAATTAACGCAGGTTGAATATTTAGTAGCGCTATTACCTCTCTATGCTCAGATTATTCAAGAATTAGTAGATGCAGGAGCTCAGTGGATTCAATTAGAAGAGCCTTCTTTAGTGACGACACTTGACTCAGCAGAACGGAAGCTAGTACAGGAAATCTATGCTCAGTTAGCGACAACTGTTCCAGCAGCAAAAATAATGCTACAAACATATTTTGAAGCATTATGCTCCTATGAAACATTGATTACTTTGCCTGTCGAAGGGTTTGGTTTAGATTTTGTACATGGCTATAAAGGGAATATGGAGTCACTTCGACAATTTGGTTTCCCTCAGGATAAAGTTTTAGCTATAGGTATTGTTAATGGTCGTGATATATGGCGTACGAACCTAGCGGAGGCTAACGCCACGATTCAAGCTATTGAAAAGCTTAGCGATGCGAAGGAATTGTGGATTCAACCTTCAAGTAGCCTTCAACATGTACCAATATCTACTTCACTTGAAAAGAAGCTGGACCCTGTTCTCAAACAAGCACTGGCGTTTGCTGATGAAAAAATGGAAGAGATTATGGAGCTCACTAAATATAGAAAAAATCAAGACGGAACGCTACGTCATAATTTCTCAGCAAGTATGAAGGCCATTGAAGCACTAAAAAATCATTCGATTCGTCAAAATAAAATGATCCAGCAAGCCTCTCAATCCGTATCAACAAAGGATTTTGAGCGACATAGTGATTTTAGTCAACGTCAAAAAATACAGCAGCAGGCGTTAGGTCTGCCACTATTCCCAACAACGACAATCGGCAGCTTTCCTCAATCTGATGAGGTGAAGAGAAATCGTAATGCTTGGCGAAAGAAGCAATTGTCGAATGATGACTATGAAGCATTTATTGAACTGGAAACAAAGCGCTGGATTCACTTGCAGGAGGATCTTGATATGGACGTACTAGTTCATGGAGAATTTGAGCGGACAGATATGGTCGAATATTTCGGTGAGAAATTGACGGGCTTTGCCTTTACTGAAAAAGCATGGGTCGTTTCATATGGCTCTCGCTGTGTGAAGCCTCCGATAATTTATGGAGATGTTGCATGGTCTTCAGCCATTACCGTGAAAGAGTCTGCGTATGCTCAAAGCTTAACGAAGCGCTTTGTCAAAGGGATGCTGACGGGACCAGTGACCATTTTAAATTGGTCCTTTGTACGTGATGATATTTCTCGGAAAGATGTCGCTTATCAAATTGCATTAGCACTTCGCAAGGAAGTGGAAGCACTTGAAGCGGCAGGCATCTCCATTATTCAAGTGGATGAACCAGCACTTCGAGAAGGGTTACCTCTTCGTAAAGAAGAATGGGGGGCTTACTTAGATTGGGCGGTCAATGCCTTCAAGCTTGCTACATCGAGTGTTAAGGATGAAACACAAATTCATACACATATGTGTTATTGCGAATTTAACGATTTCTTAGAACCCATTAGCGCGCTAGATGCAGATGTGATTTCCATTGAAACATCTCGTAGCCATGGAGAGCTAATTTCTTCCCTTCAAGTAAATCCTTATACAAAAGGAATCGGATTAGGTGTTTACGATATTCATAGCCCACGTGTGCCGAGTGAAGGCGAAATGTTAACCATTATGAAAGATAGTTTACAAGTTCTAGACAAACATCAATTTTGGGTTAATCCTGACTGTGGCTTAAAAACAAGGAAAGAGCCAGAAACAATCGCGGCTTTAGCTAATATGGTAGCTGCTACTAAAATATTACGTCAGGAAGTGAAGGAATCTATATCAAGATAACGAAAATAATAAAATAAAAGGAGTTAAAGAAAGATCAGGTTATCTACCTGGTCTTTTTGTATGGAGGTTTTATTATATTCAGAAAATAAAATTGACGTGAACATTTCAGCATGTTATGTTTATTACTAATTTCAAATATTGCATTACAAGTTTGAATGAAAGTATTTTTCATTCAATTAAAAGGAAAATGGGTGTAAATCCCATGCTGTCCCGCAGCTGTAAATGAGGAGTTTTGTTTAAATTACCACTAAGTTCTATCTTGGGAAGGTGAAGCAAAATGATGATTCATAAGCCAGAATGCCTGCTTGTAAGAAGATTCATTGATGATCTACGAAAGATAGGGAGATGGATGGAAGCTTATGTATTGTAAGTTTATCTGTCCTTATTCTTGTGGAATAAGGTTTTTTTATGCCTTCTTTCTATTCAATTTGTAGATATGAACAGGGAATAGAGATAGGAGACAAAAAATGAGATGGACGAAGTATTTACTGCCTTTCCTGCTTGTTTTGACCTTGAGCTTTCTTGCAGGTTGTACAAGCTCAGAAAAGGACAAAGGAAATTCAGCATCAACAGAACAAACAGATGAAAAAATGATTACGATTGGATGGCCATTAGATGTAGGGCCATTAAATCCCCATACATATTTACCAAATCAGATTACTGCTCAAGCCATGGTTTATGAATCTCTAGTGGCGTATAACGATGATGGCACAATTACACCAAAGCTAGCAGAAAGTTGGGATATCTCAGAGGATAAAACTGCTTATACGTTCCATTTACGCAAGGATGTTACCTACTCGGATGGGACTGCCTTTAATGCTGATAATGTGATTCGCAATTTTGATGCCGTATTAGCGAATCGTGACATGCATTCCTGGATGGGTATGGTCAACCATATAAAAGAGGTCGTCAAAGTAGATGATTCAACAATACGTTTGCAATTAGATGAACCGTATTACCCTGTGTTAAACGAATTAGCCTTTGTTAGACCATTCCGTTTTTTAGGGGATAATGGCTTCCCAGACGGCGATGCAACAAATGATTCCATCCAATCAGCTATTGGCACAGGTCCATGGGTATTAACTGACTATAAAAAAGATGAATATGCAGTATTTAGCCGTAACGAACATTATTGGGGTGAAAAACCACTCGTAGATAAAATAAAGGTTAAGATTATTCCAGATTCGGAATCTCTTTCGTTAGCCTTTGAAAATGAAGAATTAGATGTCATTTATGGTCGAGGGATTATTAGCTTAGATAACTATACGTATTTAAGAGATAGTGGCAAATATAAAACTGCTACATCTGAGCCGTTGTCTACGAAAGCATTACTGCTCAATACACAGTCTGGACCGTTAGCTGAGCTCAAGGTTCGACAAGCTATTCAATATGCTATCAATAAAGAACAAATGGTAGACAGTATTACACATGGTACAGAAAAAGTGGCAAACACGCTATTCTGGGATGCAATTCCTTATGCCAATATTGATTTGGCGCCCATTTTATATAATCCTGAAAAAGCGCAGAAATTGCTAGATGAAGCAGGCTGGACGCTACAGAAGGGTGAAAAAATTCGTTCGAAAAATGGTCAACCCCTTACATTAGATTTAATCTATATTGCTACTGATGCCATTCAAAAACCTATGGCGGAGTTAATGCAAGGCGAGCTAGCAAAAATAGGGGTACAGTTAAATATTGAAGGCGCAGATGTAATGGTCGGTCTGCAAAAATTAATGGATGATCAGGTTGATATTAACTTCTGGCGGACAAATGGACCGCCGACTGATCCACATAGCTTTGCAAATGAATCAGCTACACCAAATGCTAGTGGTGTATATGAAGCAAAATTAGGCTTACCAAATGCTCAGGAGATCGATACAAACATACATCAACTACTAGTCGGTAAAGACGAAGCGGAACGTGTGCAGCTATATACGGATATTTTAACAATGTTCCACGATCAAGCTTTATTCTATCCAATATCGTATGAAACGAATAATGTTATATATCAACCATATATGAAGGATTTTGCACCACGTGCTTCTGAATATGACATTCCATATGCACAAATGGATAAAGAAAACTAAGTATGAAAGAGAGAGTGTGTCGAACTATGACAACTCTCTTTTTATCATCGGATGAAATGGGAAGTGACGGCATGTACGAATCGACTTGGATGTTTTGTGTAAAAAGAATTCTCACTCTACCATTTGTATTAGTAGGCGTATCTATTCTGACCTTTGTGTTTATTCGTTTCGTACCCGTAGAACCGGCAGAGGTCATCCTTCGACTCTCAAGAATAGCCCCAACACCAGAGGCTATACAAGCTTTACGAGAAGAATTAGGGACAGACAAGCCTTTTATCATGCAGTATCTGCTATGGGTAAAAGGCGTTTTACAGCTAGACTTTGGGACATCATTTGTTAGTAAATTACCCGTGGCACATGAGCTATTTGCTAAGCTACCTGCTACCATTGAATTAGCTTTAGTAGCATTTATCCTAATTTTAACTTTTAGTATTCCATTAGGGGCTGTGAGCGCATTATTTAAGCATTCCTTTATCGATAAAATCATTCGATTATTTACAGTCCTAAGTGTATCCATCCCAACATTTTGGTTAGGGTTTATCCTACTCTATCTTTTCAGCTTAAAACTTGGCATTTTTCCGACAAATGGAAAAGGTTCGGTAGCACATCTAGTTTTACCAGCCTTCTCCTTAGCTTTACCCACAATCGGATTGTTCTCACAGTTTATCCGCTCTGCCATAATGGAAGAATACGAGCAGCCATATGTAAAGTATGCACAGCTTAGAGGCCTGAAAAAATCGGTCATTCTCATCCGACATGTGGGGAGGAATGCTGCTATACCGATATCAACTTTGTTTGGGATGACACTCGGAAATTTGCTAGGTGGTGCTGTCATAGTTGAGCAAGTATTTAGTTGGCCTGGGCTCGGTCGATATTTAATAGAATCCATAACGAATCGTGATTACCCCGTTGTACAATGCTATGTGTTGGTGATTGCTGTTATCTATGTGCTCGCCAATTTAGGCACAGATGTATTGCATCGTTTATTGGATCCTCATCTGATGATGAAGGATAGGAGAGAGTAAAGTGAACTTAGGACGTATACATATGAGAAGATATAGTAGTCTCACCTTACTGATTATCATTGGTTTACTAGGACTGTTAGCCCCACTTATTATGCCTCATGACCCTTTAGCAGTCGATATTTCTAAGAAATTTCTAGCACCCTCATGGGACTATCCATTAGGAACAGACCATTTAGGAAGATGTGTCTTCTCCCGATTGCTTTTAGGGATTCGGTATTCTTTAGGTGCGGCGCTCGTCATACAAATAATTGCTATTCTAGTAGCGATATTATTGAGCGCATGGGTCTCCTTAAAAAGAGGTATAATAGATGCGCTATTTATTCGGGTTTGCGATATTTTATTAGCTTTTCCAACACTTGTACTAGCATTTGGGCTTTTAGGTGTATTAGGACCGAGCTTGAAAAATGTGTTAATTGCCCTTAGTTTGACACAGCTTATATATTATTCGAGGCTAATCCGAGGTTTATTTATTGGTATGAATGAAAAAGACTTTATTCTAGCGGCAAGAATCAGTGGTACTACAGGTGCGAAATTAATTTTTCGTCACTACCTCCCTCATGTTTGGCCACCAATTGTAACGATTGTGGCATTAGATATGGGGAAGGTCATTTTAGAGATTGCGGGTTTTTCCTTTATTGGGCTTGGTGTGCAGGCTCCCACCCCTGAATGGGGAATGATGGTAAATGAAGGGAAGCAATATATCCGCCAACATCCTGAATTAATGCTATATCCTGGGCTTGCTATTGTCCTTGTTGTCCTAGTATGTAATGTTTTAGCAAGTAGTTTGAAGAAGCCTGATCAGTAAAGGGGTAGCTATGAAGAAAATTTTAGAAGTGAAAGACTTATCGGTCAAAATTGGAGAACAGAATATTTTATCCTCTATTCATTTAACAGCCTATCAAGGCCGAGTGTTAGGAATTATTGGGGAAAGCGGTAGTGGGAAAACAATGCTTTGCCAAGCTATCATGCAAGCCTTGCCGACTAGTGCACAAATTACCAAAGGGCAAATTTTCTACCATCAGCAGGATTTATTGAAGGTAACTGCTGCTCAAATGAGAGCTTATCGTGGTAGACATCTTTCCATTATTATGCAAAATCCTTCGGCTGCCTTTGACCGTGTTCAAACCATTGAAGGTCATTTTCGTGAATCATTAAAGGCTCATTTTGTTATCACTAAAAATGAAATAAAACAAATTGCTATTGAAAGCATGGCAAAAGTTAATTTACCTAATCCCGAGCGCCTTTTACACTATTATCCATTCCAATTAAGTGGGGGAATGCTACAGCGTGTGATGATTGCTTTGTCATTGGCAATTCAAGCCTCGGTATACATAGCTGATGAGCCTACGACAGCTCTTGATACAGTCAATCAAAAGCAGGTATTGACTTTATTTGATCGTATTCGCCTGGAAACACAGGCTGCCATCCTTCTTGTGACACATGATTTAGGCGTTATTGCTGAACTTGCTGATGATGTAGCCGTGATGTATAAGGGGAAACTAATTGAACAAGCGAATGTCTATGATTTTTTTGATGCCCCTCAGCATCCTTATACAAAGAAATTATTACAATCCCGAATTATGTTTTAGAGGTGAAAAAATTGAAGCTACTAGAAGTGAGAAATATTGAGAAGTGCTATGCACATAGACCGTTCATATTCAAGCGAAGACAGGATGCTCCTGTCTTACAGAAAGTATCATTTTCACTTCAGGAGGGGGAATGCTTAGGGATTGTTGGACAAAGTGGCTCAGGAAAAAGCACATTGGGCCGAATTATATTAGGAATGGAAAGGCCAACAGCCGGGGAGGTTCTATTTCAAGGGGTTAATCTTTATGATGCCACTAGCCAACAGAAAAAAATGATACGGAGAGATTTACAAGCAGTCTTTCAAAATAGCTATCATTCCTTAAATCCAAAGCACACCATTTTTCAAATTTTAGACGAACCGTACCTAAATTTCGAGCATTATAGCTCAGCTGAGAGACATTTTAACGTAAAGGAATTACTTGATCATGTAGAGTTAGAAAAATCTATTGCCGAAAAGTATCCTTCCCAGCTGAGTGGGGGACAACAACAGCGTGTGAACATTGCAAGAGCGCTTGCCTTACATCCAAAATTAATTGTTTTAGATGAAGCCATTAGTAGTTTAGATATGATTTTGCAAAAACATATCATTCAATTACTACAGACATTGCAAAAGGATTTGCAACTTGCCTACATTTTCATTTCTCATGACCTACAGGCTACACGCTTTATTTCAGATCGCATCCTAGTCATGCAAAATGGTGAGCTAGTAGAAGAAAGTATGAAAGGTGAACCATTTAAGCATTCTGCATCACTTGAGCTATACAACGCGATTCTACCCACTCATCCTCGCCAAAGAATTCACAAGAATACTTTACAATGAATTGGAATGTCTTTGCGAAGAAAGTCCTTATTAAATTTCTTACATTGTTATGTGGAAAGCTTCGTAAAGGAGCTTTCGAACCCCCATATTTGGCCCTCAAGGTTGTTTAAGAGAGCGACCGTCCTCTGTTCCATATTATTCGGAAGTTCTTCTTTACCGAAATAAGTGAGGCTTAAGCTCTCACCATCTTTCATTTCCAATACACCCCTTACATGTTTAGCTCTATAAAGGTGAATGACTGTATAGATTTCATCGCCATTCGGATAACAGTAGTAATAATCAGGTCCTGAAAAAACACCGATAAAATCAAACTCTTTAGCCACGAGTCCAGTTTCCTCATAAAGTTCACGAGCAGCAACCTGCTCTAATGTTTCGTTTATTTCCATTGAGCCGCCAGGTAATCCCCAGTCCAACGTATCTGAACGATGTTGAAAGAGTATCTTCTTATCATCATTAACAACAAGAACTGTCGAACCGACGCTTATAATCGGTCTATTACCGATAAGTTTTCTTAATTCTGTTATATAGCCCATCCCGTCACTCCTTGTTTCATCGTAATGCCAAGCAAATCACTTTTTTTAAGCAGACTTCATAAATATAGCTCCATTGGGATTGATTAACAATATTTTTTTGAGCGAAATAATGCTTAAATATGCAGAATAGTTCGTCAAAAATGAAAAATAGCTTTTTATAATCAGTCTTTTCTGAATTTTACCTATATTGATTGTTTGGAAACCTCTATGTTAAGGTAAATAGACAAATTGAATATGCTAAATTTTGGTGGTTCAAATGGGTTTGATTCCATTTGATTAAAAGGGAAGTTGGTGTGAGTCCAACACTGTCCCGCAACTGTATGTAGGAGTTCCATAACGAGGCCACTGTTTTGTTCATCAAAACGGGAAGGTGTTATAGGAATGTTGATGATAAGTCAGGAGACCTGCCGCTAAATAAGCATCAATTGACCTACGAGGATAGGGAGGTGTTAGCTACTGTATGATGATTGTGAATGGATGTCAGTTCACTGCTTTTTGTTCTGTCATACTTTTGTAGATTAACAACTTCTAAAGGGGTAGAAGTTGTTTTTTGTTGTTCTTTCGAGTTTGAATGGTAACGCTTACAAGAATGATTAAACAAAGGGGTTGTAATCCATGGAGTTAACGTATTCACCAGGTCTTGATGGAGTTATTGCTGCGGAAACAAAACTGTCTTTCTTAGACGTAGTAGGAAGCCAAATTGTTATACGAGGCTATGATTTGATTGAACTATCTCAGCGATATTCCTATTTAGATATTGTCCATTTATTATTGCAAGGAAACCTACCAACTACTGAGCAACAAGCTGACTTACAGGATAGATTGAAAGAAAACTATCACGTTCCGCAAGAGCTTGTTCAAATTTTCAACTTATTACCAAATGGGACACATGCTATGGACGGCCTTAGAACGGGAATTTCAGCGTTAGCAGGGTATGATCAGCACATCAATGATCGATCGACTGAAAGAAATGTAACTCGAGCATATCGACTTTTAGGTGGCATGCCCAACATCGTTGCGAATAGCTACCGTGTATTAAATGGTCAAGAGGTAGTAGAACCGGATAGTGAGCTTTCATATAGTGCTAATTTTTATTACATGATTACTGGAAGAAAACCAACACCATTAGAAGAGGAAATTTTTGACCAATCACTTGTTTTATATAGTGAACATGAAATGCCGAATTCGACCTTTGCTGCTCGTGTTATTGCCTCCACACAATCTGACCTGTATGGTGCTCTAACTGGTGCCGTCGCATCATTGAAAGGAAATTTGCATGGTGGGGCGAACGAGGCAGTCATGTATATGCTGCTTGAAGCTAAGACTGTGGAAGGCTTTGAAGCGATGCTGAAAAACAAGCTCAAAAATAAAGAAAAAATAATGGGCTTTGGCCATCGGGTCTATATGAAAAAAATGGACCCAAGAGCGCAGATCATGAAAGAAGCTTTATATAAATTATGCTTGGAGCAAGGGGATGACCGCTTATATCACATGTGTGAAGCTGGTGAAAAAGTGATGGTGGAGGAAAAAGGCCTGTATCCAAATTTAGATTATTACGCTGCGCCAGTGTACTACATGCTGGGCTTACCAATTGAATTATATACGCCTATTTTCTTTAGCTCTCGAACGATCGGTTTATGTGCACATGTGATCGAACAACATGACAATAATCGATTATTTAGACCTCGTGTTCATTATATAGGCGAGCGTCATAACCTTGAAGAATTGTCGGTATAATCAAGTTTTAACAACTCGCCATAGAGCTGATGGACATTCTGACCAATGCCCATCAGCATACTAGTATATCAAATTCATACCTTGAAAGGAAGATATAGATGATTAAAACGAATGAAAAAACGATGACAGACCAGCTTCTTATTGATATTGCGGATTACGTATTAAACACAAAGATTACGAGCGAAGAAGCTTACGAAACGGCTCGATATGTTTTATTGGATACGTTAGGTTGTGGCATTTTAGCTTTACAATATCCTGAATGTAGAAAACTTCTAGGTCCTGTAGTGCCAGGTACAGTCGTTCCAAATGGTACCCGTATTCCAGGAACATCCTATGTCCTCGATCCAGTAAAAGGTGCCTTTAATATCGGTTGTATGATCCGTTGGTTGGATTATAACGATACTTGGTTGGCAGCAGAATGGGGGCATCCTTCTGATAATCTAGGTGGTATTTTAGCTGTAGCCGATTATTTGAGTCGTGTACGTGTTGCGGAAGGGCAAGAACCTCTCCAAATAAAAGACGTTTTAGAAATGATGATTCAAGCTCATGAAATACAAGGAATACTTGCACTCGAAAATAGCTTAAATCGTGTTGGCTTAGATCACGTCTTATTTGTCAAAATAGCGACAACAGCTGTAGTAACAAAGGCTTTAGGTGGCACTCATCAAGAAATTGTCAATGCCTTATCAAATGCTTGGATTGATAATTCAAGTTTAAGAACCTATCGACATGCTCCTAATACGGGCTCTAGAAAATCATGGGCTGCTGGCGATGCTACAAGCAGGGCCGTACAACTAGCAATGATGGCTGTGAAGGGAGAAATGGGCTATGCAACTGCATTGTCTGCACCAGGCTGGGGATTCCAAGATGTGCTCTTTAATAAGCAAGCATTAAAGCTTGCGAGACCACTTGCATCTTATGTTATGGAAAATGTCCTCTTTAAAGTGTCTTACCCTGCAGAATTTCATGCTCAAACGGCTGCAGAATGTGCTATTCATTTACATCCTGAAGTAAAAAATCGCCTAGCTGAAATTGACCGCATTGACATTACGACGCATGAATCAGCCATACGAATTATCGATAAAGAAGGGCCACTTCATAATCCTGCTGATCGTGATCACTGCCTTCAATACATTACAGCTATTGGTCTTATTTATGGTGACATTACAGCAGATCACTACGAAGATGAGGTGGCTGTAGACCCGCGCATTGATGACTTGCGACATAAAATGGTTGTCGCGGAAAAAAGCCAATATACAATCGACTATTTAGACCCTGATAAACGATCCATTGCGAATGCTGTTCAAGTTTATTACAAAGATGGTACATCATCCGAGCAAATTGAGTGTGAATATCCTTTAGGGCATCGTTTCCGCCGTGAGGAAGCATTCCCTCAGATCATTAATAAATTCCAGCAAAACATTCGTACGCATTATTCTCAAAAACAACTCGATACCATAAATGAGGTTTGTGCAAATAAAGAGCTGCTTGAACAAATTGCTGTCCATGAATTTATTAATCTATTTATTTAATTTAAAAGGATTACAAATGCAATAAAGAGGAGGTTTTTAAAAATGGCGTGGATTGTCCAAGAAGCGAAGACACAAAAACAATTAGCTGAACAATTTAAAGCTCTTATTGCTCGTTCATCTATTTTGCAAATACCAGGAGCACATGATGCGATGGCTGGTTTAATGGCTAAAAAAGTTGGCTTTGAGGCATTGTATCTTTCGGGTGCCGCTTATACAGCGAGTAGAGGCCTACCAGACTTAGGAATGATTTATTCAAATGAACTCGCTCAGCGTGCTAGTGATATTATTCGGGCTACTAATTTACCTATGCTAGTGGATATTGATACGGGCTTTGGTGGTGTATTAAATGTTGCCCGTACTGCTCGTGAAATGGTAGAGGCAGGGGTTGCTGCCGTACAGCTAGAGGACCAAAATCTTCCTAAAAAATGTGGACATTTAAATGGCAAAACTCTTATTTCAATTGAGGAAATGATACAAAAAATAAAAACGATTAAACAACTAGCCCCTACATTAGTAATTATTGCTCGCACGGATGCAAGGTCTGTTGAAGGCTTAGAGCAGGCTATTCTAAGAGCCAAAGCATATGTTGCTGCTGGGGCAGATGCTATTTTTCCAGAGGCATTACAAACTGACAAAGAGTTTAAACAATTTGCCCATGAGTTAGATGCACCCTTATTAGCCAATATGACTGAATTCGGTCAAACTCCTTATTATACCGCTAAGGAATTTGAAAAAATGGGCTACTCGATGGTCATTTATCCTGTTACGTCTATGAGAGTTGCAGCGAAAGCATACGAGCGTGTGTTTGAATTAATAAAAAATACGGGAACACAACAAGAAGCAATTGAGGATATGCAAACAAGAAGCGAATTATATGAAACGATTTCCTACTATCAATTCGAGGATTTAGATCGTGAATTAGCGAAAACCATCTTACCTAAGGAGGAAATAAAGTAGGAGAGGTGAATAGCTTTTCTGTACTTTCTTTCAAGGAGGACTCATATGGATCAACTAGAAGACAATATGACGATCTTTACACCTGAGGATTTTCATGATGAAGAAGAGCTCATTGCAAAAACTGCTGAGCTCTTCATTAAACAGGATGTCTCACCGAATATTTCATCTATTGAACAGCAACAATATGCGATTACTCGTCAACTATTTCAAAAAGCAGGTGATCTTGGTTTACTGGCTATTGAAATTCCCGAGGCCTATGGAGGACTCGAGCTCAATAAAACAATTTCCGGTCTTGTAGCAGAGAAAATGGGCTTTGGGGGCTCTTTCAGCGTATCCTACAATATCCATGCTGGGGTGGGCACATTACCCTATGTCTATTTTGGCAATGAGGAGCAAAAGCGGAGGTACTTACCAAAGCTTGCATCTGGAGAATGGATTGGTGCCTATGCCCTTACAGAGTCCGATGCAGGCTCTGATGCACTGCGCCCCAAAACGAATGCTAGATTAACAGAGGATGGTACAGCATGGATAGTAAACGGAGAAAAGCAATGGATTACGAATGCTCAGCTAGCAGACGTCTTCGTTGTTTTTGCCCAGACGCATAATGGAATGACTGCGTTGATTGTCGAACGTTCCTTTAAAGGGGTATCTGTAGGTCAGGAAGAGGAGAAAATGGGCATTAAAGGCTCTTCAACGGCAACGCTCATTTTAGAAGACGTTATGGTGCCAATCGATCATGTTCTTGGTGAGGTTGGCAAAGGGCATATCGTCGCTATGAACATCTTGAATATGGCTCGTCTAAAGCTTGCCTTTTCCAATATAGGAACGGCCAAACAGGCATTTCAATTAGCAGTCAATTACGGAAAGGGACGGAGACAATTTGAACGATCTATCGTTGATTTTACAATGATACAGGAAAAACTTGCTGACATGGCCGTTTTGATTTATGGAGCAGAAAGTGCTGCATACCGAACGGCTGGAAAAATGGATGAGGCTATTGCATCAGGAAGTAAGGAAACGGTGGTTCAGAAAATATCCGGATTTGCACTCGAATGCGCACTCCATAAAGTACATTGTTCCGAAGCACTTGGAAAAATTGCTGATGAAGCTGTCCAAATACATGGCGGATATGGTTATATGCAAGATTATGATGTGGAACGTTTGTATCGGGACGCAAGAATTAGCCGTATTTTCGAAGGGACAAATGAAATCAATCGCCTCACATTGGCAAAAATGCTGTGGAAAAAAAATATACAAACAACCGCGATAGCAGATGATTTTATGCACGGTCAGCCATTAGAAAATAATCACCATTATATCCTTCTCTCCAAGCATTTGATGCAACTTGCAATTACAGTCATTACGAATGCACAGATTCAACTCGAGCAGGAGCAAGAATTTATGCGTTTGTTGGCGGATATAGCCATGGAAAGCTATGTCATGGAATCTGCTTGGTTGAGGTCGAAAAAAGCTGTACATGAGCAAACAAAACAATTGATGACAGACATATTATGCCAGGAGGGTTACCGCAAAATAGAAGAAAGTGCGATTACTATAATTACGGCCGCTGAAAGCAATGAGCAAAAACGAGTAAGCTTGCTAAATAGTATTCGACAGTTAAATATTACACTACAGCAAAATCTATTTATGAAAAAAAGGGTACTTGCGAGAACATTCATTGACAACCCAAAAATGATTAGTTAGGAGGAGCAACATGATTAATACATTGGCAAACGTTACGAAAGAGGAGTCTATTGCTATTATTCATTTAGATCATCCACCTGCAAACACTTTGTCGTCAGCCTCTATTGAAAACCTGCGTCGTATTTTCCAAGAGCTAGCGGAGGATGAAGATACAAGTGCCATTATTATTACAGGTACTGGCCGATTTTTTGTCGCTGGGGCTGATATAAAGGAGTTTGTTTCAGCCTTTGGCCAACAGGAAAAAGCATTGCAAATGGCTCAAGCAGGGCAAGCGCTATGCGATGAAGTAGAAGCCATGAAGAAACCAGTTATTGCCGCCATTAATGGACCTGCCCTTGGGGGAGGACTCGAACTAGCGTTAGCATGTCATTTCCGAATTGCTTCGAATCAAGCCATTCTCGGCTTACCCGAATTAAAGCTTGGGCTACTTCCTACATTCGGGGGGACTCAACGACTTAGCAGAATAACAAATCAAGCAACGGCGCTCCAATTAATTTTAACAAGTAAACAATTGAATGCAGACGAGGCGTTAGAGCTCGGTATTATCCAACTAGTAATAGAACCTAAGGAACTTTTGATGACGGCTAAGACTGTTGCGCAGTCCTTTGTTGAGGGTAAAAGTATGACAAGTGTCTCTCGTACAATTGAATGTGTAATTCAAAGCATGAGGGTTAATTTACAACAAGGACTAGAGCTTGAACGAACGCGTTTTGCTGAGCTATTGTTAACAAATGATGCTAAAGAGGGTGTGCAGGCATTTATTGAAAAAAGACAGCCACACTTTAAACATTGTTAAAGGAGGGGTCCAACATGGCAAATGAAGTCCTATTTTCGGTCGAAGATGGAGGAGCGGCAACCATTACATTGAATCGCCCTAAAGCTTTAAATTCTCTTTCCACGGACATGCTTAACCCTATTAGAGAAAAATTAAAAGAATGGGAAGCGAATGATGAAATCTGTCTTATTGTACTACAAGGGGCTGGGGAGAAGGGATTTTGCGCTGGGGGTGACATCAAAACACTTTATCAAGCACAATCCAGTCAAGATGCATTACAAGGGGCTGAAAACTTTTTCGAAGTAGAATATGAAGTGGATTTGGCAATCTATCATTATCCTAAACCCATTATTGCTTGTCTTGATGGCATTGTTATGGGAGGTGGAGTCGGTTTAACCTATGGTGCAAGCCACCGAATCGTTACAGAGCGGACTAAATGGGCGATGCCGGAAATGAATATTGGCTTTTTTCCAGACGTTGGAGCGGGCTATTTCTTAAACAAAGCGCCAGGTTCTATTGGTTACTACCTAGCATTAACTGCGTCTACTATTAAAGCAGCAGACGTCCTTTTTGCTAAAGGGGCAGATCATTATATGACGAGTGATAAGCTATTTGATTTCCTTCAAAGTGTAAAACAGACGGACTGGCATTCTAACAATATAAACGCAATCTTAACCCAACTAATAAAGAAATATTCTAGTAAGCCAGCCGCGAACAGTGAACTTGAGAAGCTTCAAACAGTAATAAACCACCATTTTTCAAAACATACAGTAGAGGAAATCATACAATCCTTAGACCAAGACCAAAGCGAATTTGCCCGTGACACGAAGCACTTGCTTCTGTCGAAATCACCCTCCTCTTTAAAAATTACGTTACAGCAGCTTATTGACGCTCGTGAAAAAACAGTAGAAGTATGCTTTAAGACTGATTTCATTTTGGCAAGAAACTTTTTAAGACATAGGGATTTCTATGAAGGTGTGCGCTCCGTTGTCATTGATAAGGATCGAAATCCTCATTATACCTATCAATCATTAGAAGAATTCACAGAAGAGGATAAGAAAAAGTTTTTTCAAGAAAACAGTGTAACATTATAGATGTCGTTGAAAAATCCTGTTAGTAGCAGGATTTTTTTATGAAAGAAATGGGGGAACTGCCAGCTACTAGGCAAAAAAAAATTATCAAATGACATTCCCCTATTCAAAACAAGAATACTAGCTTTTGAGCTCTTCATTTTCAGATGGAGTAGAGCGGTGTAGGATGTTATCTAGTATTCTACCAGTAATCGGCATAAAGAAGTGGAGGATGAACCCACCCAAAAAAACCGTTATGATTGTGCCAAAGCCAATTGGGCCTTTCACTATTAACGCCAGCACTAAAAACAGGATATAAATAGTCGTTCTTGCAAAAAAGATGCTCCTTTTCGTTAGCTCTTTAATTATTAAGGTTAATCGGTCAACAGGAATCGGTGCAAAATTCGTATGTAAATAGGTGGCAGTCCCTAACCCAATTACAACTAAACCAACACCAAAACAAACAACTTGACTATACCAAGCTACAGGTGTTAACTCATTGTGTAACAAAGATAACCACATATCAATCCCAATTCCCGTAATAAAAGCTGTAATAAAGCCCAAAAATTCGGGACTTTGTTTAGTTAGGATAGCATTACAGCCTATTAAAATAATGGCCAATATAATTTCCCAGCTACCAACTGTCAGCCCTATATTTTTAGATAGTCCTACTAAAAGAGCATCGAAAGGGGAAGTACCTAGATTGGATTGAATAGTTAAAGAAATGCCCAGCGTTAAGATAAAAATGCCTATGACATAAAAAACATATTTCACTTTTACAACCTCCCTTCATATTTTTATTGCATATACAACAAAATTAAGTTACATTCAATATATACTCTTTTTGTTGCATTTGCAATATAAAATCTATAAAGAGTTTTAAAGGAGTGTAATCAATGTCAATCAAATTAGCAAAATGTAGCTTAGGTGATTTAAAAAAACTCCAAGAGGTGAGTATTGAAACATTTAATGATACCTTTAAAGATCAGAATTCACCTGAAAATATGACTGCTTACTTGGAAAAAGCATTTACAGAGGATCGGCTGGAAAAGGAATTATGTAATGAAGCTTCAGAATTCTATTTAATTTATGACAATGATGTCATTGCGGGTTACTTAAAGGTGAATGTCAATGATGCTCAATCCGAACAAATGGGGAACGAGTCCCTTGAAATTGAGCGTATTTATATTCGGCAGTCATTTCAAGGAAGAGGTCTTGGCAAATATCTGATGAACAAGGCTATCGAATTAGCTGAAGCCCAAAATAAAAGTAGCATCTGGTTAGGGGTTTGGGATAAAAATGACAATGCCATTGGCTTTTATAAAAAAATAGGCTTTGTTCAAACTGGAGCGCACAGCTTTTTCATGGGTGAGGAAGAACAAATAGATTTAATTATGACAAAAACACTCATTTAAATTTTAAATGGCAGAAACGTTGATATCGCAACATTTCTGCCATTTTTCTATACATACTTAATATTTTTCTGCATGAACATCTAGATACCATCGCTCGTAAAAATAAAAACATTCAAGCCATAAGAACCATTCCGAAATGAAGCTCTTCTTTCTATTTCTTTGTAATATTTTATCATTAAAACCCTTTAATTAGTAATAATTTTTTATTGCTGGTACAAAAAACGACGTAATTTTCTATACTTTTACCTATTTCGATGGTTTATATTGCCATATAGGTCTTTAGACAGTTGAGTCATTTCCAAATTACCTATAATATGTAATTATTATTGAAAACGATAATCATTATCAATTGTATTCAATAATGTTTCCATTTACTTCTCAGTCTTTCTAATAAGGGAGACTCATTTTTTTAACAATGAGTGATAATGATTATCAATTAATAGTAAAAAGGCTCTGTGAAAGGATTGGTTTATTTCATGCAACAGATTGCTAAGCAGATTGCAGAAAATGCAACGTTTCAGGCGTTTATAAATTGTTATATACGAGAGGTGAGAAGCGGGCATTGGGTCAAAAAGGAGGAGTGGATTAAAGAACAACGACTATCAGCACTGATTACGGAGGCACATATATTTGAGCTTGAGTTACCAAGACAAAACATTCGTTTTGCCTTTGGTGTGGAATATAAATCTCTTGTCGGAAGACAGGTAATTGGTACGCCGTTGAAGTATTGTACCAAACAGAAACAATGGCTTGTCGAGGATAAATTATCGATCCTTATTACGCTCATTCAGGAACTACATTGGATGGCTAAGAGGGATAGCAGTCTTAATCTTTCTTCCCATTTTGACGAACTCATTCTTCGCATAATTGAGAGCTATCAAACGATGGCCAATTATATTGAAAAGAGTTTGGAAGGTGATAAGCAACCTGGAGCTAGCGGTACGTTTATTGAAGCGGAGCAGTCTCTCTTACTCGGTCATTGGCTTCATCCAACACCCAAAAGTAGACAAGGGATGGCAGATTGGCAACAAACCAGTTTTGCTCCAGAGTTACAAGGTTCTTTCCAACTTCACTATTTTCGTGTCGACCGTAAAATGGTGAAGGAGGCCTCCGTATTAGAAAAAAGTGCGAGTGATCACATTGTTCAATCGTTACTAACATCACAGCCTAATTTTGTTGCGTCAGTGAAGGATTGTTTCATTCCTGTCCACCCACTACAAGCACAATGGCTTCTACAGCAACAATATGTAAAAAAGGCGATTACTGAAGGATTCATACAATACGAGGGTGCACTAGGCGCTTTTTATACAGCAACCTCTTCAATCAGAACGGTTTATAACTCACAGGAAGAAATGATGTATAAGTTTTCAATCCCTGTCAAAATAACAAATTCATTGAGGGTCAATAGAACTCACGAACTTAAAGCTGGGATTGCTATGGCTCGATTAATGAATAAAATAGATTTTTTAGAAAATCATCCATCCTTTCAGATGATTCATGACCCTGCTTATATGACTGTCGAGTTTCCAAACCAGACGGAATCAGGGTTTGAGGTTATTTTTCGCTCAAATGTATTTCCTACAGGTCAAGATGAAGGAATCTGCATGATCGCTACGCTTGTGCAAGAGCCCCTGCTAGAAGAAAAATCAAAGCTATGTCAGCTCATCATGAAAATTGCTCAATCTGAACGCCGGTCATTAGAGAGTGTCAGTTTAGATTGGTTTAAAGATTATTGGACATGTGCGATTGAACCCTTATTAAGATTATATGATGAGCATGGGATCGCTCTCGAAGCCCATCAGCAAAACAGTCTATTAAACATCTCTTCCGGTTATCCAACCACATATTATTATCGCGATAACCAAGGTTATTACTTATCAAAAGCCTATAAAGATGTACTTCTTGCAATAGAGCCATCTTTACATGAAACAGAAGAGCTGTTTTACGAAGATGCTCTTATTCAAGATAGATTTACGTATTATTTATTTATGAATCAACTGTTTCCTGTTATTTCTCGATTTGGAGCGGATCAGCTTATTAACGAAAATGTTCTTTTGAAGTGGTCTATCGAACAACTGCACTTATTAGAAAACGAATTGACAGGTTTCGGGAAGGTATTTGTTCAGAACATTCTAAATCAAGAAGAGCTTGCCTTCAAAGCAAACCTTTTAACAAGGTTTCATGATGTAGATGAACTTGAAGCTGAACTTGAACAAGCCGTATATACGAAAATTCCAAACCCATTTGTTCGCCAGTATGAGGAGGCAGATTATGCAGCAGCTACAGCCTTTAGCTTCTAAAAGAGGAGAGCTACGTGTTAGACGGCAGCTTGTAGAAGCGATGATCTTTGAGGGACTAATCAACTATGAAGAAACACATTTGGATCAATGGACTTCAATTTTTACTCTTATTGGACAGACATACACCTTTCGCTGTGAGGGAAGAAGAATGGCATTTGATCGCATCCGAATAAAGGGAGATCATATTTTTCTAGTAAGCAAGGATGAGACGTTACAGGAGGCAACATTTGAGGAACTAGTCGATGAATTACTGACGAGTCGTCAAGATAAAGTTCGGTTACTGAAGGAGCTTCATTTAACGAGTAATCTTTGCGATTGGAATGATAGACATCTCCAAATGCCGATATCGAGAAGACATTCAAGCTATGAGGAATTAGAATCTGAAATTATGGAAGGACATCCGTATCATCCCTGTTTTAAATCTAGAACTGGTTTTACGATTGACGACCATATAGACTATGGCCCTGAAGGAAAGCAATCATTCACCCTTCAATGGGTGGCAGTGAGAAGATGCTATGTACGAATCGCTGTTCTTGAAGAAGAAGAGACCTTTTGGAAAAGAGAGCTAGGGCATTTACTGTGGGACGACCTTCTTAGCAAGCTTGCGAGTTTCAATGTCACATTCGAAAACTATACGTTCTTACCTGTTCATCCATGGCAATGGCGTACTATGAAACAGGAGCTTGCTGAATTAATGGAACAAAGAGATTTCATACCTTTAGATGTGAATGGAGATTACTATAGGGCAACTCAATCAGTGCGTACATTATGGAATTCCTCACATCCCCAAAAGGCGCAATTAAAATGCTCAATGAATATGGTGAATACCTCTTCATTACGAAAGTTACATGCTCATGCTGTTTGTGCTGCTCCTCATATTTCTGCATGGCTTAAACAGGTACTTCAAGCAGATGACTATTTGCAAAAGACTGTTATTGTCCTGGAAGAATATGCAGGCATTATTTTTGAACCGCATGCCACAAAGCATAGTAGTAAATTAGAAGGTCAGCTTGGCACCATATGGCGGGAAAGTGTGCGTGTGTATATGAAGGAGGAAGAGGAAGCAGTACCCTTTACGGTACTCATGATGATGGAGTTAGATGGTCGTCCGTTTATTGATGATTGGCTATGCCGATATGGAACGGAGGCGTGGATAAAACGCTTGATTGAAGTGAGTGTTATTCCAGTATGGCACCTACTTGTCGCTCACGGAATTGCAGTGGAGGCCCATGCGCAAAATATGATTTTATTGCATGAAAATGGGTGGCCGACTCGGGTTGTACTGAGAGATTTCCATGACAGTATCGAATATACGGAAGAATTCATAGCAGATCAAAACCTCATTCCCGATTTTGGAATGATCCATGACCGATTTAAAGATGCACCTGCCGATCATTATTATTGGATGTCTTCTGTAGAGGCTTTACGTGAGTTAGCGATGGATACACTATTCGTGTTTCATTTAAGTGAGCTATCTAATTTGCTAGAAGAGCAATATGGATATGAAGAAAAACGCTTTTGGAATCAAATTAAGGGCGGCATACAGAAGCACTTTGAACGCTTTCCATCTTTCCAGGCAAGAAATGAACAGCTTCAGCATACTAGCACACCTATTTATGTTGAATCCTTACTAAAAAAGAAAGTGCAAAATCAAGAAGAAGGTAATTTTCGCCATATCGTCAACAATGCGTTGGCACAAGTGAATGAAAAGGGGAAATCATGATGTTTTATGTCAATGATCAATTTTATACAGTAGAAGATATTGAAAAACAGTTTGATATATATGAACGTTTACCTCATCTAAAGGAATGTAACAATCGGAGATTAGCAATTTGTACGGATGATATTTTCCAATATATAGCTCTTTGTTTATTCATTCGTGAAAAAGGAGGGTCAGTTGTCCCAATCCATCCAGCGACGCCCAAAGAGGGGGCCATAAGAATCGCTTCGACAGCGGGTAGTCATCTATTATTGTTCCAATCCATTGATGATTTTATCGAATTATCCAATCTTTCCAATAACCAAGAAGGGGTATTAGTTCAAATGAGCTCTGGTACAACAGGAGATCCGAAATGCATTGAACGAACGTGGAGCTCAGTGGACGAGGAGATTGAAAGCTATGTTCAGACATTACCTGTTGATTCCTTGACAAATTCTATTGTTGCTTGCCCAGTTACTCACTCTTATGGTTTTATTTGTGGTGTCCTTGCTTGTATAAGAAGAGGAGCAAAGCCGGTTATTATTACGAATAATAATCCTAAATATATGTTGAAAAAGCTAAAAGAATATCCTCAGCACATACTCTATGGAGCCCCAGCATTACTTTATACATTAAGTCGATTATTACCGAGTGATCAACAATTTGATCGTGTGATGACGTCAGGGACTGTGATGCCACATAGCTGGTTAACATCATTACGAGAGAAATCTAACCAAGTCCTTCAGCAGTATGGATGCTCCGAATCAGGCTGTGTTGCGATTCACCCTAATGTGGAAGATCCGAAAGAAATGGGCTATCCTCTTCCTCATGTGAAGGTGACAGCTGGTGACAAACAAACACCAAGTGAGATTATCATTGAAACATCTACACAAACAATCTATACGAAAGATCTTGGCTATCTAGACAATAATATTCTTTCTTTTCTTGCAAGAATCGATGACACGATTAATGTAGCGGGCTTGAATGTGTATCCCCAAGAAGTGGAAAACGTGTTAATGGATGAGCCAAGAATAATCGAAGCAGTCGTATATAAGAAACAAGACCATTTATCAGGAGAGCGAGTTTGCGCACTCTATGTGTCTGCTGAACCGATCGATCAAATAGAACTAAGAAAGTGGTGTCGGAAATTTCTTGCTCCACATCAAATTCCGGTGGAGTTCGTGTTTGTTCATGAAATCGAAAAGCTACCTAATGGAAAAATAAGTAGAAAAAAACTTGGAGGCATACCCATATGACACGGCAACAACTGATCAAGAGCATCTATGATATTATGGAAAATTCATTAGAGTTGCAGACATTGTCTTCTTTTAATGAAGATGCCCGATTAAATGAGGATTTGTATATGGATTCCATTATGGTCCTTCAACTCATTCTTCATATAGAGTTGGACCTTGGCATTGCCATTCCTGATGAGGTGCTTGTTCCTAAAGATTTCAAAACAGTAGGGACACTAGCAAACTTCTTAGAAAAACAGCAAAAGGTAGAATAATCGGAGGCTAAAAATGATAAAAGTTCATTGTTTTGTAAGCTGTGTTTGTGAGGTTATTAAGAAGACCAAAGGCGTCGATCATAGGCCTTATTATTTTGGGGTATGGGATGCGGATTTCGATGTGCTTGATAATGGTGTGCTTACATACCACTCTGATGAAATTGATCATGATTTCTTTCAAACATGGTATGAAATGCTTTATGGAATTAAGCTTCACAAATGGTATGACGAAAATCAAACAAAACACGAAAATATAAATAAGCTACTAGCGTTAATAGAGCATAAATCTCCCCAGCAACATGTAATGGTGATGTTAGATTTATCAAAGCTTCCAGAGCGAGAGAATAAATTTCATCAAAGTCCATTCCCTCATTATGTGATGCTAGAATCGACAGAAAATGAAGAAGAGTGGTTTATGTATGACCCTGATTTTCGCTGGGAGGGGGTATTACCGAAGGAAAGAATTATAGCTGCCATCCAAGAGCCAACTGTCGGAGGAGGTTATTATTTTGATTCCGAGACAATCATTGCTCCAACTACAGAGACAGTTGAGGCCTATTTTCATACATGTATCAAGCTTCAGCGTAATCCATTGACAGATGCCATTGCTGAAATAATTAATGAGCATACTGCAGAAAATGACAAAGAAAGTATCTCGAAACTGCCGGCTGCCATAAAACAATTGCCAGTTATAGCGATAAGAAAATATGCATATGAGCATGCATTTGCATATTTTTGGGAAGCACTTGGCCGTGCTGAGGAAGGCTTTGACATATGGTGTGATGAAATTGAGCGTTTAGTGAAGGGCTATACAACGGTTCAATATCGAGTGATGAAACTTGCGATGACGCATGATCCATTATTAATAGAAGATATTTATGTGAAGCTAGAAGAACAAAATCTACTTGAGTTCAAGATTAAGCAAGGATTACAAGAATGCTTTCAAGCATGGTTAACACTACAGCACAAGAAAGAGGTCACGTTATGAAACTATCTATTTGTACAATCTCGTTTCGACACCATCTTCATTCAATAGATCAATTAGCTCACTTTGCCAAAGCACAAGGCTTTCATGGTATTGAGCTTTGGGGTGTTCATGCAAAGAACTTAGAAGATGATCTTCATTATGGAGCAGATTGGCTAAGATCCTTCGGTTTGGAAACGAGTATGCTTAGTGATTATTTACCATTAGAGGCACCGGTTGCTGAAATGATGGCTGAAACAGAGAGGTTATCTGCACTTGCAGAGCGCTGGGGAACAAACAAGATTCGTACTTTTGTCGGCAAGCAGGGCAGCTTAGAAACGAGTAAGAAGGAAAGAGAAGAACTTACTTTCAGACTTGAATTGATCTGTGATTATCTCGAGTCAAAAGGACAATACTTGCTTGTTGAAACTCATCCGAATACTTTGACAGATAATCTACCCTCAACCATTCAGTTACTCGAAGAAACGAATCACTCAAGCTTACGAGTTAACTTTGACGTTTTACATGTATGGGAATCAGGGATGGACCCAATTGTCGCCATGAAGCAACTTCGTCCTTATATTTCACATTTTCACTTGAAAAATATTGCCTCTCGCACACAACTGGATGTTTTTGCTCCACACAATGTCTATGCTGCATCAGGGACTCGAGAAGGGATGGTTCCATTATTTGAAGGGGCCATTGATTACGGTGAATTCCTAGCAGAAATAGATTCAAATGGGGAGATAGATGCTTCATTAGAATGGTTTGGATCAAATGTAAAGAATGTTTTAACAAAGGATATACAGGATATAAAGAAGGCTTTACAGCTAGTGCAAATTTAGTATAAGGCTATAGAGAATCCCAAGGAAAGCAGTTGTCACCTTTTCCTTGGGATTTCTTTTTTATATTGCTTTATTATTCTAAGCGATAGGTCTGGAAAGCAACTGATTACAAACGATCAGTTTTCAGCTTCCATACTTAGCTACATAGAAATAATTTTGGTCGCCACCGTTTGCTGAAATACTTGGTCATGCTCTACAAACACCATTGTAGGATTAAAGCTCTGGATGAGCTCTTCAATTTGTAGACGGGAATAGATATCTATAAAGTTTAATGGTTCATCCCAAATATATAAATGAGCTTTCTCACATAAGCTTTTGGCAATAAGAAGTTTTTTCTTTTGCCCACCTGAATAATGAGCAATATCCTTCTCAAATTGAATTCGATCAAAATCCATTTTACGAAGGATGGATTTAAATAATGTTTCATCAATCCCATGCTCTTCAATAAAATCAGATAATGATCCCTTCAAATGGGAAGTATCCTGCTGAACATAAGATATAATAAGACCTGAGCCTACATGGATGGTACCCGTATGCTGTATGTCGTTTCCATGAATAAGTTTTAAAATACTACTTTTACCGCTTCCATTTTTTCCATCAAGAACAATACGATCACCTTGTTCAACTTTGAAGCTTAATGGTTGATTAATCATGTGGTCATCATATCGAACAGATACATCAGTCAAAGTTATTAGTTCCTTTGACTGAAATGCCAATGGCTCTAGTTTTAATGACTCCGTTTTTTCTACATTTTTTAGCAATTTTGATTTTTCATCAATTGCTTTTTGCTGTCTTGATTCAATATGCTTCGCTCTCTTCATCATCTTAGCTGCCTTATGTCCGACAAAGCCTTTATCTAGCTTAGAACCAGAATTCGTCGTCCCATTTTTAGAAGCCTCAACTTGATTGGACCAGCCTGCCGAACGCTTCGAGGAATGCTTTAATCTTTCAATGTCCTTGTGTAGACGATGGTTTGTTGCTTCCTCATGTTCCTGCTGTCTATCAAAATTTAACTTCCATGAAGAATAGTTCCCACTTTGAACGTCAATATTGGCTCGATTGATGGAAAGGATATGGTCCACACAGCCATCTAAAAACGTTCTGTCATGCGAAATTAAAATAAATCCTTTTTTCTTCTTTAAATAGTTAGCGACAATTTTTCGTGCATCTGTATCTAGATGGTTAGTCGGCTCATCAATTAATAGAAATTGACCCTCCGTCAAGAAAAGGGCAGCAAGCAAAACCTTCGTTTGTTCTCCGTTCGATAATGTATAAAAGGGGCGATACATAACCTCAGCTTCTACATGTAGATACGATATTTCACGAAGATACTCCCAATCCTCTGCCTGCGGGCAAATCTCCTCGAAAATTTCATACGTATATTTGTTCCGATCTGCAACAGGGTAGGGGAAATAAGTAAAATCTACTGAAGCATTAATTTTCCCACTATACTCATATTTCCCTAATAATAACTGAAAGAATGTTGACTTCCCTCGACCATTTCTACCGATAAATCCTAGTTTCCAATCCGTATCTAATTGAAAGTTAACACCTTCAAAAATTGAATCAAAGCTACCTGGATAGGAAAATGTTAAATTTTGAACTTGTATCATTGACATGATAACTCCTCCTTTGTATAGGAATCCTTTATTCTTTCTTTTATACAAAGTCGGCATATCCATCTGGAATCCATGTCTCCGCATAAGTAGGATGGATATTAACGACTTATACGGAGATTTACATGTGTAACAATTGTGTCTAAATCGCTCATTTTCCACACTCCTTTTTAGAATTTTGATGTAACTATGAGAGAATAAAAAAATCCCCCCAATTGTCGTTGGAAGGATTAGTCGGTTACAGGTATTGATAAAGGACTTTTTTGCCATAGGAAAATGACGAAAAAAGTATAAACTGATTGATAAAAATGGACAGACTAATCCTATATTTTGTAGTTTGAAGTGATTGATTTCAACTTAAAATATAGTTTAGTTCATCATTGTTCATCCATCAGTCCTCTCATAATTGTATATTCATCGTACCAAATTTTTTCTTGAATTACAAATCAGCCTATTGTTCGCGTAACAATAGATGGGGCACAACACGAATATAAATGATTTCTCCTATAATTTCGACAATCGTTTGTGTAACGATAATAGCAGCCACTACTGTATGTATTGGATCTGGTAAAGATAGGGCCAAGGGTAGAACGACAAGCGAATTACGTGTTGAACCACTAAAAATTAAAGCTCGACCAGATGCAAGATCAAGTTTAAATCGTTTGCCAATAAATTTTGAAATAAATGGCATGATAAGCATAAAGGCCATGTAAACGGGAATGACCTTAACAATCAAATCAATGGATGTCGATAATTTCCCGATTTGTGAAGCGACAACAACAAATAACGTCAATGCCATAAAGGGAACTGGAAGCCAAGCAGAAAATTGAATGATTGTATGACCGACTACAGATTTTTTAGCAAGTAGCTGAACAATAATAGCGATGACTAATGGGATGACGATGAGCTCCAAAAATGCCTCTAGGAAAGGGCCCGCTTCAACTATTTCCGCTGCTTCATGTCCAATAAATATCCACAAGTAGAGAGGGAGTAATAGCATTTGTGTAATGAAAAGAATAGGTGTCGAAATCAGCATAGCTTTTTCATTTCCACCACCGAGTGCTGTAAAAACAATGACATAATCAATACAAGGTGTCAGTAATACCAAATAGACACCAAGTAATAAAGGTGGGTGGTTTGGTAAAAATAACGTTAGTAGCCATACAACCATTGGTACCGCTATATAGTTGACCGTTAGCAATGCCCCCAAAAAACGACCATTAGCAAAAGCTTCATTTAAAGAGCTGAAAGGAATTTGTGAAAACATGCTGTACATTAATAGCGCAATAACAAAAGAAAGGGTAAAGTCCAAGCGCGTGCCTATATTAGGAGCAAATAACCCTATAGCTCCTGCCAGTAATAAAACAAATACATACAGGGAAATTTGATTTTTTTCTAATGTTTCTCTTGAAATCATTGTAATTTTACTCCTATTTATTATAACTATCCGATAAACATTCCTCTATTAGGGTACCATATAATTTGAGATTGGAACTATAGTTCTGTTCAATCACCATAGATGGGGAGAAATACTAGGACTTCATTTTCTACATGGAAGTTCAAAGTTTATGGATGATTTCTGATACAATGAGTGTAAGGAAAAACACACTATACATATAAAAATGATGATAGAAAAAATGGGAGAAACCATGCAGAAAACCATATTAATTGTAGAAGATGAAGATATTTTACGTGAGATTGTTAAAGATTATTTACTAAATGAAGGATATGAGGTGCTAGAAGCAGCAGATGGAAAAGAAGCTTTAGCTCTATTTGAAGAACATGAAATTCATTTAATAATTTTAGATATTATGCTACCCGAGCTAGATGGCTGGTCAATTTGTCGAAGAGTTCGTAAATCATCCAATGTACCTATTATCATGCTAACAGCTCGTGTTGATGAAGATGACACCCTCCTTGGTTTTGAGCTTGGAGCAGATGATTATGTAACAAAGCCTTATAGTCCACCCATTTTATTAGCTAGAGTAAAGCGATTAATAGAGAGTCGCCACCGTTCTACAGAAAATGTTTTAAACGAAGATACTTTATCGAGCGGTGGCGTTCACGTCTATATGCCTTCACGTACAGTAACTGTAGAGAAAGAAATTATCAATCTGACCTATACGGAATTTGAAATATTAACGTATTTAATGCAAAATCAAGGGATTATTTTGACGAGAGAACAATTAATTATTAAAATTTGGGGGTATGAATTTGCAGGTGATGATCGCACTGTGAATAGTCATATCCGTAATTTACGTCAAAAGCTTGGTGAAAAAGCAAACTGTATTGTAACGGTTGTTCGAAGTGGTTATAAATTCGAGGGGAATTTATGAAAAAAGGCATCGTATTAAAATTATTTTTGCTGACCACCGCATTATGTACACTTATTTTAGCTATTATTTTTATTGGGCAAACTCTATTTTTTAAACAATATTATGAGAACAGAAAAGTCAATGATGTGAAAGCAAGTATTCAAACCTTCGAAAATGAATATAAAAAGAATGAGTCTGACACTCCAGCAATCCGAAAAATGGAAGAGAATTTCTATCTTCATCATACTTCATGGATTACTACGTTAGATAGTTCTGGAAATATTAAAAATGCAAAAGACTTCTTTTTAGAAATACAATTAGATTCATCCTCTCAAAACAATGAATTTTCGGGTCGTTTAATCCAGATTCCTTTATATAGTTTTATCGCTTTAGAAGATGTAGAGAGAGTAGCGTTCTTTTTGGAGCAAGGAAATCGAATCATTATTGATGGTGCCCAACAAGGAAATACAATACTTCCTGCTATTTTAACAATTGAAAAAGAAAATGTTGTTCTAGAGAATAGGCAACTATCGGAGCTGTTTTATGGGAAGCAAACTTCTCGAGCTTCAGGTTCACCCTTATATTTGACTGGCCATATTACAAATGTACAGTTACCAGAGCAAATGGTAGGAGCCAACTTTATTTATGCGAATCATGTGTTAATCGACAGAATCAAACAATTTCAAGTAGATTTAATAACCAATGACAGTTCTCATCATTTTAATTCCACAGAAATTATGGATTTTAAAGAGAATGGTGTAAGCTATAAAATCATCGTGAAACCAATAAAAGATTCAAAGGGTGAAAACAATTATGTTTTTACGTTGACATCTTTACAACCAGTGGATGAAGCTGTTCAAATGATAAAGGATTACTACGTATACTTAATTATCTTTGTATTACTCCTTATTGTGTTGGTTTCACTTTATTACTCTAAAAAAATTGCGCAGCCATTGTTACAAATAAATAAAACAACAGAAAAAATTGCGGATTTGGATTTTTCTGAAATGATCCCTGTTACTACCAATGATGAAATCGGTCATCTATCGCAAAATATTAATACACTTTCGAAAACCTTACACAGTTATATTGTCGAATTACAACAAGATATAGAGAAGGAAAAACAATTAGAAAATACACGTAAGGAATTTATTGCTGGCGTTTCACATGAATTAAAAACACCTTTAAGTATAATGAAAAGTTGTATTTCCATTTTAGAAGATGGAGTTGCTAGTAATAAAAAGGAATATTACTTTCAAGCAATGGCAAAAGAAATAGACCGAATGGATAGGTTGATTATTGATATGCTAGAGCTTGCAAAGTTTGAATCTGGTACGTATAGAATGGACATGGACATTTTCTATATGGATGAAATAATTGAATATATCATCGACCAATTATCGGTAGACATTTCGAAAAAGCAATTACATGTTCATCAATCCCTTTCTACTATTCAGGTTGTTGCAAATCAACCTAGAATTGAACAGGTATTAACAAACTTTATTAGCAACGCCATACGTTATACCCCTGAAAAGAAAGATATTTTCGTTTCAATGGTGGTTGAAGAAGAACATGTGAAAATATGTATCGAAAACAAGGGAGCACATATTGCTCCAGATCATTTAGTAAGAATATGGGATCGTTTTTATAGGGGTGATATCTCTCGTCAACAAGCTAAAGAGGGAACAGGACTTGGTTTAGCGATTTCCAAAAATATTTTAGAATTACATGGTGTTCCATATGGCGTCACGAATACGAAAGATGGTGTTCTGTTTTACTTCTCTTTAAAGAAAAGCGTGTAGAGTTTTTTTATATCTACACGTTTTTTTATTAAATATTGATTATATCTGCATTTAATCTTGATCAATCTTCCTTACTATTTTCAATGAATTGAAAACGGATAAGGAGATTTTTAAATGAAGAAAATAGTAATATGGCTGGTAATTGTTTTGTTAGTAATGAGAATAGGAATTAGTGTGCTACATCTGAAAGCGGAAAAACAACCGCCTATACAAGACTTTCATTTGAGCGATAAAATAATCGTCATTGATCCAGGGCATGGTGGAGGAGATAGAGGAGCAAGAGGAGAGGTATTAGGTACAATAGAAAAAGATTTGAATTTAAAAGTTGCTCACAATATAAAGAAGGAACTAGAAGGGAGAACGAATGCAACCGTTATTTTAACACGTGAAGATGATAATAGCTTACTCCCAGAAACGAATCAGAAAGAAGAATTACGTGCACGTGTCAAAGTAGCTAAAGATTATTCCGCTGACTTATATATTTGTATTCATCATGATGCATTTGATGATACCACTGTGAGAGGGATTACTACCCATTATGGAACGAGTAAAAACAACGACAAGCAATTAGCAAAAATGGTACAAAAAGCGATTTTTAATCAAAACATAGCTACACGGGATCGCGGTGTTCAGGAAAGTGATTTCCATGTGCTCAGAGAAAATTCTGCACCTGCCATTTTAATGGAGTTAGGATTTATATCAAACGAAGATGATGAGATGCTAATGAATTCACCAACCTTTCAAGCGAAGACGCAACAAGGTATAGTAGATGGAATTATCGAATACTTTAATTAGACAAATAAAAAACTATTCTTTCTTATATTACGAAAGAATAGTTTTTTCAATTTTACATCATTTAAGGGCTTTATCAAATACTTTTACAAGTTCGTTGGCGTCCTTCGAAATGGCTAACAGTATATAGTGATCGTTTGTTTTCAGGATATGTTTTTCTATTAAAAAATGCTCTTCTGGTAGGTAATCTTGGAAGCTTTTCGATTTTGTTGCAATTCGATGGGTCATCTTCTCCGTAATACTATTGATATGTTTTAGATCCTTTACTTGAATCACTACAATTTCATCTGCCTTTATGTTGGTAGGAGCGGTATAAAGGACAAAGCTTTCCACTTCATCCATAGGTAAGCCGTATAGCTTTTGAAGCATCTTTTGGTCGCCTTGTTTCATTTCTTCTAAGTGAATGGCCTGTTGCATTTGTTTTCCGATTTCTATCGCTGCTGGCAGCTTATCGGAGGTGTTTTGATTGCTAGAACAGCCATTTAAGACACCTAGCATCATCATGCAAATAATAATGGTAAAAACAGAGTTCATTTTTAAAAATCTCATTGGGTAGAGGCTCCTTTTCGTTTATTTAGATAAATTCGTTATGGAAGGGTCCTCAAAAAACGTCATGGCATTGTATAGCAGCAACAATTCATGGATGTTGTTATTTTGTAAATATAAAGCAACGCCCTCATTAAAATATCTAAGGTCAATTACATGGATTTCACTATAATGAGGAAGTAAAAATGGTAATAACGCATTGGCATACGAGTCCTTAATCACCAATAGTTTTTTTCCATTAGTATTTTCAGTAGTCATCTTCACTAATGGGTGGTTTCCATTGAAAAAAACTGAATATTTATCTTTTTTCTTAATGTTTTCCATCTCGTAAACTGAATTTGAGGTTACTCCTTCATCCATGTATGCTACTTTATAATCAATCGCTTCCTTTGGCTCATATAATTCAATGCTATCGGGTTTTATATGGCTGAAGCCTGTTTTTGAATAGAGTGATCCATAAAAATGATGAGTTATTTTATTTATGGTAAATGACTCTTTTTTGTGAGGATTGAAATTCAAACTTTTGCTTAATTCAAGGTATGCATAAAAGGCTCCTTTGGTTGTCCAATGATGATCCGTTTTATAATATAGTTCTTCCTGTCTTTTGGAACTTAGAAGCGGATATACATCGATAAAATGTATGTCTGTATTTAAAGATTTTCTCACTTGATTAATCGAAAAAAGCTCATCTTCCGAAGAAATATATTTTGGGAGGGCATCCTTTAGCATACTAATGGCTGTAGGAACTAGCATGACGTGCGTTTTCACAGCTGGATTGGCAAGTTGAAAAGTATTAATGGCATTTATTTTACTATTCATATCTTGTTTTTCTGGTCTAATAAATTTTTGCAGTAAAATATCATTTTTCCCTATATATACTCCGTTAAATTCTTTCTTTCCAATTGTTCGATCGATATTTGATTTCAAGCTTATCCAAAAATCTCTGTATAAAAATTGGTCCGAAATATATTTTTCATAGGTAGGCGTGAAGTTTTTATCTAAAAGATTTTGAATCGAGAACGGTGGAAATTGTTCTAGCATTCTATTTTCCGAGTCAGAATAGGTTCTATTGGGCGTCAATACATTTATACAAAACATGCCACCTATAAATAATGACAATAAACATGCCAATATGCGCTTGTATAGTTTTTCATACGAGCTCAAGCGATTCACCTCCATCTAAATTAAGATCAAAATCGAAAATATAGAAATGGATTATATGTGTCGTTTACTAAATATGCAGTGGAAAGAACTGCGAGTATTACATAAAAGATTGGAGTTCCAATGGCACCTAGCCATTTTGTATTTCTTCTCATTTGTTCAAGTAGCCTTTTAGGGAAGGGGGTTGAACAAAAAACGGAAATGATAAAAAGCAGACAATTAGTTGTTAAGTAATAGAGAGTGGTATGATCCAATAAAATGGATTGGTTAACACCAAACATAGTACCGATATAACCAATGGCAACGGATAAATGATCGAATTCGAAAATTACCCAGCCAATTAATACAATACAAAGTGTATACACATGTGCAATTATGGGGAAGCAGCCTTTTAGGTATTTGAGAAGAAATACCTTTTCAAGTGTGATCAATAATCCAAAATAGAGACCCCAAATAACAAAATTCCAACTAGCCCCATGCCATAAGCCGGTTAAAAACCACACGATGAACAAATTTCTAAGCTGTTGGCGTATACCTGCCCGATTCCCACCAAGAGGAATATATACATACTCTCTAAACCAGGATCCTAAGGAAATATGCCACCTCCGCCAAAATTCGGTTACACTTTTAGATATATAGGGATAATTAAAGTTTTCAGGAAAATCAAAGCCAATCATTTTTCCTAGGCCCTGTGCCATTGCTGAGTAGCCCCTAAAGTCAAAATAAATTTGGAAGGCGAAGGCAATAATACCCGTCCATGCTGTTAAAATAGTCAACTCATCCAAAGGAGTGGTTTTAACGCTCACCCAAAGAAGTCCAATATTATTCGCTAACAGTACTTTTAGCGCAAGACCTCGAATGAATAATTCCATCCCCTCGCCAAAACGATCGAATGTTACTTTTCTGTCATGCAATGATTGTTCAATATCGCTATATTTTACAATGGGACCTGCCACAAGCTGAGGAAACATCGTGATATAAGCACCAAAAGCAATAATATTTTTTTCCGCACGAACTTTCCCTAAATATACGTCTATTACGTATGACATCGTTTGAAAGGTATAAAATGAGATGCCAATAGGAAGGGGGAGCGTTTCAACCTCAATATCCAAGTGAAAAATAGTATTGATATTGTCCACGACAAAGCCATAATATTTAAAAAATCCTAGTATCGCCAGATTGATGATGATGGATTGGATAAAAAGTACTTTCCTAATAATCTGTTTATTTTTATATTTATCTATAAGAACACCATTTATATAGTCAAATACAGTGGAGAAAATCATCATAACGATATAAACAGGTTCTCCCCATGCATAAAAAATAAGACTGATAACAAATAATACAAAGTTCTTTAAAGTCTTAGGCGATAGATAATACAAACATAGTGCTAATGGAAAAAATACATATAGAAAAATTAAGCTACTAAATACCAAATTTCCTCTCCTCCTAAATAGGAAATGCTACTGAACAAAAGTTTTCAATTGTTCAAGGAGCAGCTTGTAGAAATCAGCTTTGAAGTGTACACCATCTTCTACATGTAAATCACTCCGTTTTTCAAATATTGAAGACAAATCAATGAACTCTACTTCTTCAGTGAGGGCTAATGCTTGAAGTTTTGTATTATACGCATCAATATGTTTATATTGAGGATACTCCTGTAAAGCTTCCTCAGTCACAGGCGTAACAGATAAAATATGAATATGTGCACTCGGAAGTTCCTTTTTTATCTTTTGTATGAATGCAGAATAATGATCAATTGAAAACTGAATGGGGTCATTGACTGGCTTTCCGTCAAGGTCCATTCGTATGAGTAGATCATTAATACCAAAGTTCATAAAAACATGGTCAGGATTTTGTGCTACCACATCATCAACATCTGTTTCTAAGGCTAGTACTGTTATTTTTCCTTTATCGGCAATCACTTTTGTATCATCGATTAATTCTTGATTGAAAAATCCTTCTGTAATAGAATCTCCTACAAATAAACTATTTTTGAAAATAGAATCATACATAAAATCATCCGAAATTATTTTGTTTTCCGCATTTTCTGGAGTTGTAATGCCTTTTTTGTTATCTACACAGGCGGTAGCAGTCAGTGCAATTGCCCCCATTAGTAGAAAAATACTTACCTTCTTTAACATTTTGATCTTCCTCTCGATTTTTTAATTTGTAAGCCATAGTCTTGTACAAGTTTTCTTCACCTACAAATTAGAGATTAATTGCTTGAGATAAAGATAAAATGCAGATAAGATTGAAATCATTTAAAGAAAAGGGGAATGGTTCCCCTTAATGGCTTACATCCTTCAAGTTGGTAATTGTCCCTAAATAACAACGAATATTGATATATAAAATAAAAACTTAATTATTTTAAACTCCGAATTAACATTTTTAATTTTTATAAACAAAATATTAATTTTTGTTATTTCCTTTTTAAATTCTTTGGTATATAATCAAATCAACTGAAAGAAAGGAATTTCATTATGGCCTATCAAGTAATCACAAATTGTCCTGTTTGCAGTGAAACTTTAAAAATTACCAAGTTGCAGTGCTCTCACTGCCACACTACGATTGAAAATGAATTTGAATTATCGAAACTGGCATCCTTATCAAAGGATCAGCTTCATTTTGTGGAAGTATTTTTAGCGTGTAGAGGGAATATTAAAGATGTTGAAAAAGAACTTGGAATTTCCTATCCAACGGTTCGAGGAAAGCTAACAGATATTATTTCATCCCTTGGATATGAGCAGAAGAAGAAGAAAAATGAAGTAGACAAAAAGAATGTTGTTACCCTGCTAGAAAATGGCGAAATCACAGCAGAAGAAGCCATTAAGCTTTTAAAAGAAGAATAGGAGGAATAGATCATGAAAGAGGAAATTGCACGAGTATTAACGATGGTTCAGGAAGGGAAAATTGATGCAGAAAAAGGTTCTGAACTAATTGAAGTATTGCAAGGTAAAGATGACGCGGGACATAAGCTTTTAGATAAACCAGCTAAATATTTAGATAAAACGTTAAAAGTACGTATTGTTTCAACTGAAAATGATAACGTAACGGTTAATTTACCCATCAAGCTAGTGAAAGTTGTTTTAATGGCTGGTCACAGCATTGCAGCGAGTATCCCTCAATCAGAAAAATACGTGAAAGATTTAGATATCAATCTTATTATGGAAGCTATTGAAAATGAATTAGATGGACAAATCGTTGATATCAAATCAGCAAACGGTGATTCCGTTGCAGTTTACATTGAGTAGTGGCTGACGAATGATGTTTGTAAAAATAAAAGCAAAAGACGTTCGTTTTACACTTCCCGTTCCATACGCAATGTTAGACATGGCTATTGTCATTTTATCCTCAAAATTGCTACAAAAAAATGTGAATAAATGGACAAAAGAGTATTTTGAAAGAAAAAAATTCGACTTTACATTCCCGCAAATTGACAAGAAAACCCTTAAGCCCATCGTCAGGGAATTGAAAAATTATAAGGGGATCGTGCTAGTAGATGTTAAAGCTCAGGACGGTACAGAAGTTAAGATTAGACTATAATCTTCCATAGCAAAACCACTTACCCAAGCAAAAGTAGGTGGTTTTTTTGTATTATTTACCACAGGAGCTATTGAAATAGTAGTAAAGGATACAGCATATATTGAACTTTATCCTCTGAAATAGGAGTAGGCTAGACATGTTCATGACCAAACGGCAAATCATAGAGAGGTATACAACCTCCCAAAAGTACAATAACCATGATAAATGAGGAGAATGCTATGACGTATTTTAATCGAGTATTGCTGTTAGGAACTGGGCCAACAGCCATTCAATTAGCTGTAAATTTTAAACAGTATTTTATGAGTAAAATAGCTATTGCAGGTCGCCAATCTATACGCTCTCATATGGTCTTTGAATCTATCATACAACATCAGCTGACACTCCAGGTTTCCGTTCAAAACAGCCAACATCAGCCTGTAGCCGGAGAAAGTACAGTCGATGAGCTATTTAAGGGCTATCATTCCATAAATGGCAAGTGGGATACCGTTGTTTTATGTGTTACGACAGATTCCTATATTTCTGTATTAGCCGAAATAGAGACGGATGTGTTAAAGGAAGTTAGCTGCTTTATTTTAATTTCACCAACATTCGGCTCTAGTCATTTAATTACCAATTTTCTAAAGAATCTATCTCCACATGCCGAGGTCATTAGTTTTTCAACTTATTATGGAGATACTAGATGGTTGGATGACATTCCTTCCAATAAAGTAGTGACAACAGGGGTAAAGAAAAAGGTTTATATTGGTTCCACTCATTCAACATCAGAAATAGTAGATGAACTATGTACATTATTTAACCAATTGGGAATTCAATTGAAAAAAGTTCCATCTCCGCTCGAAGCAGAAACAAGAAATATCTCTTTATATGTACACCCTCCTTTGTTAATGAATGATTTTTCATTACAAGCTATATTTGATGAACTAAACACGCCAAAATATGTGTATAAACTTTATCCTGAGGGTCCTATCACGTATACAACAATCCGTCATATGCTAAATTATTGGAAAGAAATGATGGCAGTTGTGAATTATCTCCATATTCAACCACTCAATCTATTAAAGTTTATGGTGGTTGATAATTATCCTTTGCATCCGGAAAGTATTGATAGACAGGAAATAGAGAATTTTAATCAGCTGGAGCCCATCCATCAAGAATATTTGCTCTATATTCGTTATGCCTCTTTGTTAATTGATCCATTCTCTAAACCAGATCAAGATGGAAAGTACTTTGATTTCTCAACAGTGCCTCTTCGGAGGATTTTTATTAATCAAAATGGCGAATGGGATGTTCCCCGAATGCCAAAAGAGGATTATTATCGAGTGAAAATCATACAAGGGATTGCCAAAGCGTTGAAATTGAAAAGTCCAACGTTTGATAATCTAGTACAAACCTATGAGGAAAAACTGCGACAAGTAGTTGCATCCTCAGATCTTAAAACTTATTCAGATGCCTTTCAAGAAAAATCTTTTTCACAAGACATCGAAATGATAAGCAAGGAATTAATGTCAAATCCAAACATAAAAGAGTGATAATTATTGTGGCAAATTATATAGAGACACCTTCTTTAAAAGATGTATAATTATGTAAAAAATTTATTAGGAGAGAGGCTATGCATAACTTATCTGGCAAGGTTATTCTCATCACAGGCGCGAGCTCAGGTATTGGGCTTGCTACCGCCGAGTTAATGGCGGCTCGGGGCGCTAAAGTAATTATTCATTATCATACAAATGTGGATGGGGCCATGGAGGCTGTCCAACGTATTCATGAAAAGGCTGGAGAGGCGATTGCCATTCAAGCTAATGCTAGGAATAAAGAAGAAGTGAACGCAATGGTTGAACAAGCGGTTTCCTCTTTTGGCACAATTGATGTGTTAGTAAATAACGCAGGTGGTGGCATCCGCCAAAGTACATTTATGGATATGAGTGAGGAGCTATGGGAGGAAACGTTTCAATTAAATGTCACTAGTGTTCTCCTATGCTCCCAAGCTGTATTAACATATATGATTCCCGTAAAATCCGGAAAAATCATCAATGTCTCTTCAGCGGCTGCACGAATTGGAGGGGCAGGGGAAAGTATCCATTACGCATCTGCAAAAGGGGCCATAAATACAATGACAATTGGCATGTCCAGAGAGCTAATTGACTATGGAATTATGGTGAACGGGGTAGCGCCTGGAATAGTAGAGACACCTTTTCACGATAAATTCGCTCCTGGCGATCATCGTCTTGAGCGACTGTCTTCTACTGTACCTATTAAACGAGCTGCAACAGCTAGAGAAGTAGCAGAAGTTATTGCCTTCCTTTCTTCTGATGCCGCCAATTATATTCTAGGTGAGATTATAAATGTTAGTGGTGGAAGATAATTAACAGAGTAGCCTATGTAGCAGTGGAACTTTCATTGTAGAAAAGGTAGGGAAATCAGATGATCGTAGAGATTGCCTATTGGGATTGTATGGATATGAACAAACCTTCTATTGCAATTGCAGAAAAAATAGGGTTCCGAAATAGGTTTCATTATACTGGCTATGAACTAGCCATTTTAAATTTGAGGACTGTCAACAGCAGTCCTTTTATTTATGTCGTTTTTAATTAAAAGCACACACTAGATCATTACTACTAAAATGACAAACTAAAAAACGCAACTAGAAAAATACTTAGAATGGTTAAAGAGTTCAGCTATTAAAAAGTAATGAGAGTTTTTAGTTTCATATTATATTTGCTATCCATCCAACATAAATAGCCATCTTTTAATTCGCACTATTCATAACCTTTAATATACAAAAAATTGAAAAAATATCCACAAAGCATTATCATAGTATTCTAAAGACTTTCACAATTAAAGGCGAGGAGGATGCCAGTGTTAAAAGCATTAAAAGTAGGTCTAGTGATTGAGCGAGCAAATCGAAGAAATTTAGTTGCACTAATTGCTGTTGTAATGATCGTTTTTGGCTTTATGTTTTATATAAAGGCGCAAGCCGTTGGTAATCAGCTTATTGAGAAAAAGGGCGATTATTATTCAACACAGGCTATCCTATCAAAGTTTCAAGTAAAGGATGCTTCGGAAACCGGTGATGGCAGCGACATATTTAAAAATTTAACGAAGCAGAAAAGTAAGATTGCATTGCAAATAGCCACATTAACGATGGACAGACAATCCATGTATTATGAGTCTTCCCTTCAGCTTGCTGAATTAAGACAAGAGGCATTCCAATTAGAAGGATACCATGATATCGCAGAATTATTACCCTCTAAATTACAAAATTCGATGGACTATCTTTATTTTAAATGGATGAATGATGCGGGAAGGGATACAATAACCGACTTATTTCAATACATACCTTTCTTATTATTTTTCTTTAGTTATGTAGGTGCGGGCTGGTACATATTTATTAGCTTCCAAACAAGTTCTATTTTGCTAGATGATTTTGAGCATTTTAGTTTAATTCAAGGTTTTCCTGTTCGTTTTGATTCCTATATTTTATCCAAATGTATGATTTCTTTATTAACCATCCTAACAAGCTTTTTACTCATTTTTATTTGCGCTAGTCCTTTATGGATTATACATGGTCTTGGTAACCCATTAGATCCTGTAGGAATTTACGTAGGAGATGCTGTATTAATCTCTTCCGTCCAATATATCGCGATGAGCCTTGGCTATATGTTCGTCATCTCCATTTTTGTCATGCTGCTGTCGATTATATTAAATGTATTACTGAAAAATATGTATTTAACATTATTCGTACACTTTATCTTGTTCTTTTTACCGATGATTTTCCCATCATTAATTAGTGTATTTCCCTATAATCCTTTCAATTTCATGAACTTCAATGATATTTTACGAGGCGTACCAGTAGATTTAGCACAGCCTGTTGATATTACGATGAATCTAGGATTAATCATATTGTTGATCTGTATTATTTTAATGTTATTCGCTATTAAAACGTTCTTCTCAATAGGAAAAATCAAAAGGGCATAGGGGAGGTACTCATTAGCATGTGGAGTTATTTCAAATTTGAATTCAAACAATTTTTTACGAATAAGAAAAACTTAGCCATCTATTTTTTGCTAGCTTTTGCAACCTTCTTTTATGTGTTTAAAATAGCACCCGCATATAATCCGATTGAACAAGTCGAATATGAAGAAATTGAGGCTCGCTATTTAACACGGCAGGAATTTTTAGATTCGTTGGAGGGTCAAAACATATATAGACTACATCCGGCCATCATCTTTGCGATTGATATATTTAAGCAAATTAATCCAATAGATAAAGCGAGATTAGAAGCATTAGATGAGGGGAATCTAAAAAAATATGCAGAGGTAACTCGTGATTGGTACTACTTTACGAATGCGATTACATACAAAAGTGATTCATTCTCCTATAACTCAAAGTATTTTATAAAAAATAATGATTATGCAGAAGATGATGCCTTTTATGCTTATTTAGAGCAGGCAGCCCGTTATGATACGTATGCGAACGCAAAGTATGAATTATCAACGGAAATTTTCGAACAGCGAACAGCGCTTCAAACGTTCGAGCGTTTATTAAAGGGATTACTACCTGTTATTTTAATTGTGTGTGTCCTACTTTTAGCCATTGATATTGTCACAAAAGATCGACGTCATCCATCCATTATCAAAGGATTCCCTATTAGCGATTGGAAAAAGCTATTAGTGAAAATGGTCGTTGTTCTACTAGGGAGTTTAGTATTATTTGTACCCCTTATAGTGGGGCTCATTATTATAGGCTTACAATCCGGCTTTGGAAATTTCAATTTACCATCTCCGATGTATGCTCCTCATCTCGAGTGGCGTCAGGAAGGTAAATTTGAACCGATGACTTTAGGAATGTTTTTAGGACAAACTCTCATTTTGCTTTTAACTTGGTTTATGGTCATCATCAACGTTGTATTATTGTGCAGTATCCTATTCCGTAATGAGATGATGAATTTTGCCATTGGCTTACTCCTTATTTTTGGCGAGAAGTTTTATTTCAGCCGATATGTTGGTTACTTTTGGGATATTCAAATCTACCCAACTTCTTATATTCAAGTCGGACAAATTGTTTCAAAACAACGAAATTTTTATTATATGAACGATTTTTTAGATTTCAATTTAGGATTACAGTTGTTACTTGCCTTAGCTGTAGTCATCATTTTATTCATGCTGCTTACTGTTATGAATAGGCGTTATAAGCTAATTAAATAGGGGGGACACAGGTGATTGATATTCAAAATATTACTGTGCAATTTGCGAAAAAACCAGTGTTAAATGATATTTCAATGACATTTGAGCAAGGAGAAATGATTGGACTTGTTGCACCAAATGGAACAGGGAAATCCACATTTATGAATGTGTTAATGAATTATGTAAAGCCTATGAAAGGGAAAGTAGTATTTAAAGATGGACTTTGCTACTCGAATAAATCAAATGAAGTAAAAATTCATAGTTTTGTGTCGATGATGCCAGACCAAAGTGACTTGTATAATCACTTAAGTGGGCGCGAACATTTAAAAATGTTTGCAACAATGTGGCAATCCGATTTAAAACTGATAGATGAAACCATCGAAATATTGAATATGGGACATTATGTAAATAAAAAAACAGGGACGTATTCCCTCGGTATGCGTCAGCGATTATGCTTTGCTATGCAAATAGTTACGGATACGGACATTATGATGATGGATGAGGTGATGAACGGACTTGATCCAAATAATGTAGAAATTATTTCGAAGATATTAGTAGAGAAAAAGGCGGAGGGAAAGGTTATTATTATTGCCTCTCATTTACTCGATAATTTAGAGAAATATGCAGATCGAATTTTCTTATTTAACGAAGGAAAACTAGTGGATACGAATCAAATAATAGAAGGCTTCAGTCAAGCGCACATTAAAACGATTCGCGTGAACAATATGGAGAGTGCAACTGAAAAACAACTGTACGAGCTGTTTCCAAACATAAAGCTTCAAACACTGACAAATGGAATAACATTAATTCATTTACCAAGCTCTGAGGCCGCTTTATTAAGTTCGCTTACCTCTTTTTTAGTGGAGAGAAATGTAGTGGATTTTGCATTTGGGAAAGTGACATTAAATGATTTGTATTCCATGTATTATCATGAGTATAAAAATGTGACCTAGTTTTTTGAATTTTATGCAGATGATGTGGGTAAGTGTAATCGTTACACATTCTAAAAAGAACGAATGGATGCAGGAATTAATCAACAGAAGCTTTGATGATTTCGCATCCATTCGTTATGACAAGCAAAGGGTAGGAAAAATAATCACTTAGTGTTTTTACAATGGCTTTCTTTCAAAATCATGGAGTTGCTACCCGCAGCTCTTTTTTTTTAGGGCATTTGATTGAAATAGAGCGCTTTGAATTGAGTATAGAGAAGGTGGAGGAATGAAAATTGATGATGATTACTGAAAATATTATGGGGCAACGCTATCAACATCTTATCGATATACTAGCGAAACGATGTAACGCTTTGCCTTTGTTGAGAACAGACAATTGATGGAAAATGAAAAATTACGGTTAGCGGCTGTTGATGAGCTATTGGCTCCTATTAAAAATCAGCTTATCGAAAGAAAGGTTCAAAATGAATGGGAGACGACAACGCTTGGCGAAAATACGGCTTTTGTTTATTATTTTCTATTAAACGATACAACTGCTCAATTTTTGAAGGAGCGTAGCGACTCACTTTTTGGTTGGATTACGCCAGAATTACCAGAGGATTTAATGTTTTATGAAGATGAGCAATGTTTATTTGCAGCTTGCTCGCACGAAGGTTTTTTCTGGGTGGATGAAAAGGTATGGGACCATTTTTTATTAAACTAAAGATATCGCTTATTTGATTATTTTGTGAGGCAATTCTTCATGATAAAGGGGGAGTACGTTATGTTATTTATACCGTTGTTTGTCATACCAGTATTAGGAGTTTTATATTTTTTAAATTTCACTACTTTTTTAAAGAAACTAATAAACGGAAAAAGTACGTATAATCAAAATGTACTAGGAGCAGTTTTAACCTTTATGCTGATCTTTATAGTCATGTACTGCTTTGTTGGACTCCATTAAATACCGAAAGAACGAAGCGTAAGCAACTCCTTTAAAAGCAGTTGCTTACGTATTGTTAGTCCTTCATAAATATCTCTTCTAATGAAGGCCGATTCGTTTGAATATCAAAAATGTCCGTTTCAAATTTACATAAGGAATGCACAATGCTAGCAATATCGGATTCATCGCGTATTGCCACAGTAATATGTTGGTTATCCGAATAGTTAATCGTCGTCCAAGCTTCGATTTCTTCGCGAGCATGACGGTACAACGTGTCATTTTTAGGTAAGAGCTTAATCGTTGTTTCAATCGTTGTCTGAAATTGCTTTTGTAATTGATCGATGGTTCCTAGACCTGAAATAATGCCGTTTTTCATAATAGCAATCCGGCTGCATAGCTTTTCCACTTCATTTAAATTATGAGATGTCATAAAAATAGTTTTGTTTTGACTGGCTAATGTTCGTATGAATTTTTGCATCTCTAACGCAGATTCCGGGTCCATCCCTGAGGTAGGCTCATCTAGGAAAATTAAATCTGGATTTCCGATGACAGCCTGAGCGACCCCTAGCTTCTTTTTCATTCCGAACGAGAATTTTTTTGTTTTAACATGGACCGCATTCTTTAAGCCAACCTGCTCTAATAAATCCACACATTGTTGTTTAGTTACCTTATGCTTTTGTAACTTTGCAAAAAATTGAAGATGTTCCAGAGCTGTATCATTGCCATAAAACTCGGTATAGTCTGGTAGAACACCCACTTTGTGTTTCACACGATCCAGCTGATTGTTAGGTACTCCTAAAATTCGAAATTGCCCACTTGTTGGAAGGACAATCCCTGTAAGCATATTAATGAAAGTTGTTTTCCCTGCACCATTTCTTCCTAAGAAGCCAAAGATTTCTCCCTCCTGTACTTGTAAATCGATGCCCCGTACAACTAAATGCTTGTGATAGGATTTTTTTAAATCCATTGTTTCAATTACGGTCATTACAAATCCCTCCTATGAAGACTAAGTATCGAGACTCCTACCATAATAGCTGCAAATAACAGAACAACGAGCCATCCCCATGTTCCGCCCTCAAGCATATAATGATACGGAGTCATATATTTAATGATTTTTAACCAGAGTTTTTCTGAAAAAAGGCTCCATAAACCGAATGTAGGAATAGCCATACTAATTAGTAGTCCAATAAACATGGACATAGATCGCTTAGGAATGAGACAGGATAGTAGCACACATAACGACACGATGTACGCTAGCATAACAAATAAGCTACCGAATGTTTTAATATAAAATTCATGAGAAAAGAATGCGATAATACTAAATGACGCTAATAAGCAAATAAACCAGTATGAAAAAATTCCTAATAATTTGCCTACAATAATAGAAGATCGGGATGTTTTCGTTACTAGGAACCGAATTGTCCTACTTTCCGTTTCCCTATTAATGGTGTCGTGAAATAACGAAAAAATAAATAAAAAGCCCATTATATAAATTAGAAATACCAGTCCACTTACATAGCCAGCCTCAGCAAATTTAATGCCAGTAAGGAGACTACTATTTGTGACAAAATCAGATAAATAATAGGAGACGGCAATAAAAATGCCAATCGTTATAAGTGAAAAGATACTGCGAAATGATTGAATAAACTCCTTTTTCCAAATAGCAATCATAGTGGTTCCTCCATAATAGAAATATATTTTTAACACTCTCTAGAGTATAAAGGCTGATTTTTACGTAAGCCGAAACGGTAGATGACATCTTAATAAACTTTTATGAACGTTGTTTATGTTCTGTTTATATTCGCTTTGTAGTAGTGACAAACTAGCAGTATTATTCATTGGAAAAAACATGTTAAAATGAATTCCATGCTAGACGGGAAAGGACAGGTTTTAAATATGAATTTACAAGATGTGGCCATTTTACTAGTTGATGATGAATCAGCTATTTTAGATATGTTACAAATGGTTTTAACGAAAGAGGGCTTTCGACAAATTGATCGTGCAAGTACTGCTCAAGAAGCGTTAAATGCATGTAATAAAAAGCCATACGACATGATTTTATTGGATGTCATGCTGCCAGATAGGAGCGGCTTTGATATTTGTCCATTTATTAGGGAGACCACAGATGCCCCGATTTTATTTATTACAGCAAAAAACTCAGACTTAGAAAAATTAACGGGCTTTGCGATGGGCGGGGATGATTATATTACAAAACCATTTAACCCATTAGAAATAGTCGCTCGAATGAAAGCACAACTACGCCGCGTTAAATTATATGAGGAGGAAAAACCACAGCACCTATCTTCAAATACGTTCATTTATGATTTTGGCCGATTCCAGGTGAATGAGCGTGCAGGGGAATTAATGGTGGATGGACAAGTCATTTCTTGTCCCGCTCAGGTCTATCAATTACTACTCTTTTTTTGCAAGCATCCCAATCAAATCTTTACGAAAAGTCAGTTATATGAAGCTGTCTGGGGTGATCATAGCTTTGGGGATGATAATACGGTTACCGTACATATTGGCCGTATACGTGAGAGGATAGAAAAGGACCCGAAGGACCCCGAATTGTTATTAACCATTAGAGGACTAGGCTATAAATTAATTCAAAAAGAGGGATTGGTATGAATCGAATTAGTCGTCGACTTGCCTTTACCTTTATTTCACAAATTATTTTTGTATTAGTAGCTTTAGCAATTGGCACCATCATTTTTTTAGTGTACGTTGGATTGCAGTTAGAAAGTAAACCTGACACACAGCATGTATCAAGTAGTAGCAATAGTACTTTAAGGCAAACATTTTCAATTGAAAATGACCATGTGTCGTTAGAGGCTAACAAAATTTCTGCTATAGAAAAGCGTGAGGAATGGCTACAAGTAATCGATGCTCACGGAAATATGTTGGCCTCTTCCAAACTACCATCTGATGTTCCAACGCATTACGAAGCTGGTCAATTAATAGCCTTTTGGCAAAAAAGCATCCCGTTCCCATACGAGCTCATTATTAGCCAGGAGGAGAAGGGTGGACAAACCTATTTTGTTGTAGTTGGTCAAAAACGTCCTGCACGACAGCTAGCAGAAAAACTTCCAATTGAATGGGATGGAAAGCGCCTCTCTCAGCAAGGGGAGCGGCTATTGGAAGAAACTCACGGAACGCTAGCCATTTATTCAGCGAATGGGGAGATCCTCCAACAATACGGGCATGTGGAAAATCCTCAAGCAAAACTTTCACTCGATCATTTACTTGGGGATGAGGCTGATCAGCTTAGAAATAATGGCAGCCAATATATACATTTTGATGCAGAGAAACAGCAGACATGGGTCATTGAAGTACCATTCGCTGCAGGAAAGGTGGGGGAAGGTAAGCATAATACCTATTTAGGAAAAGCATTTCTTCTATATGGAGTAGCCCTTATTTTATTTATCATCGCCACAGCGTTTTGGTACGGTAAACGTTTTGGGCAACCCGTTCTCTATATTGTTAACTTTATTCAACGATTAGCGGATGGTAATTATCACGAGCAAGAGGTTAAGAAAAAAGATAAATCACTAAATCGTCGTGGTAAGAAGAAGCGGTCCTTCCGGTTATTTCGAGAAATTAATGATTCCTTGAATGAATTGAACCAGCAGCTCAAGCAGAACGAAAAGCTTCGTAAACAAATTGAACAAACTCGCGAAGAGTGGATTGTTGGTGTCTCTCATGATTTGAAAACACCTTTATCTTCTATAAATGGATATGCGCATGTCCTTGAATCAGCCCCCTACAATTGGTCACAAGAAGAGTTTCAGCAGATTGGGAAAACATTACGTGAAAAATCAACCTTTATGTCTGAATTAATCGATGATTTAAGCTTAACGTATCGCCTAAAAAACAATGCATTGCCCATGGTTCGTCAAACGCAAGAAGTAAACGAAGTCATTCGAAGAGCCGTTATTCATTTTATAAATGATCCGCAATTTACTTCTTATGATATTTCATTTCATGCTTCTGATGAGCCGATATCATACCCTCTTGATATGAAATGGTTTACGCGTATTATTGATAATATGATTTCTAATGCTATTAAGCATAATCCGACAAATACGAGAATTGCTATTATTGTGCAGAAGGAAAGTGATCATTACTTCACTGTTCGTATTCAGGATAATGGTATTGGAATGGATTCATCCACGTTAGATCAATTATTTGAACGCTACTATCGTGGTACGAATTCAGAGGAAAATACAAGTGGTTCGGGGTTGGGCATGAGCATCGCTAAACAATTAACAGTAGCCCATGGAGGGGAAATAGCTGCTTCTAGTACACCTGGTGAGGGTACGGTCATTGTTTTAAAATTTTATTCATGATGGCAGTCCTGCCTTTTATGTCCTTAAATTTTGGATATAAAGGGTAGGACTTGTACATTTATTTTATTAAATCCGTCACAACTTGAACAATTAAGAATAAAAAAATAATCGGTAATATAATTTGAATCCATTTTGTTTGGATATGGGGAATAATCTTTAAGCCTAAGAAAGAGCCAGCAATTGAGCCAAGTGAAACAGGAATAGCAATGCCCCAGTTGACAATGCCAGTAAAGTAATAAAAGAGGAAAGCGCCTGTACAGCTTGATAACGAAATCATTCTTGTTAATTCCACTGCTTTTAAATAATGGTGTTGTTTTTTTAAGAAATAGGTTATATTCATAAGTGCTGAGCCTGGTCCAAAACCTCCGTCATATATTGAAATTGCAAATGGAACAAGCTTGTTAATACGTTGTTCCTCCGTTTCCTTGACATCTTTTACAATCCATTGATTACTGCGAAGAACCATCATAAATGCGAAAATTAAGCTTATACAAGCAACCACGTTCATGATTCGCTCCGATAAGAGGATTGCAAATATTGCACCTAAGACACCTCCTAAGCAAGAAACTATCATGAAAGAAAAGTATTTTTTCACAGACAAACGTCCTGTTATAACAAATGAAACTACATTCGATAGGGCTGATATTCCTGTCGCAAATTTATTAACAGCGACCGTTGTATGAATAGGAATGCCAACGAGTAATAAGGAAGGCATCAAAATAAAGCCTGCTGCACCAAACAGAACTCCTATTATGGCCGCGAGTAAACCAATCGTAAATAAAATAAACCCTTTTATTGATAACCATTCCTGTAGTAAAATTTCCATTTCATCACCTCTATCCTTAAATTACTGATAAACTATACATAAAACAAATATATATTTATTGCTTATTCATAAATATAATTTATGGATAGAAAGGTGGGAATGGCATGAATTTACATGCTTTGAGAATCTTTACGAATGTAGCCAAACTTGGTGGAATTACTGCAGCAGCGAATAGTATGCTACTCAGTCAGCCTGCGGTTACCATACAAATTCGGAAATTAGAGAATGAAATAGGGGCTAAATTGATTGAAGGCAAAGGGCGTGGCATTCAATTAACTCCAGAGGGGAAGTTTTTATACGAGCAAGGCATGCGTTTATTTTACTTAGAAGCACAAATCGATGAAAAGCTTGGTAAATTTTTAGCCAAGGCAGACAAAATACATATTGCCTCGTCTTATATCCCTATAAATTACATACTTCCGCCTATCATCGCTAAGTACAAGCTTGCTCATCCTCATATTGAATTTTTTGTATCGTTAGGCAATGTGCAATCTGTGGAAGACCAAGTTCTGAATTATGAAGTAGATTTTGGTTTTGTCGTGCAAAGTAAAATCGGTCATACCGATTTACAGTTTGAAAAGGTAGTAGATATCCCGTTTTGGTTTGTCGTTCATCCCTCACATCCTTTAGCCAATCAAACGGTCTCCATGAATGAATTATCGAATGAAGATTTTATATATCGGGAACGCGGCAGCTCGACACTCGATTTATTGGAGTCTATTTTTTACACGTTCAATGCTCCATTACCTAAACTAGGACTTCAAATGCAGGGCTTACATGAATCCATTAAAGTAGTGGAGTCAGGATACGGTATGACTTTAGCTCCGTCCTACAGTGTGTCTGAAAGTATAACAAGTGGAAAATTAGCTCAAGTGTATATTGAGCAGGCAAATATTCAGCAAAGTTTATTTATTTGCTCGCGGAAATCCGATTTAGCTGAGCAACCTTTTATACAATTCTTAAAAGATCATATAAATGCTTAACTACTATAACGATGAAGAGAACGAAAAGCGCGCGATAATGATGCTATAATCGATAATCGTTCGTGTTTTTAATGAGTAAATGCGATTTGCTCATCGGCTGGACACATTTGATTTAATGTAAAACACGAACATTATGGATGAAGTGGTGGTTAATGAAGTGTTTAGGAGGAAATACTTTGCAAAAACTAGTTTCAGCTTGTACGATGAGCAATGGCTTCAACTGTTCCTGGGTTAAAGGCTAAACCAATCGTAGACATTATGGCTGTTGTGAATGATATTCATCTCGTTGATACATTCAATTTAGAGATGCAAAAAATTGGGTATGTTGCTAAAGGGGAAAATGGAATAGCACCGCGTAGATACTTTCAAAAAGGGGGAACCATCGCACGCATTACGTTTATTTTTATCAGATTGGAAGCGGTGAAATCACAAGGCATCTTGCTTTTCGGGATTATTTAACATCATATCCTAATGAAATAAAGCTTTATGGAGATTTAAAGGAAACGAAAAGCACTGGCATGGTATGACGGACGATAATTTACTTAAACATAACGGATGTTTAAAGTGTGTGGCTGTCATTGGCAGCTTTTTTACTTAAACTTGTTAGTGAGGGGGATGGCAAGTTGGCGGATTTCCAATCCGAATTCATATATGCTTCAAAGAGTTATAGTTGATGTACCTATGAAGCGGGTAACTGAGAATGTATTATTTGGAATAATTTGATAAAATTAATTCACAATCATTACTATTAGTACCACAAGCAGAACATATTGAGCGTATTGTGTAGGTGGCAAGAAACAGAATGAGTAACGGAGGTACATATGAAAACACACTATTATTTAGGTTGGTTTAATGATTTTTTTCCAGAGAATCTAGTCAGGGTGTTACAGGAGGATATCACTGATAGAAAATCGCTTGCTATGATTAGCTCGAATCCATTTTTGTATGAAGAGGAGGGTGCTACTGAACGCTCATGGCTTGACCAAGCAGGTATTCTATTCGATGACTATCATTTAATTAATGATCACGTACAGAAGGAAGATGCCCAAACCTTTATACTAAATGCGTCAGCCATTTTTTTGTTAGGTGGAGATACGCTTAAACAAAATGAGTTTTTACTAGACTATGAATTGTCGGATTTAATCAAAAAAAGCACAGCGGTTGTGATGGGGGCAAGCGCAGGAGCCATCAATATGTCTGCTAAATGGTTATGCTCGAAAAACTTTGGCTATCCAGTTGAAAAAAACTCTTTATATGACGGAATCGGTCTTGACAATTTTTCCGTCCTATCGCATTTTGATCTTGAAAATAACATGGAGTTGGTGCAAGACCAGCTGTCTGCTTTATCGGAAGAAATAAATATATATGCGTCGAACAAGGATTGCGCTGTACGTGTAAAGGAAGGTAACATCGACATTTTAGGCAATGTCTATTTAATGTCCCACTCCAAAATTCAGAAATTGGATGAGACGCTCTAGCTATGGTGAAATTATGCAAAGTGAAAGCGTGTTTGGATCAAACTTATGTCCAAAACATGCTCTTTTCTTTTTTTAATATCAATTTGATCAAACCTTGGCAACAAAAAGTTTAGGCTTTATCATGAAGTGTACTTTTTGTTCGAGATGGGTCTAGAAATTGTGGAGAGTTATAGTAGTACCACATTGATATGATTGGTAATGGTTTGAGGTACCTATTTTGACTTTAAAATGTGTTTTCAACAAAAAATAAAACTTCTCTAAATGCGCAAAAGCGAAGCATTTAGAGAAGTTTATTTTATTAAAAAAATAAATACTAAAAATTCCGAAAATAATGCATATAGTGCTCTTTATACAAATATTATCCCCTCAATGGAAACAACTGCTGCTCCTGCTACTTCAATAATAGCGTTCTCGGCATCAGGTGTAATCGTTACATAAAGAATTCCAGGTCTATTGATCGTATGCCCTTGACCAATCATTAATTGATGTCTTTCTTGTTGAGCTAGTATATTTTCAAGATATAAATAACCGCCTAATGCTCCGTTTGCCGCACCTGTAACTGGATCTTCATCAATTCCTATATTGGGGCAAAAATCTCTTGTATAAATATCAAATTGCCCATTTGTATCAAAAGTAAAGAGGTGGGTGGTTGATATGTTAAAATCATTGTTCATCTTTTTAAGCTCGTTTAATTTAGGCTCTGCTTGGTCAATTGCTTGACGGGTCTTCACGGGAACCATAAGATGTGGGACACCTGTATTCGCTATTTTTATTGGATAGCTATCATCAATGTCTGTTTCATGTATACCGACAAGATCCGCAACGACTGCTGGGCTAATGTCGATACTTTTTACTTGGGGACGTACTTGCGTCATAGATACTCGCGTTAATTGATTATTTTCCATCAGCCATTTTACAGGAATTAGGCCTATATTGGATTCAAAGACTATTTTATCGTCCTTATCCATCCAATTGTACTTAGTAGCCATTAACCATGCTGTACCTAATGTGGCATGACCGCAAAAATCAACCTCTTTGGTAGGTGTAAAATACCTTATTTTATAATTGGCATTAGCATTCGATGTCGGTACAAGAAAGGCAGTTTCCGATAGGTTTAATTCATTCGCTATTTTCTGCATGTCCTCGTCTGTTAAGTTTTCTGCATTCGGTATAACGCCCGCTGGATTTCCTCCAAAAGTTTCTGTTGTGAAAGCATCTACATAAAAGAATTCTATCTTTTTAGTCATGGCGATCTCCTCCTTTATTCTAAGATTATTGTATTATGATAGAATTAATAAGTAAAATTCATGTTTTTGATCATCAACATGAGGAAGTCGAATGGAAAGATTAATCGTACATGGGGGTTTTATTGTGAACCTGTTGCAAATAGAAATATTCGTCAAAGTAGTTGATATGGGTAACTTCACAAGAGCAGGGGAAATATTGGCGATGACACAATCCGGAATCAGTCATAATATCGCTTCTTTAGAATCAGAACTCGGTATTACACTTTTGAATAGAGGGAGAAATGGAATCTCATTAACTGATAGTGGCGAACGGATTATAAAACATATGAGAAATATCCTATCAGAAGCCGAAAGCATAAAACAAGAAACCGCTTCCATTTTAGGTATACAAAATGGAAAAATAAATATTGGTAGCTTTTCAAGCTTCTCATCCAAAGTGTTGCCTACTATCATATCAAGGTTTAGAGGAGAATTTAAGGGCATTGAAATAAACTTTTATGAGGGCAGCTATGATCAAATAACGCGCTGGGTAGAAGAGGGGAAAGTGGATATAGGTTTCACGTCTTTAAGTAACCACTTGGATCATTTGGAGACAATTCCTATATTAAGAGATAGATTAGTCCTCACATTACCTATTCATCATCATCTTGCAATCAAGGAACAAGTAAAAGTGGAAGATCTTCAAGGGGAGGCTTTTATTATGCCCAAGCTAGGATGTGAGGTAAGTGTAATGAAATTTTTAAAGGAACAGGAAGTTTCCCCAAACATCCAGTTTAATGTGGAAGATAATCAAACTATCATTGCTATGGTACGGGAAGGGTTAGGCATTTCCATCATGCCAGAGCTAGCTTTACCCTATAATTTACAAGGTACCATTGTAAAACCTCTCTTACCCGAACCTTCCCGTGAAATAAGCATTATTACTCGATCAAAGAAGCAATCCCTTCCCGCTGTGAAAGCGTTTTTAAAGACAACGATGGAATGTGTGAAAGATTTACAGCCTTACTCTGAGCTTTGAAGCGAAGACGCAGAGAGCATGTTTTGATTCATTTGTTCAAAGCATGCTTTTTATAATTGGTCTCAAATAGAGTTTATTTAGTAAAGAACACGCCATAAATAAAAGGTGGCGTAGGATTCCCAGTTTTTCCATGGCATCGATAATTCCGAGATTTCATCTTTCGTCGGCTTTCGATTCATATTTTGTAATAGTTTTATGGAATTAATAAGACCCACATCATCGATTGGAAAGGCTGTCTGGAACCTAAGGCAACGCATTAAAACATAATTGGCTGTCCAAGGACCAACTCCTCGTATTTTAATTAAGCTTTTTTCAGCATCTTTAAAATCCATTTTCATTAATTTTTCCTTCGACAATTCTCCACTGGCCATTAATTTCGCAATGCCAACGATATATTCGCTTTTTTTCACCGTCATTTTAATATCTGCAAGGTCTGAGGGTGTTAACTGTGCAATTCTTTCATACGATGGGAACACCCAATATTTTTTGCCATTCCATTCGATGAAATCGCCAAATTTTTCTACAAATTGCCTCTTTAAGGTGTACGCGAAGGCTAAGTTAATTTGTTGGCCTAAAACTCCCCAGCATAAAGCTTCAAATAAATCAGGAATGCCAATTACTCGTAATCCATAGAAGCTTCGCGCAGGTCCTTCAAGTAAAGAATCTTCTTTTGCCAATTCATAAAAGGGTGTTAAATCGTTATTAAGATCAAACCACTCATCAATAAATTTGACAATCTCTTCGCGTTGCCACCTTTCAATAGGGCTAGATTCATTTAAGAATTGAACAATCATTTGTTTATTATTAATGACGTTTATCTGTACTAAGGACCGAATTCCACCGATACTTATCACTTTTGTAATACTATCGTTCTCTATTTCATACATGCATTCATTCTTTTCTCTTGATAGATAGCCTAGATTGGCATTCATGTTGAAATGTTCAGGTAGGGTAATGGCAATACCATTCTTGACTTCATGCCATATCATTTTTTCATTCTCCTTTACAAAATACAGTGCTGTCATTTTTACTTTATCACATCATCACCTTTCATAATTTTGTTATCTTGCTATTACATTCTAAACACCTTATTTTTTTCGATTGATGGGGTTATAGTGTTAATTATCAAGAATGCAAATAGGAGGGATAACATGATACAGGACATAAAGGCACGTGTCGAAAGCTTAGATTGGGAGTCCATTCAAAATGAATTAGATGAGCAAGGTTTTGCCAAGCTTCCAGCAATTTTAACAAAAGAGGAATGTGAATTTTTCATGGAAATGTATGGGGAGGAAGAGTCCTATAGAACGACAATCAATATGACGAGATATCGCTTTGGAAATGGGGAGTACAAATATTTTTCGTATCCATTACCCGACATCCTCCAGCATTTAAGAGAGTCTTTTTATTTAGAATTAGCGAAAACCGCTAATCGGTGGCTGAGCTATTTAAAGAAAACAGAGCAGTATCCAGAACAGCTTCAAGATTTTTTGAAAACCTGTGAGGAGTTTAATCAAACGAGACCGACACCTTTACTATTAAAGTATCAAACAGGCGGATTTAATTGTTTGCATCAAGATTTATATGGCGATCTATTTTTTCCCTTTCAAGTAGTGATTGTATTAAATCAACGTGAGAAAGACTTTTCCGGTGGAGAATCTTTATTAGTAGAACAAATCCCACGTGCTCAAAGCAGAGGGCATGTCATTACGTTAGAGCAAGGCCGTGCACTTATCTTTCCAACTAACCACAGACCTGTTCTCGGTAAAAAGGGCTATTACAAAAATATAGTACGGCACGGTGTAAGCACGGTTATTTCGGGAGAACGATATGGTCTTGGAATTATTTTTCACGATTCTAAATAAACATTAAATTTCAATATTTTGCTATTCCATTCTTTGAAATGTCCATTTTGAATGGATAGGGAGTATATTATAAGTTGAGGTGAGAAAATGCCAGATAGAATGAACCACGGCCACAAAGAGAGCTATACGCAAAGTCATTTGAATGATGTAGAACTGATAACAGAAGAGAAATGGCAAGCCATTATAAATAATGATATAGCGTACAATAATCAATTTTTTTACGCTGTGAAGTCAACAGGGATATTTTGTAAGCCTTCTTGTAAATCACGCGTTCCAAACAAAGAAAATGTATGCATATTTCAAAACGCAGAACAAGCTCTCCGTGCAAATTTTCGCCCTTGTAAACGATGCAAGCCTACTAATGAAAATCTGCCTGATAGCGAGTGGGTTAATTTAATTACGGAATATATTGATAAAAATTTCACAGAGAAACTAACGCTAGAATCGTTAGCAAGCATTTGTCATGGAAGTCCGTTTCATATGCAGCGAACATTTAAAAAGATTAAGGGCATTACGCCAGTTGAGTATATACAGCAAGTAAGAATTCACGCAGCTAAAAAGTATTTGATTCAGACAACTAAAGCGATTGGAGATATTGCCATTTGTGTGGGGATGGCGAATACGCCTTATTTCATTACTTTATTTAAAAAGAAAACGGGCCAGACTCCAGCGCAGTTTCGTCAAATGAGGAAGATGGAGGAACAGGACAATGGAAAAATTGAATAAGCCAACACTTTACTGGTCTTTACTAAAGTTTAAAGATTGGAACCTCTATATAGCATCAACGTTAAAGGGACTGGTGTTTATAGGTTCACAGAACAAACCATTTGAGGAATTAGTCGAATGGGCGACGAAACACTTTCCAGGAAGTCCGCTTGTTGAAAATACTGAAAAACTTGAGCCCTTTGTCGTTGAAATTACTCAGTATCTAGACGGAAGACGGGAATCCTTTACGATTCCATTTGAGTACGTAGGGACACCATTCCAGCAAGCAGTCTGGCAGGCACTTTGTGATATCCCTTATGGACAGACGAAATCCTATTCCGATATTGCTCATGAAATTAATAAACCAGCTGCTGTTCGGGCAGTTGGCGCGGCTATCGGGGCTAATCCAGTATTAATTACGGTGCCATGCCATCGCGTAATAGGAAAAAATGGCTCATTAACTGGCTATCGGGGCGGATTAGAAATGAAAACATGGCTACTTGATCTGGAAAAGCGAGCTTCATTACAGCATTGAGTAATCTAATTATGGCTGTACAACGATTGGAGATGCCGTCATGAGTAGTGAATTATTCTATAAAAATCCAAAAACCATTCTAAATAAAGGGACTGGCTTCCTTTCCGGATATACGCATTCACTTAATCCTTATACAGGCTGTTCATTTGGATGTTCCTATTGCTATGTACGTGAAATGCCAGTATCTCTATTTCGGGAAGGAGAATGGGGAAATTGGGTAGATGTAAAAAATGGAGCTGCACATTTATTAAAAAAAGAACTTCAGCGCGCCAAAGCTAAAGGTAAAGTAACCATTTTTATGTCATCAAGTACAGATCCATATCAACCAATAGAGCAAAAGGAAAAGGTGACACGATCTTTACTAGAAGTTATGGTAGAAGATCCACCTGACTTCTTATTGATACAAACTAGAAGCCCACTAGTAAGTCGAGATATCGATTTGCTGCAACAATTGAAGGACAAAGTTCGAGTAAGTATGACGATTGAAACCGATTCTGAAACGATACGAAAACATTTCACTCCGAAGGCACCGCCAATCCAGGCGCGCTTTAAAACATTGGAAAAATTAGCAGCTGCAGGCATACCAACCCAAGTCGCTATAGCTCCCATATTACCAAGCGGGGACCATTTTCCGTTGAAACTAAAGCCATATGTCAATCGGATCTGTATCGACGACTACTTCATGGGCGATGGTAGTGGTGGTAAACGCACACGAAAACTTGGTATTGAAAAGAAATACACTCAACTTGGTTTAGAGGAATGGTACGGACCACATGTTCTTAAAAATGTATACAACCGATTTATTGAAGTTTTTCCCGAAAATCAAGTGTATGTGAGCCAGGCTGGGTTTGAGCCTTAAAAAGACTGTATTTGGAACGAGGAAAAGAGATTTGAGAATCGAATAATCAGGTAATTGGTGATTTTATCAAGGGTGCATTTTTTAATTGGAGTTTTAGCTGGAATAGCGAATTATTTAATCGGATGATGAATTGATACTATGGGTACTATTCATTAATAAGCATGGAAAGTAAAGATGAACATCTGTAAATAAAAAACGTTTGGTAACAACAAGCAGTAATAAAAATAAATAACTTGCTGCTTGTTGTATTTTCATTAAATTTAATTTAAGCAGAGTCTAAAGTAAAAAGATTTTATAAACGCAGCATCAACGGTCAGTAGTCAATGATTATTCATATAAAATTTGTTGTCCCAAAATTAACTGAGCTTTAATACGCTTATTTTTTCAATTTCGTCTCATTATTATTAGTATACTTTTTAATGAAACACAACTTCCTATAATTTATATTATGTAAACTAAAATTATTTCGCGAGGATGAGGGTTTAGATACTTGAACGATAACTTTCCTTTTTTTCGATAATGGGATGATTTTGTACGGATAATAATTATTTATAATAATTAAAATGAAATTATAAAACGGAATCGACATCAATTGTTGATGTTGGTTTGGAATAAAGTTTGTTGCAATCGTTGATTTTATAATTTTATCAATAGAAGAAACCCACACATTTTGAACAAAGTTTGATCAAAATGCGTGGGTTTTATTTAAATTCCAAGTTATTTTTATCAAATTATATTACAAATAATCGAACTTTATTATAAATGATCAATCTTTTTTCTTCCATCATTAGGATATTAATTTATTTAAGAAACATTTTTTTATCTCTTTACGAACAAATTCACATGTCCAATAACCTAAAAATGAATTTAAGCTTCTGTATATTGTCCAATCTTTCTGAATTTCTCATAGCGATCTTCAATTAATTGTTCGCCATTTAGAGAATTCAATGCTTTTAGTGTGACGCTTATACATTCTTTTATATAGGATGCTTGCTTCACAACATTGCGGTGTGCTCCACCAGTTATTTCAGGAATTATTCCATCAATAACGTCGAGCTCTTTTAAGTCAGGTGCTGTTATACGCATTGCTTCTGCAGCTTGCTTCCCTAGGCTACCATCTCGCCATAAGATCGATGCAGCCCCTTCAGGCGAGATAACCGAATACGTTGAGTTCTCTAACATAAAGACACGATTTGCTACCCCTAATGCAATGGCACCACCACTTCCGCCTTCCCCAATAACAATACTAATAACTGGTACTGTTAGAATCGCCATTTCAGAAAGAGTTCTAGCAATGGCTTCACTTGGGCCGCGTTCCTCGGCTGCCTTACCCGGATAGGCTCCTTTTGTATCAATAAAACAAATAATTGGGCGCTTAAATTTCTCAGCTTGCTTCATTAAGCGTAATGCCTTACGATATCCTTCAGGGTGTGGCATACCAAAATTTCGTCTAATATTTTCTTTAGTTGATTTTCCGCGCTGATGTCCAACAATTGTTACGGGCTGTCCTTCAAAGAGAGCAATTCCTCCAAGAATAGCTGCATCATCACCAAATGTACGATCTCCATGTAACTCAATAAAGTTTTCACACATAGCTTCTATATATTGTAAAGTTGTTGGTCGTTCTGGATGTCTAGCAACCTGTACACGATCCCATGGCTTCATATTGGCATAAATAGATTGTTCTAGCTGTGTTAGACGTGTTTCAAGCTTTTCGATTTCGCTTGTCATATCTACATCTGCCTCTGTAGCAATCGTTTTTAATTCATCAATTTTTTCTCGTAATTGTATTACTGGTTCTTCAAAAGCTAAATTTTTAGACATGTTGCACACCGCCTTTTGTATGCATTTTTACAAGTATTGCTACTTGGTTTCGTAAATCCTTCCTATGGAAAACTGCATCAAGCTGACCATGCTCTAGTAAAAACTCTGATTTTTGGAAATCACTTGGTAATTTTTCTCTTAATGTTTCTTCAATGACACGGCGACCAGCAAAGCCAATCAATGCTTGTGGTTCCGCAATATTAATATCTCCAACAGAGGCAAAGCTTGCTGAAACGCCACCGTATGTAGGATGCGTCATGATCGAAATAAATAATAGTCCTTCTTCACTATGACGTTTTAATGCCACACTCGTTTTTACCATTTGCATTAATGATAGAATACCTTCTTGCATGCGCGCTCCACCGCTAGCAGTAAAAATAATAACCGGTACACGTAATTCAATAGCTTTTTCAACGGCACGTGTGATTTTTTCTCCTACAACGGAGCCCATTGAGCCCATACGGAAATGAGAATCCATAATGGCTACAACAATTTCTTCTCCATCAAGAGTTCCTAACCCAGTCAGTACAGCTTCGCTTAATCCCGTTTGTTGTTTAGCCACTGAAATTTTTTCTACATAATCAGGGAAATTAAGTGGATTACTTGTTTGTAAATGATCATCCATTGAAACAAATGAACCTTCATCTAAGAAATAAGCTACGCGCTCCTGTGCAGTCATTTTGAAATGATGGTCGCATTTTGTACACACTTTATGATTTTTTTCTAGTTCCTTTGTTAACTGAATGTGACAACATTCTGGACATTTTGTCATAAGTCCTTCTGGAAATCCCTTTTCCTGTCCGTCCTCTTTCTTTTTACTAAATAAGCTACGTATTGCCATGTTTTACTCCCCCTTTGTTGTCTAAATGCCTTGTTCAGCATTCATCCACTGTTGGTAAGCTTTAAATGCTTCTTTTTCATAGCCAAGCTGCATCGATTTCAACATAGTTCGAATGATTAATTTTTCTTCTTCTGTTGAGTTTCGATTTAAACGGTCATCGCCATAAACTACTAACTGAAACCAGACTTTTAGCGAAAGACGATTTCCTGACGTGATGATTATTTCTCGTAAAACATCCCGACAATTAATCGTACTTTCTATCTCTAGCTTTACAAAAAAACTGCCCCACACTGGTAGTGCTCGCAGAGTTTCTGTACAACTTATAAAGCGAATGGTTTCCTTTTCATGTCTTCTAATATAAACATCGACAATATTTCTAAGAGCTGATGCCTTTGTAGAAGCTAGAAAGGTCCTTCCCCATGTCTCGTTTCAATAAGACCTAATAACTCTAAACTTCGCAATGCCTCTCTCACAGAGGATCGCCCGACACCTGTACATCTGAAAGCTCTTTCGGAAGGTGACTTTTCACCAGCCTGTATTTTTTCTATTTTAATAAGTTGTCGTAATTGTTGGACGATATCTAAAAACACTTTCTTTTGTTCGGTTTTTTTATCCATACGATCAACTCCTCGGTCAATCTATTCGCCTTGGAATAATTATTATTGTCGCTTTCCTTTCGCGCAGATAAACAATGCATCCAAAGGCTTTATCTTCATTCAGTAGGTGTTTGAATACCGACTAAAAAGAAACAAAGTCCACCATCTTCAGATGATGGCGTCTCTTACTGAATGAATCCAAAAGTGGTCTGGCCACTTTTGAAGTTGGCTTTATCTTACAAAATAATTATTTGAAAGTAAAGAAAAAACTGCATAAAAATTTATGCAGTTTCTAAAATTCCCTTCAATTTATTCTCACTTGAGGTCTACCAAAGCGCTTTTCAAGTGTTCTCTCAATGTAAAGCATTTCATCATATATCATTTGAAGAAACTCTACCAACTTTTATGGGATACCGTTCTGGTAGTGAAGCAAATATTACAGGTATTGGTTTAAGTGGCATTCCATTTGAAATATTAAGTATTACAGTTTCTTTAGTGTCTCGAATCACGTTTGATTTTGGATATTATTCAAAAAAAGTACTTGGAGTTAATCCAACACCTAAGTTAAAATGTTAAAGTGTTCATTAACACTTGTTTAAATTTATTTAAATGAACCTAGGTTGCTTCACTTTTGTCTTTTATTAGATTTTGCAAGATCATAATCAACACCTTTTTTAAATACTTTTTAAAAATTCAGAGTATCAAATTTATTACTTGTCGCTACTTTCACTCCTTTAGTAATCTTTTCTGAGTCAATTCAACTATATAAAAAAAGTTATCCATTGGTTCTATATAATGTGTAAAAAGAGTCGAACATACAAATTTGTATGTTCGACTCTTCAAGTATTCCCGTTTTAGAATCTCAATATATATTTTCTTATGAACTTGAATCTTGATTCTTTAACAACAAGCTTAGTTCATCTCTCTTAAAATAATTTTTATGAATATGGGAAAAATCTACATTAAACGATAATTAACATTATTTAAACGAGTAATCCCCTTTTGAACGATAATTTATAGGAACCATCCAATAACTAGAAAGTTGTGACAAAAGTATTTATATTATGTAAACTAAAATTATTTTGCGTGGAGGAGGGCATGGATACGTGAACTACCCATTATAAATAGGAACAGCGATAGTGTAAAAAAGTAAAGTAATAATTTCTTAAGAAATACCTCATATATTAATATAATCCTACAGATTGTAACATTATTCCTTTTTGTGTTTCAAAACTACCCATAACGCACCCTGATAGATTAATAAGTTTTTAGTTTTGTCCCCATTTATTTTCAAAAATAAGATGTTCTAAAGAACGCCTTTTTTCCCAATTAGCTAACTCCAAAATGGGTTTTTCTGGGTAATTTTCAGTATAACCGATTGATATAAGAGCAATGGGATCGATGTGTGGTGGTATTTCTAAAATGTCTCTAATATCATTCTTTTTATAAAAACTTACCCACCCCATTCCAAGTCCTTCAGCACAAGCAGCTAACCACATATTTTGAATAGCACAAGCTGTTGATAATATATCTGTTTCAGGGATTGAATTTCGTCCTAATACATGGGAACCTCCTCTTGTAGGGTCACATGTAACACAAATAGTTATAGGAGCTTCTTTTAAACCCTCAATTTTTAAATCAAGGAATTTCATTTTTTTCTCCCCATCATAATGAACAGCTAATGCTCTGCTTTCTTTTTCTGCTGCCCAAGCCAATTTTTCTTTAATTTCGTCAGTGGAAATCAAAATAAAGTTCCAAGGTTGCATAAATCCTACTGAAGGTGCATGATGAGCTGCATTTAATATTCTATGTATAATGTTTTCAGGGATAGGAGTTGATAAAAAACTTCGAATATCTCTCCTATTATAAATAACTTTATAAATAGACTCTCTTTCTTCATTAAAAAACATAAATTTCTCCCCTTTTCTTTACAAAAATATTTATTTTTAATATTAACTAATTTTTCATTATTCTGCCACGTAAGTTGAAGTAAAAATACACCCAAAAGCATGGTTTGGGTATGTTTGTCCTTATCGTTGTATCCGCATAAATCTGACTCCACCTCTTCTTAATTCGGATTAACATTCGTCAAATCGGTTACCACATTTCCTTTCAGTTTCATATATGGATAAAGGCATCATTAATAATAGACCGCTTTAAAGACACCCTTTGCAGATTTCACAATTGCCTTTGGCTGCTGAATGGATAGTCGTTCTAATAGCCAACGAAGCTCTTGCTGTGAGAACGTTCATACTTCAGCATTTCTTCTACAACATAAACAAAATACCCTATAAGATGACCTCTTTGAAAGTGTCTATCTTATAGGGTACATTTTAAAACGTAAACTTCACCTTTTTTCTAATATTTTTACGCTAACTGCAGCATACGTAATTATTACTTTTTTAATCCTTTTTTCAATGAACCCTCACAATGGATAAGCTACTTCTATGTCTTCTTGTAAACTTATTCCTTAGCGTTCAGATTTAGCCTCTCTGAAGATTATCTCAAGGAAAATTATTAGCAGTTATACTATTGCGAATTTCACGCTTATTTTTCCGGTGAATAGATAGTATTACTATCTCCATCAATAATTAACACCGATTTTCCTGGTATTGTCTTGCCTTGATAGTTCAACAATTCATCTTCTGAAAAATTTGCGACTACTCTTAATGCATCACCATATTCAGTCATTTGAACGAGTCTATCATCTGATATAATTTTAAAATCTGTCATTTCTTTCGTTATTGCTTTTTTGCTAAAATTTGACCATACCTTTGAATGCCTTACAATTGTTTCTTTATGTTTTTCCCACTCGTGTTTATCTATATGATATAAAGGAGGAACATTATAAAGTATCTCATACAACATTCTATTTGTTATTTCGTCTTTAAATTTTAAGGTTCCCCATCCCCACCAATGAGTTGTGATCACTGAATCGTTGTAAACCAACTTATACAATGGGATCGTGTAGTTTGAATCCAAAAATAACTTCTTGTACTTATCCTTTAGTGGTATTTGTTTAGAAAACATTTCGGGAACTCCACCATTACTCGAATAGTATCTCCCTACGTAATACTCACTTTGTTTGTTTTTTGCCATATCCTCGTCCATCCAAGAAAATGATGGCGTTTCTATTCCATGTGCAAAGGCAATAGATTTGCTAGCAAAATCATTTCCGCCCTCAGTTCCTACTACCATATCCCATTCTTTTTGCAGATACTCCATTCTCTTAATCCTAGCCTGGATATCTTCCTTTTCAGTAGTAATATGTTCTGGCGAATAGTCATCGAAGATTTCTCCAGTGCCATCTGTGTCTAAAAACCATGAGTTAAATGCTAAGCCGGTATTTAAAATCGAAGTTACTCTTTCTTTTACACTAGGCATTGCAAGCGTCGGATTCAACTTTCTACCTGCACCTTGGAATCCTTCAATCTTTTCTCCATTTTTATTTGTTACAGTTGCATTCTCGTAAAGTGAAGCATCCTTAAACTTAGCAGTTTCCCACTTCTCTTTACCTGGTTCATGGATAGAATGATATGAATCATAGGTACCAAATAGATAGCCGAATTCTTCTGCATCTTTTACTAACTCAGGTTTAATGAAACCTTCCTGCCAATCATCCAAGCCGATCCACATATGTTCTAGCCCAGAATCCTTCATGTCCTTTATCACATCTACAGTATTAGCATCTGCCCACTTCTTTATTGGGTCAACTACATCTCCAAGCATGCTTTTTAATAATCTCTTATTTAGGTCAATTAATTCAACGGGATTTAATTTTTCTATTCCTTTGTTTAACAGCCTCTGAGTATCTTTATCTGTTTCAGTAAATACTTCCGGATTATAGAATTCCTTTAGTTGCATTACGGCACTTAAGGCTTTTATTATTCTTTTTTTATTGTATTTATCTACATAATCTAAGGCTTTTAAATCTTCAAAAGCTGATGAAAGCTCTGATCCATCCTCAACATTAGTAGTTAATAGCCCCTGAATCCATAATTTCAGTTTTTCGGGAAAACTGTCTCTCAGCTTTGCCCATTTAATATTTTCTTCTGAAATCACAGTTCTGTCCCAAAAATAAGCATGAGGTGCTCCATAAAGCTCTTCGATATTACTATTTTCTTTAGCCTTATCCGCCAAGCTTTTGAAGTTCCCCTGTTCAATCAAATAATTTTTATAGGTCTTTGCAACATCTACTGGATTTTTTTCCGTTAAATATATTCTGAAACCATATTCCTTCTCTTTATTAATAGTTGGAAACTCATGATTAAAAGTAAACTCAATATCGTTTTCTGTATGATAAACAATTTCACTATTATAAGGGTTTTTAATTATATATACTAGTGAATACCCACTTTTATCAACTGCAAAAAATTGCATAGATAAAGCCTCAATTACCTTCATTTTTTCTTCACTTAAGTAATTTTTCCAAATTGAATCATTGCTTGGGATATACTTCCCTTGATTTAATGGGAGCATATATCCGTCACCTTTCACTTTTGGCCATGCAAACATGTTGTCTTCATCCTTGCTGGATTTTATGGTTACATCAACATACTTATCTTTTTTTTCGATATCAACCTTAATTCCCTGTTCTGAATAGGTCCAGCTAATATTATCTCCACTGTCTTTTAAATTTGAAACTTTCATTTTCCCCAATGGTTCAGATAATTTCTCAGTAATTCCATTGGATTCCACCTCAAGCGCAAGTGTCTCAGGATCCACACTAAAGTTAAAGTCTAAATTGTTTATTTGTGGCTTACTCTCTATACCTGTATTCATTTTTTCTTCCTTACATCCCGTAAGAACGCTTGTTAATATTGCAGCAATTAACATGATTGATAGAATTTTTTTCATGTAACACACCTCCATACCTAGAGTAATATCGGTTTGTTACATGAATGTCACAAAAAAGATCTAACTTATTATTTTTAAAATCAAAAAAAGGCAAGCCCAAATCCTTAGTAGCAAGCTCCTTATTAGAAATCTCGTCAATCAGATTTTGGTTGACCGTCACATCTTCCCTCATTTAGGGTCAGTTTAACTCAGTGACCCCTTTTATAATTTTTATTCTCAGATGAAAAAATATTGATTGCCATTAAATTTAACTTCTGCGTTCCAATCCTTCCCCCTTATTACCTTTACACCTACCTCTTCTAGCGCTTCTCTGCAGCATCTGTTGGCTTAGATTAGATTATTGTCTGACAATTGGAAGTGCAATTAATTGTTACGATGAATATTTTAATCGTCTTAAGGAGAATCTAGATTAAACGATAATTAGTATTATTTAAACGAATAATTCCCTTTTGAACGATAAATTATAGGAAGCTTTTAATAATAAGAAAGTAGTGACCAAGGTTTTATATTATGTAAACTAACTAAAATTATTTCGCCCGGGAGGAGGGCTTGGATACGTCAACTACCCATGAGATGTTGTTGTATATGGACAAGAACTTCCTGACACCCTCTCATATACCTTGATTTATTTTCATTTTAGATAAGAACTTCCATACACTCCAAAAATTGTATAAATCTTATCATAAAAATCCATTAAAATTAGGCGATTTTCACAGTCTATAGTATTTAAACAGAATCCAAGACACCACTAGTTAATCCTGGGTGTCTTTATTAATTTTATTGATTGTTCCTGATTACTATAAAATCATTGGATGTTACTTAAATTAATTGATGTACTTTTTATAATTTGTCATAGGTCAGATAGTTTTGGACACTTGAGACAGGATTTCATCTTCTTTTGCACGATCTTACTACCCACTTTTTATTTATCCCGCACTCTCATCTGCTAGCAACTATTTTAATACCAAATTAGCCGTTTCACTTGGATGGTTAAGAGGAAAATGATGACCATATGGAACAAAATCAACCTTACCCAGGTGCGAAGGAGCAGAATAGCCTTGGTCATAATCACCCCAAATAATGCGAAGTTTATACTTTGTTACTTCATTGAAATCACCTTGGCCGGTTTTCAAAAGTAAACTGTTAAGCTGAACCGTAGTATTTAAAATTCTAGGAGAAGTAAAACTTTTACTAATTTTTTCAATATAATGTTTAGGAATACTCTCCGTACTTTCAAATAAACCATTACTTATTAAATAATGCCCTATCAATTTAGTAGTTGCCAATTTCAATGTCCATTTGTTCATAAATTGAGGAACTTGTATCGATTTAGCATTCTTTTTCACAACAGGTGGCTGAAGTAAAGTAATGGTATACTTCTCATCTATGTATTTTTGTACTAATGCTTCCAAAAGAATATACGCACCAAATGAATGGCCAATTAGATGGGCACCGTTAGAAGCTTTCGCCAATAACTTTTTCAATACATTCAAATAGATATTTAAAAGATTTTTCTCACGTATAAAAGGAGAACGTCCTAAACCTGGAAGGTCCATGATCCATACAGGTCGACCCGATTTTTCATGAAGCTCTTTCCCTAAAGGAAATAAATCCTCTCCATCACTTAATAAACCATGTAATAGTATAAACGGTTTACCCACTCCTTGTGATTGGTAAATGGTAGTATTATTACATAATGTTCGTTTAAATAAATGGCTGTCCTGACCATTTTGATACATCATGCGATAATCCAGATCAGCTACTACGGCTGGAAAAAATTTCATTACATTTGTCTCCTTAAACCAATCTTCTCCCATAATTGTTTTTACTGAACCACTTGAAAATGTTCGATTTGTAATAAAGTTCAGCCCATCAGCAGGAATGTGGGTTATTTTGCTAACGCCACTATTCATAAGTGCTTTCATAAATGGCAATGGTGCAGAGATTTTAGGTGCCCTCATATTCATACTTTCTGACATAGCATCTAATAATTCAGAAATATTCGGATCATATTGTTTATCTTCAACAAGTGTATAGGTTTGTATAGTTGGTTGCTCCAATCTGAAAACCTGCACAATAAACTTTGCTAGTTCATCGTTTGCAATGAGTGGTAATCTATATTCCTTACCTCCAGGAATCACTGGCATGAGCCCTTTTCGCATACTCATCACAAGCAAGCCTAAGCCTCCTGTTTGCTCCGTACTCCCTGTTTTACTAGTACCAACTACTGTTGGCGGATTAATTACTGAAAGCGGATAACCTACTGTTGATGCCTGTTGACGGATATAAAGATCTGCTAAAAACTTTGTCTTCTCATATGGATTTTTTATTTTCAAAAAATTGTTTCCTTCTTTAAACACATCTATCGCCATCTTGCTATTACTATCATCAAAGGGACTCATATAGCCTACTACATGTATAAATTGTTGCAATCCCTTCAATTGATGAATATTTTTAGCGATTTCACTAATATGTTGGGCACCATTCAAAAATACGGAAGCTGCCTCTTTACTTGTCGCTTGAATATCCATGGGACCACCTGCGTGAATAATCACATCCGTTTTCAATACCAACTCCTTATCTTCAGCACTTAGACCTAAGTCTAATTTCGTCAAATCACCTTCAATAAAGTGCATAACTGCCTCTTTTAAGATGCCTCTTTCTTGAAAGATGCGTGTTGCTTTACTTTTCGATCTCACTAATAGAAGAATTGTAACATGCTCTTCTTTGGCTAATTCCTGCACTAATTGCTTTCCAATAAACCCTGTTCCACCTGTTAAAAATATTGTTTTCATATAAATCCTCCTTTTAGTACTATTCAGTACTAATTTGTTGTGAAAAAAAATGCTTCTTTTATCGAAGCAAGTTTAAAAAATGATCTGCTGTTTTCATGATGACAGTTGCATCCTTCAGTGTTTCTGAAATAAATAGCGCTCCTTCAAGATTTGTAATAAAAAGAGATGCAACCTCGTCAATATTAATTGTCTTTCTAAATTCACCATTCTCTACTCCTTGTTTAAGTAATAGAGAAACTTTCGTTTGTAATCCTATAAAGAAAAGACCTATTTTCTCTTTTACTTTTGTGGCATTTGTTGGGCTTTGAATATAAAGCGTAATAAATGGACAGCTCCCCTTATATTCTCTCGTCTGAACTCCTTGTGATAATTGCTTTAAAAACAATTGGATACGATCTTCAACTAATAATTGGTTTTGAGATAGTAAGCCATCAATTGCAGATTGATACATTTCAATCCAATAATCAACGACCCCTTCCAACAATTCTTCCTTATTAGAGAAGTGATAATACACATTAGACTTTGATACTTTGCTTACACGAACTAATTCATCCATGCTTGTATAAGCAAATCCTTTTTCTAAAAATAAAGTTGCAGCTACTTCAATCACACGTTTTTGATTCATTAATTTTACCTTTGTCATAATTAGTACTGTACAGTACTATAATAGTTGTTGCAAGTATTTTTGTTAGTTTAATAAACAAATTGATCAAAAAAGCTAAACTTTAATGGACTTTACTGCTAAAAATTAATCTGATTTTGAACAAAGTTGAACTGAACCACAAAACTGTTTGGGATGGCTTGCAATTCTTCACTTGTGTTATAACACTAGGTTCATATATTTTTGAAATCTAACTACAGCATTATTCTCTAGTGGTCTTTATTTTCAGCATAACGAAATAATGAGAAAAAATGTTAAGCTCCGAAGAGATATTGCTCTTGACGTTATGAAACGTATCGAGATTCAGTAACACGTACCTTTACCCATCTCGATCGCTCTCACAGCGCATAATTTTTTACATAATACAGGATGAATACCTCATTGATATTCTACAACTATAGACTTCAGCTTTTCCTTATTCCTACAATATTTGTATGTATTAAATAAATCGTATGCAATAAATAATACTATAGAAGTTACTTTTAATAAAAATAAGAGCCATAGTTATTCCCTCCATCACGATGGAATGACAGAACGAAAAGTTTTTAAATTTGTATTCAAAGGATTGAAAAACATAGTAATCGCTCAGCAATTATTCGTCAGTGAAAATACAATCAAAAAACATCTTCAAAACCTATATAGAAAGTTTCTAGTAACCAATCGTACCTAGGATGCTGGAAAAATGTTTGGAGTTTATTGACCATGTTTAGTGGGGTTCTCCATATAATTCAAGAATGGTATTACTAATTTCTTGATCGATACCCACATATTGTTACATTGAACTCTTTTACAATCCTTCACTTATTAAATAGATATGATTTGTCATTTGGACTATAGGGGTATCTACAATATATTCTGAAATGACATGATAAAAGAGACATTTCCAAAATCGAAATGTCTCTTTTCTATAATAATGTTTGATTTTTATATATCACAGACGTTCTTTAGCTACACTTTTATTTTGTTTTGGCAGCTTCAATAATCCATTTAGCTAAGTTGTCTATTTGCCCTTCTACAGCAATCGGGTCTCGAAACCATGACTGACTTTCGTTCCACAAGTATACTTTTCCATCTCGAATTGCAGGCAAGTTACCCCAAATCGGATCAGCCTGCAGTTCCTCTAACGTCGATTTAGTTGTTAAAACCAAATAATCTCCTGTATACTCAGGAAGCATTTCTAACGAAAACTCATAAAATGATTCTGCTAGCATATGTTCTGGCACTGTTGAAGGTGGAGTTGCACCTAATATTTCATACATAATTCGACCGCCACGCCCAGATTTCGGTCCAAATAAGAATACTTTTCCATCGTATTCCTGCATGACGGACACTGTTTCTCCCTCATTAAGTACAGCTTGAACATCATCACGTAATTTTTTTGTGTGACTTTCAAAATTGGTAATCCATTTTTCAGCGACGTCCTTTTTATCTAATAAATCACCGAAATAACGTATTTCTTCCTGAATTGTTTCAAAGCTATTGTAAGGCATAGCCACAGTTGGCGCAATCATCGAATATTTTTCTACTGCTTCTTCTTGATTCAGTTGGGTAATGATTAAATCTGGTTTCAATTGAGCCAGTGCTTCTAGCGAATCTCCCACATCTGTCACACCGTCAAGCATCCCTTCTATGTATGGACTATCCATTAAAAAAGAAACAGAGGCAACTGGTTGGACGTCAAGTGCCAACACGGTTCCTAAATAGGCAGGTGCCGCTACACGTTGTGGTTGGGCTGGCACTTTCACATCTCCGAGTGCTGTTGTCATTGTTCGCATTTGGATGTTGGCAGGTGCTTCAGACTTACTTTGATTCGATTTAGTGGAGTCACTATTTTCGATTACCCCTTCTGATGATGTCCCACATCCCGATGTGACCATAGTTAGACACAATAGTGCCATTGCTAACAGATTTTTCTTTCTTATTGCCATATCATTTCCTCCATCTAGCATTAATTGATAATGAATATCACTATCAATTAAATGATACATTGCTGGATGTGGTGTAACAATGGACGATTTTGTCCAATTCATTGCATCTTTTGAACCTATATCCTGATATTGCTTACGGTATTCCCCTGGTGTTATACCTGTTTGCTTCTTAAACATACGGTTAAAATAGATAGTGTCAGGATAACCAACATAAGCAGCTACTTCCTGTAGCGTCGCTTCGGTATCACACAGTAACCTTCGCGCTAAGTCTATACGTAAGCGAATCGTATAATCAAGTGGACTGCATCCCATCTGTTCTTTGAATTTCCTCGAAATGTATTGCGGAGTGTAATTCATTTGCTGGGCCAGCTGCTCCATGGAAATCATGCCACAATAATTTTTTGCGATATATCGGACAACTTGTTCGGTTAGCGATGGGGCATGTACATGTTCCATCCGCTCCTGTAGCGTTGCATGTACGAAACGGATGAAATCCCCTTTGGCTTTCAGTCTCATCAATTCATGGTCATTCTTTAGATTATACTCTTTGTCTACTTGGTTATTGTTAATTTGTTGCCAGTCGGCAAACATAGATTCTAGCATCTCCAACATAAAAAGCGGTTCGGAGGGGGATACTGCCCAGCTTTTCATAAATGGATTGTCTGTTTGCATCATCATATGGAACTCTCGCAATGCGGAAGCTGGTAAAGAAGCATTATATAAAATCATATAGAGATCAAGAAAATCAGTAGCTTGAACCGTTAGCCGCTGCCCTTTGCCAATATGTAGTAAAAGAAACCTTTCGGATAGCCACACTTCATCATTTACCCACAGTTCAGCGTGTCCATTTGCAACAAACATAAACATGCTTGCTGGTGTTACATAATCATAAATCACATCGCCTCGCCCTATTCGTTTTATTCGAACGTCCAGTACACGAATGACAACTTGATTCCACAATTGAATTTGTTCACCTATATTCATAATAAAACCATGTAACAAATACTATCTACCCAGTCCATTAGATTGCTCCTTCCCATGCTATTACAATTTAATCAGTTATAATAATCATTTTGATTTTTGTCTTAGGATATGTCAAGAACGGTACATTAAGGTGTTGGATGGAATTTATTATGGTTTCAAAAAACTTCCACGCCTTTATATTTATATTTTTCCGGAGCAGTAAAATAATGCTCCACTTATTGCGAGGGTGCTTCTCTATTTTTCAAAAAAACGGACTTACCTATGGTACGGGTTCACCACGATTAATGTGAAATTACCTCCTCCACAATCTGGCCCTTTCCATGAATAAAGACGCTTAACTTGTTTCAGATAGTATTCGTATTAATGTCTGGGATACCATACTTAATGTAATTTGCTAATGCCTTTTCATTTTGGAGCCATACCCTCGTAGAATTTGCTGGGTTTGGATTTCCCCACGTACCCGTTGCATCAATAACAGCTCTCGCCTCAATCATACGGATATCATCCTCTTGTTCAATATAAATAATAAAGGACTGTTCTACACGATTTTTTGTCTTCATCATATTATTAAATTGTTGTGAAATCCCTACCACTCTTGAGTTTAACTGAATGTGAGGTTTTATTTGCACTAGATTAGACAATGGTTTTAAATATAGATCCATTAATTCATGTCCTGTTGGTAACGTATCTAAATGAGGTTCTTTCCAACCGGAGGCATTCAATAAAGCCTTAGCAGCTTTATTAATGTTATATCGCTATGGTGAAAATAATGTAACATGCCCCCAAGTACGAATATTGTGCGCTACTTCATGCACAGCTTCTAATAAAATAAGGGCTTGCTTGTGTTTCACTAGATGAGCAGCTGCAGCTAATCCAATGGGGCCTGCGCCTATTATGACAATCGGTAAATTCTTATTGTGGTTATTAATACTCTCCTGTACTTTAATTTCCTTAGTATAATAGTTTCCTATTTAAGAGTTTTAAAGTATTTTTTCTGCCAACGTAAGGCAACCCATACGAGTCCTATAAGAACAGGTACTTCTACAAGTGGACCAATAACAGCAGCAAATGCCACTCCACTATGCAGGCCAAACACCCCTACTGCTACGGCAATCGCTAGCTCGAAGTTGTTACTTGCAGCTGTAAAAGAAAGTGCTGCTGTGACAGGATAAGATGCACCTGCTTTACGAGAAGAGAAGAATGAAACAGCAAACATCACCACAAAGTAAATAAATAATGGGATCGCAATTCGGACCACATCAAGTGGTAGTTCAACTAATTGCTCACCTTTTAAGGTAAACATCATCACAATCGTGAACAGCAGTGAAATTAGAGTCAGTGGTGAAATTTTCGGTAAGAACTTTTCCTCATACCACTGTTTCCCTTTTGTTTTAATCCCTATCCAACGTGTGAGGAACCCAGCAGCAAACGGGATACCTAAGTATATAAGCACGCTCTTAGTAATCTCCCACATAGAAATGGATACATGGAAATTTTCTAAACCAAACCAACCAGGTAAGACATTTAAGAAAAAGTAAGCAAAGATTGAATATGTCATGATTTGAAAGATGGAGTTAAAGGCAACTAACCCAGCTACATATTCCCGGTCTCCACGTGCTAAATCATTCCATACAATGACCATGGCAATACAGCGAGCTAGGCCAATCATAATGAGTCCAGCCATGTATTCAGGATAATCGTGCAGGAAGATGATAGCTAAAAAGAACATTAAGAACGGTCCGAGTAACCAGTTTTGAAAAAGCGATAGTAAAAGCACTTTCCAATCCTTAAACACCCGCCACATTTCTTCATACTTTACTTTCGCTAATGGGGGGTACATCATAACAATTAACCCGATAGCAATCGGTATTGACGTTGTGCCAATAGACATGGACTCTAATGCTTCACCAATATTGGGCATCATGATACTTAATAAGACACCTATTCCCATCGCAACAAATATCCATAGAGTAAGGTAACGATCTAGAAAAGAAAGCTGCTTGGTTAAAGTCTCATTTCTCATGATCAGATCCCCCTACATGGCAACAATCTGTGTCACAGTTGCATCCGTTTAAAGGCTGAATTTGTTCAATGATGCCCTTCATCAATGGCGTTTGATCCTCTACTAAACGGTAATGTTTCCAAGTCCCTACTTTTCGTTCCGTAATAATGCCCGCCTCCTTTAATTTTCGTAGCTGCTGACTAACGGCTGGTTGCGATATTCCTAGCACTTCCACAAAATCACATACACATACCTCCCCATTTTTCATGCATGCAAGTAATTTAATGCGATTTAAATCAGCTGCTGCTTTTAGTTGTTTTTCAATTAGTGTGTTTTCCATTTATCTGCGCTCCTTATATAATCATTTGCTTATATATTAATTTAAATAAAATCACCTCGTTAAAGAAAGGTGAATTAATTCGTATATAACTATATTCTTATATTATGATTTAATGTTTTGAATTGCAACAGATATTTAATACAATAAACCTGCTATAAATAAGGGTGCTTATTTTCAATTGGAAATAATAAATTCGAATATTTATAAAATTTTTGTAAATTACTTATTATGTAAATAGTGAAACAATTTAATCCTAACTTTTATGTCTCTTAGTAAAGAAAGTCCTAATTTTAGTGTCTTTTTACACTGTACATGTGTATATGGACAGCCAAGTTTATACTTTAAAGACACCAAAGAAATCGAAATGCTTCTGCTTTGGCATATTAAATGATTCGTTCATCACTCATCGCAATATGGGTTTTGAAACCAAAGAAAGCCGATTCCGCAGATTTATGTCCCACATGAGCGTCCGGATCAGGTGAATAGCTTAGTTGTAAATCGTAGTCCTTCACAACTTCTTTTAAAACATTTAACTTTTCTTTTACAGCCGGAATATGTGCAACTTTGGATTGTGTTTCCACAATTTCTACAACTTGACGACAGTAATTTAATTCCTCCATCACTTCATTTGATGTTGGTTTTGGTGGGAAATTCTCTTTCATTTCTTCATCAAGTTGATAGACGGCTTTTCGCACATTTTTTGATTTTTCTGTAAAAATCCCTTCGGTGTTTTTGATTGTAACGTGCCTTTGTATATGTGGGGTCAACGATAATTATTTTACTTGTGATAGTTCCTTTTTTAATGCAATTTCAACTTTCTTTATTATGCTATTGAGAGTAAATTGAACGAAAAGAAAAAACGATTGGAGAAAAAAATCTGTTTCTCCAATCGTTTTAATAGTATGTTGGACTTTTTGAGTGCATTCGCTACTTACCGAAGTCACCTCATTGCAGCTTAACCACAACTACAGCCTTTTTTATTAAATTGTCTACAAAATATAGCGCAGTTCACCATAGAACTTGTAGCTTTTTCCTTTTATTTTTTTGAATAATATTCCAAAATACCTTTGTAGATAGATTCAGCAAATAACTCAACATATTGATCATCTGTCAGTTTAGCACGGTCTTCGCTATTTGATAGGAAGCCTAACTCGACTAGAATAGCTGGAATATTCGTATTAGCAATAACCATGTATTTCATTTCTTTGACCTTACGATCTTTCATATTTACATTTTTAACAATTTGATTGTTTACAAATGTCGCAAGATCAATGTCTTCCTCATACACATCACCTAGTGTTTTAGCGTAGTAAGTTTCAGTACCTTGTGCAGCAGTATTATTTGCGTAATTAGCATGGATACTTACAAATATTTCACCATAATTACCATGCGAAAAGTCAACACGATCTTCTCGTGTTGGATACGTATCCCCTGTACGAGTCATTAAAACATTCGCACCTGCTGCCTCAAGCTTTTGCGTAACAAGAGTACTGACCTTTAATACAATATTTTTTTCCTCAATAGTACCAACTACAGTTCCAGGGTCTTTACCGCCATGACCTGGATCAATTATGATAATTCTATCTTTTAACGGATTACCCTTTTGATTTAATAGCTTTAAATAGGATTTATGTACATACCCATTTTGACCTTTAAAGGTTACCTGTGCCCAATAACCATTTACACTATTTACTTGAACATATTCACCCTTTTTTACCTTATCTACTACTGGAGAAGTAGAATTTGCCTCTTTTCGGATATTTAAATTATCCACTGTCACTCGACCTAATAAATCACCCGAAACTAATGGTGGGGTTGGATCTGGTGTAGAAGGCTTTTCTACTATTACATCCTCAGTACTACCCGCTACGATATAGCCCGGTAAACCGTTTACTACAGTTAAATAGTAGCCGTTTACAGTGTTATAAACAGGTAATTTCACTTTACTATCAATAGTTGAAATAACGTTTGAAGTAGATGTTGGTTCTAAGTAAAGATTTATATTTTGTGTTGTAGTAACCTGTTTTTTAGCATTCCCCAATGTTTTACCATCTATATCTAAAAACTGGGCATAAGTTTTATAAATATAAGAATAGCCATTATTAAATGAAATTTTTAACCAATCTCCTTCTATTGCATAGACTGCAAATTTACTACCTTTGTTCGTTTTCCCGACAATATTATCTATAGTTGAAGAATCTTTCGACTTACGAATATTTAATCCGTCTGTTGTGACTTGTATAGTCCCTATAATTGCTGAATTATCATCAGGAACAACTACTTCTTTTATTGGCAATTCTAAACGAAACTTATCATTTTTTGCACGTGCTACAAATAACGCAAACTGTCCGCGTGACACTTGGTCATTAGGATTATATTTTTGACCGCTTCCCTTTGTAATTCCATTATAATAAATAGTATTAATATATTGATTGTAAGGATGTGTCATTTTTACATCAACAAAAGGAGAATCAATTTTTTCATATTGGCTTGTATCAAGCTTAAATGCTTTTGATAATACATAACTCATTTCATCACGAGTTAGAGGTTTATTAGGTAAGAATTGGTTCTTCGTGTTTGTTACGAAGTAACCTAGCTCTATAGCACGTTCGACATAACCCGAAAGCTCCGTACCAACCGTTACATCAGAAAAGCTAGAGTTTTTTACAGTTAATGGCTTATTGCCTGAAGCAATCACAACCATTTTGGCAACTTGTCCACGAGTTACCATATTATTAGGCTTAAAATAGGTTTTTCCGTTCTCTTTATATCCTCTGATAACACCTAATTTAATTAAATAATTGATTTCTTCATAAGCTTCATGCTTTGAAGAAATATCCTCGAAATTGCTGCTAGCACTTACACTATGTATTGTAAAAAAGGTTGATATAAATAAAATACATAACGTAAGACTAATTTTTTTAAAATAAAAATACAATCCATATTCCCTCCTTTTTATTTGCCTCGTTCATTTTTCGAACTATGGATTTAGTAAAAACAAAGAGTTTTAAACCTCCTTTTATTAGAACGTTATTTCTCTACCTTTTGTTTCAGTATTTAGTAATTTTTAGAAATTTTTTTAATTATAAAAAACTATATTGGTCTACTTTGAACAGTACCCCGAATCGTGGACAATTTAATTCGATTTATGATCGGGAGAATATTATGAGTAAAAATCAAAGAAGACAAATAGAAGCGAATCCGAATGTTATTTTAATATCAGGCCGATCCAATATACTGAGGACTTTGAAGTGCTCCCTGCCAAGTAGACAGTGGAAATAATAAAAATGCTTTACACAGCTTGATCCCTGAATTCCAAGAGTGCACTGAAAATCTTCATCTGAATCCACTTAGCGAGGTATTCGGGGATTCAATCGTCGAATACCTCGCCTTTTTAATTTATAATTGAGAGGCCGAATGTAGGTGGTGTTACCAATGATTTCAAACCAAGAGACTTTCAACTTAAGTCATATATGGCCATTTACAATATTGTCGTGAAATAACTTTTTTTGCTCAAACAAACGTCCTCCCTATTCCTTTTAGTTGAATTGTTCCCACTTTATGAATAAATTTAATAAATATTGGACAAATCTACATTAACGATAATGAGCATTATTTAAGCGCATAACCGCCCTTTTTACGATAAATTATAGGAAGCTTTCGATTATGTAGTGAATTTGTTTGATTGGCAAGATTTATACTGCATATACTGTTTAGGGTAACTCCAATTCCACAAGTTTTGCCGCTTCCACATGTGATAAATAAGCTGTGATGAAACGAACTTGTTCGTAGCCCGTTGACATTAAAAAAGTTGGTGCACGTCTGTACTTTTAGCTCCGACGATACATATCACTTAGTCTTCTTATTAATGTATGGGATACCCTTTTCAATGTAAATTGCTAATGCCTTTTTCGTTTTGGAGTCATCCCCCAGTAGAATTTGTTTGGTTTGGATTTCCCCTTATACCTGTGGCATCAAAAATGGCTCTCTCTTCAATAATCAGGAAATCTTAGTAAAAGATGTTTACAAACACCTTAAATATAGCTATACTTACAAAGTAAACAAAAAATTCTTAAGGAGGTCGAATGAAATGATCCGTATCGTTAAATTGATGTCATTATTAGCCACAACTAAAGTAAAAATGAAAATCACACATTCGACCAGTTCGGAATGGATCGCTTAAGTTTTTTGTAATTTAGCATACCCATACCGCAGGGAGAAGTGTGCCCCTGCGGTATTTTTGTGTCTTTTTTCACCGTAGGGGGAGTCTCTCTACGGTTTTTTTCATTTTTCGTGGTAATTTAAGGAGGTGATTATAAATGATATTAAACTTTTTTGCTCTCACGATAACTATTTCAAAACGCGAGAACTCTCTTGAGAAAGCACTTCATAATGAAAATGCGAAAAAAATCTTTGAAGAGAACCGAAGAAAAGTAGAAAATTATATTCGTATTCGTCAATACTAATTTTCTTCATTAAAAAACATGAAAGGTGGGAATCGAATGTTTTATATGATCAAAAGTCGTCATGCAGTTTTATGGCTGGAGAAAGACACAACCACCAGATGAAGTAATACAAAGTGACAATATAGCTATTTAATTTTATAATGTCCGTAAAGCTAACCCGTTCTAATCTAGGACGGGTTGCTTCATTTTTTTAAGCGATATGGTACACATACAACTTGGTGTAGTTTAAGAAAATGCGGTATGACCATGTTGGGAAATTTTAATTCTACAAAGCGTAATTTCTCGATACAAAAATGGAATCAAGCATATTTTAGCTACATTCCATTATACGGCCCCGCTCTTTATCAGTTGCTCCAGATTCTTGAAAAAAAATAAAAAGAGGCTTGAGCCCCTATAAAGAGCTCAAGCCTCTTATCATAATTTTTAATGGATAGGTATCATTTCAATCCTTTTTTCACGTTTAATCAGTGCCCTATTCTCTAGTCTCTATAAACGTAGCAATTTCATTGGCAAGCGTTGATGTTAATAACGTTGACATATTACTTAAAACAATAATCGTCGTGTTTTTTTCTATTAATCTCAAATATGACGACGTAAAACCATTAATGCCTCCGTGATGGAAAACGAATGTATTATTCTTTTTTGTCTTCATAATGTTCCACCCATACCCATATCCAGAACGACCTGCCGAAAACATCTGAGCTGTTATATTTTTGGATAATAAATGATAATTTTTTATTCCATCATCAAGCAAATGTAAATCTTCTACTGTAGAAAATAACCCTCCAGCTGAATAAGTGTTAGACATATGAATGAAACTAGCATGACTCATATTATTATTTGTACCCAACTCATAGCCACTTGCTTTATGCTTTTGGATAGTCTCGTTAGCATCAAGACCAGTATTTATCATGGATAGAGGCTGAAAAATCCTCGTTTTAAGAAATTCTTCATAACGTAAACCACTTACCACTTCTATAATCTTGCCTAATACAATGTAGCCTGAATTAGAATAGTTAAACTCTTTCCCTGGTATAGATTTGAATGAACAAGAAATAATCCAATTTATCAAATCATCTGGAGATTGAAGCTGATAGGATTTTAATAAAAAATCAGGTTGATCCGTAATATTACCAATGCCAGATGTATGAGTTAATAGATGTTCAATCGTTATTTGGTTACCCTTTGGGAAATTCGTTATAAAATCAGCTACAGTATTATGTAACTGTAACTTTCCTTCTTCAACTAGTGATAAAATTGCAATTGCCGTAACTATTTTTGTTACTGACCCAATACGGAACTTAGTTATAGCGGTATTGGGTATATCCCATTCATAATTCGCATTTCCAAATGATTCTTTATAAATGGTTTCTCCTTGACAAGCTACTAGTATATTTCCACTAAATTTTTCTTCTTTTGTGTTTAAAAATGAATGAATATATGATTTTAGCAAATTTCAAGCACTCCTTAGTTTGTACTATTCGTTACTTGAAATGTTATCCAATGGCATAAACCAAACCTCCTTTAGTGAATCTACTGTATGAAAGCCTCATTATTTGAGCATATATTGCTTATTATCTCTCACTATTACGTCTAATTTCACTTTGCTTGATGTCAAGTAATTCTAAAATCGTTTTACATATTCTTTGTAGTGGCTCGTTTGATTGGTAAGTGAGTGCGAAAATGCTACCACCTTCTATCATGCTGAAGACTAAATACGACATTTCTGTAGCTTCAGCAGGAGGCCAATTTGATTGAATAAATTTTTCTTTTACTATCATGACGAGTTCTTCATAGGCGTCTTTGCATGCTAACCGGAGTTGCTCACTCATATGCCAAGTCTCCAAAGAAATAAGCGCTAAAGGGATACCATTAGATGCAACTTTCGGATTGAAACTTAAAAATTGTTCAAAAAAATACTCTAAAGCTTGTGTTACATCTTCATGCTGTGAAAATAAATTCCTTAATTCTTGAGCAGCAATATCTTTTGTCCTATTAATTGCCTCTGTAGCTAATTGCTCCTTACCGTCAGGGAAATAATAATAAAGTGAACCTATAGGACAACCTGATTCTTTAATAATTTGATTTAATCCAGTAGCATGGTACCCTTGTTTTTGAAATAGTGCTGACGCCATCGATAAAATTTTTTGTTTAGTTTCTTGATTTCTCAGCATTTTCCCCTCCACATTATAGTGATTGGTCTATATATTAAATTAGTTACACTATTAAGTCAATAAAAAAATTGCTCCCCATAGTTAAACAAGCCTAGCCATTTCTTAGTTATCATTTGACTCTTCTATTGATTTTGTATAAACATGTCGAACCTAAAAAAACCATTTCAAGTGTATCTAACACTTACGAAATGGTTTTTTTATTACCTATTAAATAATTAAACTAACGCGTATCTATACTTTTATACGAGTCTATAGTTTTTCAAGTGAAAAATCTCCCCAATTCTTGTGTCTAGGAATGACAACTTTGGCGTCTAGATATTTATCAATTAGATTTTGCATTGTATAAGGCCATGCATTCATATTTGCCTCATCAATTATGCCAACGTTATCCTGTTCAAGAGCAAAAATCATATCGCCAAACAAAATTTTATATGGAGGTAACCATACGACTATATTATCTTTTGTATGAGCTTCACCTGGATAGTAGGTCTCTATAATAGTCTTCCCTCCCTTAAATACAGGATATCTATCTAAGGTTGGTTTAATTTGAGGATATCCTGCGTCCTTACTCATTTTAGCAACAAAAGAGGTACTGGTATGTCAACACTAAACTGGACAAAAATTATAAGGTCTGTTGCTTGAAATGAAAATTTTGTCAAAAATAGTAAGGAAGTCAAAAAAGTTTGCAACGTCTATAGTCCGTGATTACTCACGTCATGACTTTGCAAACTTAATGGATGATAGTCCTTGAACCATACTTTAAGCTTATTTTGTTATACGTGTTCCTGCTTTTCCATCTAATGCAGCTACTGCTTGATCGATTGAACAAATGATTGACTCTTTCCCTAATTTTGCAAATTCTATAGCAGCTTGCATTTTGGGTAACATACTACCTGCCGGAAATTGTCCTTCTGCAACATACTGTTCAGCTTCAGCTACGGTAATGTGGCTTAGCTTTTGCTCATTTTCTTTACCGAAATTAATATAGACATTTGGTACATCTGTTAGCATCATGAAAACTTCCGCATTCACTTGTTGTGCTAGCTTTAATCCGGACCGATCTTTGTCAATAACTGCTTCAATACCATGTAATTGACCATTGTGTTCACGATATACTGGTATACCGCCACCACCAGAAGAAATAACAATCGTTTCATCAATTAAACTTTTAATTTCATCTATTCCGTGAATCACTTTTGGTTCTGGTGAAGGGACAACGCGTCTATATCCTCGCCCTGCATCTTCTGCCATCGTAAAGCCTTGTTCTTCTAAACGATGCGCTTCTTCTTCCGAGAAAAATACACCGATTGGTTTAGTCGGATTTTTAAAAGCTTGATCATCCCTATCCACTTCAACCATCGTTAGCAATGTAACCACATTTGTAGCAATGCCACGTTCTTTCATATGGTTTTTTAAAGCTGTTTCCATCATATACCCTATGAAACCTTGTGATTCTGCGTTACAAACATAAATTGGTAGTGGTTCGACTACATTTTTTGCAGCTTCATTTTGGGCAATGATATTCCCCACTTGCGGACCATTTCCATGTGTAATGACGATATTATGACCCGCTTCTCGAATTTCTACCATATGTCCTGTTGCCGACACTACATTTTTGAATTGATTATCATATGTTGCTTCTTGTTTCGGCTGTAAAATGGCATTACCACCTAAAGCAATAACTACACTTTTCCCCATTTCTTTCACTCCTTAGTTAATGACAAGTAAATGCCATATAACGTATCCATCCCAGAAGATGATCCTACTTCTATAAGCCTGTTCATGCTTTCTAAAGATGGATCATGTTGCAATGCTGTAATCTTCGAACTAAATACACCATCTATAGCACAGGTTAAGAAACGCTTACTGACAATGGTTGTTAAAGGTTCCTTGATAAGTGCCTTTAGTGTTTCTAGATGCTTTTGTTCGATAAAATTTTTAATAAAATGACCGTACAATATGCCGACTAGTATATCATCACCTGTTGGTGTTAAACCATGTCCACGCCCAATAAAATAACGGAATGTCTCGTCAAGATTTTGGGTTGGATCTTGTAATCGATTAATCAAGGATAATACACGGGCTCGTTCAAAATCTGATGATTCATATGATGTAAAGGAAATGTATTGAAAATTTTCTTTCAATTTATTTATATTTGCATGTTCAAAATCCATATCTAACGGTATTATTTTTACATTAAACACCATTTGGAAGCGATTATGAAAAAGACGATTATTGCGAAACATTAATGTATCGCCTACCTTAATATTGGTCTTTACAGTTTGTCGCGTTTGAGGATCAAGTAAGATCCCGAACGGAAATGTCCCATTTTCATCTGTGCCAACAAATATCAATTCGCCATCTTGATCAACCATATTTAAACCTTTTTCAAACATACTGTGCACGGTAAAGGTTTTTTCATCATTCAATAATTGAAGTGCGATTGAACCAACCGCACTTGCTTGTAAAATCATCCTTTAAATCCTAGCTTTTGAGCATATGCTGTGATAGCTTTCTCAAAACATTCAATTGGCGGATGTACTGTACCAGCACCAATTTGTCCGTACCCCGCAATTTTATGGGCAATACCAGTGTTAATAACTGGTGTGATTCCTGTTTCAACAACTTTCCGTGCATCGATACCTAAACATGCGCCTTTAAAGTCCCAAGTTGGGATGACAAAGTTCGGGTTTTCGCTAATACAGATCTCTGTCATTTGATTACTTGTTTCAAGTGCATCATTAAATCCACCCGAACCAACAAAGCGTGTTACTGCAGGTGCAGCAATCATCGCCATACCTCCGACACCGATTGTTTCTGTAATCGCTGAATCACCGATATCTGTGTTTGCATCTTCTGCTGAGTAACCTGTGAAATATAATCCTTGCGGGGTATTCACAGGACCAGTAAACCATTCGTCCCCCATACCAGCAATACGGATACCAAAGTTTTCACCGTTTCGGCACATTGCGGTAACGACTGTACCGTGTTCGATTGTACGTGCAGCATCCATCATCGCTTTGCCAGTCGCCATAGCAATATTTAAGAAAAATTGGTCTGTGTCAGCTAAGAATTGGATTACTTCTGTACGTTGATCTTTTTCAACGTCATCTAATGAAGCAATGATTGGAGATAGTTCTTTTAAAAATGCAAGGGAAGCTGCAATATTACGCTGGTGGAACTCATCACCCATTGCAATAGCTTTAGCAATTAATACGTTGACGTTCAAGCCTCCATCAAGTGTTTTTAGGGCTTTACTTAATACTGGACCTAATACATCTTTCATCCAGTGTAAACGATTGATGACTTGCTCATTATAAGCGCCGAAGCGTAATACTGCACCAATCCCTTCGTTCATTTGACAATACGCTTCGTTACCATTCTCCTTATTCATAACAACAAGGACTGGCATGTTAGGTGAAGTAATACCACCCATTGGCCCAACTGCATTTACATGGTGACATGGAATGAATTTGATCTGATCGTTTTTAAGTAAATCGCGTGCATTCTTTTCGTCTTCTGCCCATCCTTCAAAAAGGATTGCACCAACACAGGAACCTTGCATAGGATCTGTCATGTTTTCATATTTAATTGGAGGTCCAGCATGTAATAACACGTACTCTTCTAATTCAGGAATCACAGATTTAGCAGGTACAACATCCGTTAAAAATGGTGCCGCTGCTATAATCTTCTGGATAACGGCTTCGTTCGCTTCATTTATTGTTTTGTATCCCATTAGATTGTACCTCCTTCATAATAGTTTAAGAATTGAAGTACTTTCATTAACTTCTCATCGCCACCAGCAACTGGGCGCCAGTTAAATTGAACACACTCTGAGCCACTGTTTTGAACAGCTTCCGTAAAGCTTTTTAGCCCAATATTGATAACGCTTGGTTTCATACTGATGAAGGACATAATTTTCTCATCCACAACTAAGCTTTCTTCTGTATAGTCAAATTTTTGTACATCAGTAATTGGTTGTTCCACTTTACCGCCTACAAGTTGGATAGCTGTACGGACCATTTGATCGTTTGTCTTACAAATAATTGCACCACTCTCTTTTAAAATGGCAATTTGTTTATCGTACCCTTGAATGTCCTGTGCTGTACCTACAACCGTTGCAAGCACTGCAAGTTGACGACCTTCTTGACGTGCACTATCCAAAATGCGTTTGATTGTTGGTGCTAGTTCACTAGCCATATCTTCATGGCCACCGTTACCGATCACGTTATCAATCATAATGACTGCAGTTTCAGGGTCGTTCATAGATTTTTCAAGCATTTCGATACGTTTTTCAGGATCAATCATCGGATGTGGTTTACCTTTTGTATAAACATCATCACCTAAATCAATGATTTCATGAGTGTTTGTTTTTAAAACATAGCTTTCGCTTTTCTCTTCAGTCATTGAATCTTGAAAAGCATCTCTCACTAGCATAGCTGCTTCAGATGCTAATGTACCGCCTGAATAATATCCTTTAATTCCAACTTGTGATTCATTTAATACAACATTTATATTAGCTGTTGTCGGTTCAAAATTCGGTTTGTCACCATTTGATAATTGGACAGCTACAACTGCTGCTTCTTCAAGTGTATAAGCATGATAGATATACTCTTCTTGATAGGAAGGTTTGTCACCTAAAAATAGCGTAACAACTGGTTTATCAATATTTCTTAATAAATTTAATACTTTGCGCTGTACTTCCTCTGCAGGTGGTTTAGAGATCACTGTAATGACTTTTACTTTCGGATCTTGGTTTAACGCTTTGATGCTATCTAACATCGTAATCGCACCAACTTCCGTCGATAAATCACGTCCACCTGTACCAAGAGCGTTTGTCACACCTTTACCAAAACGGTCAATAATTGTTGTGACTTCTTGGATCCCTGTACCTGATGCCCCAACAATACCGATATCACCTTCGTTTACGTTATTGGTAAAAGCAAGAGGGACGCCGTGAATAAGTGCCGTACCACAGTCTGGCCCCATCACTAATAGCCCTTTTTCATGCGCTTTTTGTTTCAGTTTCACTTCGTCTTCTTTCGAAACATTGTCACTAAACATGAACACATGTAAACCTTCGTTCAATGCGTTTTCCGCTTCCATTGCAGCATATTGACCAGGAATTGAAATTAACGCTAAATTAGGATTGTTCGCAAGCTCCATTGCACGTTTCCAGTTATGAGCTTCTTGACCTTTAGACGTATTTTGTGAATCTGAATCACCTTTTAAAGCGATTTCTACTTCTTCTTTCACTTCGTCTACTTTTTCTTCTTGATCTGTATCTACAACGATGACGATATCATTTGGCTTCGCTTTTTCTAATTCATCCGTGCCTAAGCCAGAAGATTTAAAAATGTCCTTGTTCGCTGGTGTTCCCATCATGATCGATACTTTGTTTACACCATCAATTGCAGACAACTTGTTGGATAAAAGCATTAACACGATGGAGTCTTTATAAGTGTTTTCTTTTATAATTGTGTATAACATGATGATCCTCCAATTTATTATTCTGCAAATCTATTTTTTCCATGATAACGATCGTAATGAATGTCGTCTGACACAAGATAGTTGTAAATGTCGTCTACGATTTCAATACCTTCCTCATCATATTCCTTACTTCTTAATATACCGCGTTCACCTGGATAATAAATTTCTCCATAGCCTTCTGCCGCTGGCTGTGTTTTTAATTCATTGAGCATAGTTGTAATTTGTAGCTTGAAAGCATTCAAATCTGTGAAATAGGCAGGGTTAATGACGATATGAATTTGACCTAAATCGCGCCCTTTCGTTAAGTCTTGATACATAGAAGACACATGTATACCATGTGGGACTCCTAGAAGACTACCTGATAAAATATCTACCATCATCATCAAGCCATATCCTTTTGGACCTGCAATTGGCAGGAGCGCATGAACATCTCTTGCATTTGTCGTAGGTGCACCAGTAGCATCAACAGCCCATGTATCTGGAATCGATGCATTTTTACTTCTTGCATCTAAGATTTTGCCCCATGCTTGGACAGTAGTCGCCATATCAAATGTAATGATGCGGTCATCAGCAGACGGTGCACTATAAGCAATTGGGTTTGTCCCAAAATAAGGTTCAGTTCCGCCAAACGGTACGACCATTGGATCTGATTGACACATACTTAGAGCAACCATATCTTGTTCTGCTGCCATTTCAACAAAGTATCCTAGAGCACCACTATGTGAGGTATTTTTCATACCAACAACGGCAATACCTGATTTTTTAGCCATTTCAATCGCTTTTTCCATCGCTTGCTTTGCTATTTGGTGACCCGGACCATTATCCCCATGAAAGACCGCAGATGCTGGTCCTGTTTGTTCAAATGTATAGTTTGGATTTGTTGTAATACCGCCTTTTGCAATCCGTTCAGAATAGTATTCAACACGTACAGCCCCATGTGAATGAATACCTCTATAATCAGCGTATGTTAATACGTCTGCAACATCATGTGCCGCTCCTTCATTTAATCCCGCTTTTATAAACTTTTGCTTCATTAAATTAAATAGTTCTTCTTTAGATACACGCATCTTGATTACACCTCATTTAATTAATATTTTGTTTCAGATTCTAAATAATCTAGAATTTTTTTAAGAAATTCTTTTGTAACTAAGATGCCTAATTTATCTTTGGATAGCTATCGGAGATCATATACTCACTTTTTATAAATCAATATCTCTGTTTGCATCTTTAGAATAAATGTATGAGAATGGTTCATCTAAACCAATTGCATAGGTTGCTTGCGGTACATAAGCACCCATAAAGATATAATCACCTTTATCAACCGGCATCCATTCGTTATCTAAGTTGTACATGCCTCGCCCACTTAAAACATATGCGCCGTGTTCTTGAACGTGTGTTTCAATGTAACCATGTGAAGCACCTGGTTTGAATGAAAGAATATGAATGTTCATGTCATATCCAATTTCTTTTGGTAATAAGTCTTGAATTAATACTTCTTTCATACCTTCATATGCCTCTTGTTCGATGTCGTTCACATTACCTGTAACGACTTCTGGTGTATATCCTTTAAGAGGTTGATAGCGTTTTTTGTATAAGAATAATCGGCTATCCTCACCGTTATTATTATTTTCAAAAGTTAACTGTAAGTGTGGGGGCACATATAAATACCCACCTTCTGTTAATTCGTATCGCTTACCATCTGCAAACGCATTGATTTTGCCATAAACGACGTATACAAAAGATTGAATACCATCACCAGCGAAACCAGTTTTGTTTCCACCTTGGTTTTTTACAGTTACTAAGTAATCCACAAATCTTGCACCTAAACGCGGGGATCCTAAGATTGTTACGTCACAATCTTTGAAACCTGGTACAACATTATTAACTAGACCATCCGGTGTAATTACCGCATAATTGTCTTTTTTAATGACTGAACGTGTTTCTAATAAACCTTCTCTGTATCCTTGAACTTGATTTATGTAACCCATAAGTATCAGGCTCCTTTATCTTTATTTTTATTCTTTATATGCTAGTTCATAAAGTACATCACTTAATACTTCAATACCTTTAACAAGGTCTTCTATCTTCGTCTCTTCACTAATGTTGTGACTAATTCCACCAATAGAAGGTACAAACAACATCGCCGTTGGTACATATTGAGCAAAGATTTGTGAGTCATGTCCTGCACCAGATGGCATCACTTTATATTGATTGCCTACATTGTTTTTTGCTGCTTGTTCTATGATTTGAACGATTTTTTTGTCCATCAATGTTGGTGCCTCATCCATCCATAAATGAATGTCGTAAGTCATGCTATTTGTTTCAGCAACTAATCTAATTTTGTCTTCGATTTCTGCTGCAAAATCATTTAATATTTGCTGATCAATATGACGACAGTCTACTGAGAATGTAATTTCACCAGGAACTACATTTACTGTGTTTGGTACAAGTGTGATATGACCGAACGTTAATACAAGTGGTTCCCCAATTTCTCTAGCACGTTTTGTTAAATCCGAGACAATTTCACTATAGGCAACAACTGTATCGCGACGTAATGACATTGGCGTAGTACCAGCGTGGTTTGCTTCCCCTTTTAAGTTGATCGTGAAGCGTTTTTGACCAACGATGCCATTAACAACACCAATTGTTTTGTTTTCTGTCTCTAACACTTTACCTTGTTCAATATGAATTTCTACAAATGCTTTGATGTCCTTACGAACGTCATTAGTTTTACGATAATCGAAGCCTGATTTACGCATTGCGTCTTCGAACTTAATGCCCTCAGCATCTGCAATTGTGTCAACATCCGATTTTTTAGCTAAGTTAAAGAAGTTTTTACTACCCCAGAATGTGTAAGGGAATCGACTACCTTCTTCTTCAGCAAGGGATAATACTTCTAATGAGCGTAGTGGTTGGCCATGTTTAGCTTTTAAATATTTCACAGCCACTAGTGCAGCTAAGATACCGAATTGGCCATCTAGATGACCACCCTCCACTACTGTGTCGATATGTGATCCTGTTAAAATGGTTTCTTCTGGATATTTACTGCCAACAAGACGCCCAGTTAAGTTCCCGATGTCGTCAAAGCTTGCTTCTAACCCTTCTTCTTTGAATGTTTTTTCCAGTTCTCGAACTGCATCATTCCATTCTTGAGAATATAAAAGTCGTGTAATTCCACCTTGTTCTAAGCCACCAAAACCTGTGAATTTCTTATCTAACGATTCAAAAGTTGATTGAATATCCATACCTCTTTCACTCCTTCCTTCTTCACATTTATTATAGGTCCTACCTCATAACCATTCATTGACACAATAAACAATAATGGATGGTCTTTTTATGCACTTTAGACAAACAAATTTTGATAAGGAGCAGCTAGCATGGAGTAAAAAAGAACGTAGCTATCGATTATGGAAAGGGTTTAAGAAGGCTTGTGAGTAAAGTAAATAATTAATTCTATCCTTACTAAAAAACAAAAACCACATAGTAAATCTATGTAAAAACTTAGATTTACCATGTGGTATAGTCCTTATTAAAATGATTAAAAGATAAACGATAGCCCGAGTGCCATGACACACACAAGTAGGAGCAAACCTAAGCTATATCTTATTGTATTGAAAGATATTTAACTTTTTCCCGATTTGATTAACGGCTGCTGCTGCATCAATCCCTTTTAATTTAAAGATTATTAAATAAAGAAAAAATAGGAGTACAGGAAGAAAGGCAAGGCCAATCACTATTTCGGTTCCAAGTGGATTGTATTATTGATTCCAAATTGTTGTCACTTCTTTCTAACATAGTTATACCTAACAGGGTTTAGTTGTTCAAAGGAGAATTTCTTTATTCAAGTTACTTGAGCATGCTATCCTTGCTGTAATCCTATTTTCAAAAACAAAGCATCACGGAAAATATTTTGCCTAGTTCAAGCATATGATTCTCTTTTACTATTTCGAAATAAAGAATTATACGTATAATAACATTCAAAAATAGTATACAATCAGAGTGATCGGTTATCCTTGTAGCATTATAAATTCTTATTTTGGATTTTTCTAACAAATATAAAGGAGATGATTCTTATGACAACATTAAAAGAAATCATGTCTGTCCAACAATTTTCTGATTTAACACTATTAAATGATGAGGGAGATTTAGATAGAGAAGTAGAAATGGTCGATATTACGGAAACGCCTGATATTAAAAATTTCACAGCTCCTCATTCTTTTATCGTCACTACGGGTATGTGTTATCAACACGACCAATCCGGATTAAAGGATCTCATTCGAGAATTAAATGATATACAAGTTGCTGGCATAGGCGTTAAATTATCACGCTTTTTAGAAAAAATTGATGATGAAGTAATAGAATATGCCAACAAGTTGAAATTCCCCATTATTAGAATCCCTGATAGCTGGAATCTCGGATCCATTACGCATCATATATCATCCTATATCTTGGATGAAGAAACTGAAAAGTTATATTTTGCATTAGATATCCAACAAGAATTAAATACAATGCTTATGAGAGGTTTGAGCTTGGATATGATGATTGAACGAATGAGCAGACTCCTTAGAGTCCCTGTGATGCTCTTAAATCCTTTTCATCAAATTAAATCGATGAGCCATCACTTTCAGGAACACGCAGAGCAAATTCAGAAAAATCTTAGTTACTTCAAAAGATGTGTGAATTCCAAGCAAATCTCACCTAATAATAAAGCATCTTTCCAAGAAGAACATATTATATTTGAAGTTCCAGCATTTAAATATTTTCCGTATTATTTGATGGTTTCAAATGTTAATACGCTCACTTATCCATTTAGTTTGCTTGCCATAGAACAAGCCGTGAATACACTTAGTCTCGCCATTTATAAAAATAGTAAAATCAAAGAAGCGGAACAACAAGATGTAAACCGATTTTTCGAAACATTGATGTCTGAACATCCTGATAATCTTATTTCAGTCAAACAGCACCCTGAGTTTTTAAAAAAGCACCTTATTCAACCATCCAATTTCTATCAAGTAATCGTTTGTGCGATTGATCAAGAAAGGGATGTGGAAAATAATATCTATTTGAATGAGCGCTATCAAATGACTTTTGAATGGCTAACACATAAATTTACAGACATAGATCCTTGTATCAGTGTGTATAGATCTCCAGGTAATCATCGATTTACGATTCTATTACAAACTAAACATCAATATTATTTAGATTACTGCAAATATATCCAAAAAGAGTATCAAAAACTTTTTAATAGCACAATGTCATTCGGTATTGGTAATGAAGTTACTGAATTCTCACAGCTACCACTCTCTTATTTTGAAGCGAATGAAGCTTTTGATCATAAGTCTGAAAATAGTAAAGTTGAATTTATAGAACTCTATAAATCTAAAAGTGTAGAAGAATTGTTACAACTCATTCCGGCCAATAAATTAAAGCCGTTTATCACGTATACACTAGGTTCATTAGCCTATCCGAAAACGACGAAAGAAAAAGAACTAAAACATACATTGAAAATCTATTTGGCGAATCATTGTGATCTGACAAAGACGTCTGAAGATATATTTATTCATAGGAATACGGTAAAATATCGTATTAAAAAATGTGAAGAGATTTTAGGTCAGTCTATCGAATCGCCTGATATTTCATTGGATCTACGATTAGCATTATTTGCGTCAGAGAAAGTAAATTTTTAAACTTAATAACCCCGCCAAAAAGCTGTATGGATGCTTTTTAGCGGGATTTCTTTTTGCCTATTTTACCTGAACACTTGCTTTCCCACCTCAATTATGAGTTTGCAAATGTAATAGCTCCTACTCCGATATTATCATGAAACCGGTTGGTTGCCACTCCGTAGGGGCGGTGTCAATTGCGTCGAGCTGTACGCTCTATGCCATCAGCGATTACTTTGTACAGTTGGTGCGGCAGGTCGTGACCCGTTACATTAGCTTGGCACTCGGGATGGGAGAAGCTTTGTCCTCGCTACATCCCTGGACGAACAGTGAATCCTCCCCTTCTATCAATGACAAGTACTAGTATTTTTACGGTTGCCAGCCGCTGATGATGGTCCCTGGAAACAGCCATAGTAGCTATTTGTCTGGTTGATAATCCAATCGAAAAACACTATCAAACTGGATACACACTAACATGTGATTCAATCGAAAAGGCAGTAGTGAAAAGGATTTGTTCCTTACTACTACTGCCTAATTCTGTCGTTATATCAAACTCGTAATGCATGGAATTGTATAATTCATCTAGAGAAATAGCTTCTTCATGGACGACCTCGCTGCCTTTGGACAGCAATAACAAAACTACCTATCAGCGGGAGATGTATTAATCCTCCACAGATAGGTAGCTTTACTTTATTCATTAGTTAGGGGATTGATTGCTTTCTTCTCTTTCACCATCACGACAAGGAAGAATAAAATCGCTGCTGCTGCAAGTAGTATTGCTGCAATATAGAATGCTAATACTTTCGAACCTGTGAGATCACCAATATAACCTGTAAGAGTTGGCGCAATAACTGATGAAGTCATTCCAAAGAAATTAAAGATACCTAGTGCTTTGGCCATGCTGTTGGAAGGTACTGAATCCGTTACATATGTGATTAAAACTGGATCAATGGCAAGTTTACCTAATAAACCATACAAAACTAATGCTGCATATAGGACAGAAGGGTTAGGTGCAAATACAGTTAAACTTATTGTTACGGCTGCACCAATTAACAAGAAGATAATTAATTTCTGACGCATATGTGCATTTTTGTCAATATACTTAGAAAATATCAATGCACCAGGTACTGCTGTGACTGCAACTAAGGCAGCTACATATCCTACTGAACCTTGTTCAAATCCTTTTTCTGAGACTAGGAATGATGGTAACCATGTCACAATCATGTAATAACCATAACATGTTGCAAAATAGACGAAATAAATAACTATTTTTTTTAGCGAGAATAATTCTACGCCTTGAGATACTGTGGCTTGTGTTGTTTGCTTATCTTCAGATGTTTCATTTGTAGCTGTTTTTTTGTCTTGTTTAACAAATAACGTAAATACAAATATTACAGCTACTATGAAGACTGCTATAATATAAAGCATGTAATTCCATTGGATTTCAAGGCCAGCTACTAATACAGATGAGCCTACTAGACCAATAACCATCCCTAATGCCGAACCACTGTTGATGATCGCATTAGAAAAGCTTTTCTTATCTTTTGGCATATATTTAGCGGATAAAGAGAAAGCCGCACCATAGTATGAACCAGTCGAAAGACCTGCCATTAAGGCACCTACATAAACTTGAGTGATTGTCGTGCTTGATCCAATGACGAATGCTGCTAATGCAAAAATGATAAACGCAGGGATTAATACTCGTTTTTGTCCAAATTTATCAACGAGTATTCCCGATGGAATTTGCATACCCGTATAGGCAAAGAAATAAATAGAAGCAATAAGTCCTACTTGAGTATCGCTAATATTACCAAGCGATTCTTGAATTTGTGGATATATTGGTGTAAGTATTGTACGATAAATCCAAATAGCTACCCAACCTAAACACAGTGCAAAAATGATTTTTTTGTAATAATTCGGGTCATTCTTAACTGTTTGTCCCATAATATGACACTCCCATTTTTCTTTTTTTTACTTATGTAGTGCTTAATTTAATTTTAGGTTATGAGTTCGTAAATAACATTGTTCACTTTCGACAAAAACAGAATTAGCATTGCACATTTTAGACAAAAGCCTATGTTTGAACTGTTTATAAAAGTATGACTTATGACATTCTCATTTGCCGATCCATACTCAGTGCTTTTGTACCTTTGCAAACTCTCCTCATAATAGGGAAGGCTCGAATAAACAAAAATAAGCCCGACTACCCTATAGGTAATCGGACTGATCGCAATCTATGTGCAAACACCTTTGTCCTTTGTAATCGCACGAAAGATTCCTCCGTAGTAGATAATGCATCTACAAGGAGGAATCTTTTTTACTATGAAAATTAGTTAATCAACAGACGTGATAGTTAACTTAATGATGTTTATGCGCAATAAAGCCGATTGGTGTCGGACCTGCAATCCCTAACATGACGAAATCTCTGCTAGAATTATTAGTCATTCCGTGCTTTTCACCCGCACGTGAAACTACAACATCACCAGCTTTAATTTGAACTATTTTACCACATTCTGGATAATAATCTGCTGTCCCTTCAATAACAACCCAAATATCATCAGCTTTCTCGTGTGAGTGAAGTGGCAAGGTTTGTCCTGGTCGCATACACCATATAGCTCCAACAGTATTAGGTGTTTCATAAAAAATATGTTTTGTCGCTTCTTCTTCTCTAAACTCTTGAATATCAGGCCAATGGAAAATACGATTTTTTAAATCTTCTCTTGCTAATTGTTTTAATGTCATTGTATTTTCTCCTTGTTTCGAATTTCAAACTATACCCACGTTATTTAGCGTTTATCAGAAAATGATTATCTGCGAATAATATTTTGAGGTTTTCCTTCTAAGAATGCCATTGTGTTATCAAATGCAATTTTAGCCCGTAATTCCATTGCCTCATTCGTTAGGAAGCCTACATGAGGTGTTAAAATCGCATTTTTGGCTTGTAATAGTTTATAGTCCCCAGGAATAGGCGGTTCCATATCAAATACGTCAATACCCGCTCCTGCAATTTGCCCTTCATTTAATGCAACTGCTAATGCATCATTATCAACAATTGGGCCTCGTGCACAGTTGATTAAAATAGCTGATTCCTTCATTAATTCTAATTTTTCTTTAGAGATTAATCCTTTTGTGCTCGAAAGTAATGGTATATGTAATGACACAATATCAGATTGTACTAATAACTCATCTAATTCCATGTATTCGATACCCAAAACTTCTGCTTCCGGGTTTCTTCTAGATTGGTCTGAAGCTACTATTTTTGCGCCAAATGCTTTAAACAAACGAGCAGTCATCATACCAATCTTACCTGTACCAATCAAACCAACTGTTTTCCCTTTAATTTCACTACCTTGGAATGCTCCCGGGAAATTATCGCCATGGATTTCTTTATTACCCTGAGTGATATGACGATACACATCTAACACTAAACCAATTGTTAATTCAGCAACTGCTTGATTCGCATATCCAGCTGCATTACATATCATAACATCTTGGTTTCTCGCTTGTCCGATACCTACATGATCTACACCTGTAAAGGCTACATTGATTAATTTTAAATTGGCATTTTGATCAATCACTTCTTTAGGATAAGGATTATTAGCAATCATAATTACATCTGCACCTTCACTACGTCTTGCTAATTCTGCACTATCCGTTGTTTTCTCGTTATAATAAACAAATTCATGACCGGCCTGTTTGATTGGCTCCGCTAATTTTTCAATGATCGAATCTGAAACATTTAATGGTTCTAATAATTTGACTAACATTTCAATCAATTCCTTTCTATTAATTTTGAATACGTCTGTTGATTAACTAGTTACCATAGGTTTATAGAAGAGAGATTCACTTTTCTTCAAACTGTTATTTCACAGCAAGAGGTGGATGATTTTTTTTGCACATATTGCACAAAAAAATCAGGAATTTTCGTTTTAAGTCACCACCTTTTTTATTTTTTATTATGTTTATTGCTTAATTTAATTGTAGGATAGAAGCTTTTAAATAACATTGTTCACTTTAAACAAAAAGTGAAACGACATTACATGTTTTTGACGAAAGCTACTTTTTAAAATAACTAGGAATACGCTTTATCTAAATTAGGATTACTCCCCCTTTCTACTCTCTGTACAAAAAATCAGCCCTGGTAATCCTAAGATTATCGGACTAATTCGATATATATGGATGCTAAAGTTTCGATAAAATCAATATAACTCTCTTTAAAATAACAATAGATAAAAGTGGAATTCACCCTTTTTATCGTTGTACTTTAGATTAAAACAAACTTTTTAATTTACAAAATTTATTATTTTAAGTGTTCGCCCCTAACTTTTTAGCTGGTGCTAAATACGTTTCGAATCCTTTGTAATTTTCATACGATAAGTACTTAACTGTATGATCTTGAACAGCCCCTCCATCATGGTATCCATCAAGTTGATAGGACTGTTCAAATTTTTCTCCAGTACTAATAACAATAGCTTGGGTTATAGAAGAAGAGGTCTTCATCAATCCTCCTCGATATTCCTTCTACAACTAGTATGCTTCATTAGTTGAGTAAGAATTAAACAACTTTAATCTTATTTCTAGCAAGAGATATAGATGATTGAATGCATCTACATTTAGCATAAATATAATTAATAGCTCTAATATCCCTTAATATCCAATTAATTCATATATTTTTAGTAAAATTGACCATTATTATTGCAGATACATTACACAATTAAAAATAATATGTCAGAATCATAGGAAAGTGTTAATCAGTAATATTATTGAAAAATAACTCCTAACCGTTTCATGATATTCTTACTTTAGTTCAAAAGCGATTGCTTTTTGAAAGGGGTAAGGATTAATTGAAGAAAAGAATATTACTACCAATTTTTGCATCTTTTATGTTTTTTACAGGAATAGGTATTCACGATGCGCAAGCAGCTACATATACAGATATAACAAATACAGCAAAAGCATATATTGGGGCTCCTTATAAATACGGAGGTACAGATATTAGAACAGGTGTTGATTGTTCTGCCTATACACAATTAGTATTTTCTAAGTTAGGTATTTCATTAGAACGTACATCAACTGCTCAATATCAACAAGGTACTTCTATTGCTAAAGACAATTTAAAGACTGGCGATCTCGTATTTTTTAATACTTCGGGAAGCGGTGTATCACACGTTGGCATTTACATAGGTGACAGCAATTTTATTTCGGCTACTACAAGTTCAGGGGTTAAAATTGATAAAATCAATGACCCCTATTATTGGGGCTCTCGTTACGTGGGGGCAAAACGTGTTGCAAGCTTCTCTGATTATGGAGAGGTAAAAGACGCTGAAATAGACTTTACTATTTATTCATCACGTGGAGAAGTCGCTCTTAAATTAGCTAAGAAGCTACAATTAGATACTAGTCATACAAATTCAAGTTTTCCTGATGTTAAGCCAGGTTCTAAATACGCTGGTGCTGCTGAAGCCCTCAAAAAGATCGGTGTATTTACTGGTGATGAAAACGGGAAATTTAATCCGGGTTCACCCATTACACGCGGTCAATTATCAAAAGTGTTAGTAGAAGCATTCCATTTAAAACAACAAGGAGCAACAGAAAATTTTGTAGATGTTCCAGGATCACATTGGGCTAACAGCTATGTATCTATCCTTGCCTCCAATAAAATTACGGTAGGCAAAGGTGACAATTTATTTGGTGTGAACGATAATGTGACAATCGAACATTTAGATGCTTTTATCCAACGAGTAACTCAATAACATGAAATGGCGTCTCACATAGATGAAACGCCATTTTTTTTAATTTCAAGCTCCCCTTCCCCGCTCGACCGCATCGCACAGCCTGTCTAACTGTTTTGTTGCATCATTTTTTTAGAGGGAACAAAAAGCGTTAAAATAAATGCGATAATCGCTAAGATGGTCATGAAATAATAGGCATCACTGGAGCCTAAGATGGACGCTAGTGTATGAACCATTTCAGCTGTAGCATTGGGTGTTTCCACAAGCAAGCTTTTCGCGTGACTTGTCGTTTGTGCTGTAAAAATGGTGATGACTACAGCTGCTCCTATGGCACCCGAAATTTGACGTAACGTATTATTAACTGCGGTACCATGTGTGACAAGTGTTTTCGGCAGGGCATTTAAACCCGCTGTGTTCAAAGGCATCGTAATAAAGCTCAAACCTATACGTAGGAAAATGGTACGGATCATTAAAAATGTAAAAGAAGTAGTTTCTGATAAATCTGTAACAATCCACATCGAAGGTATGATGAAAATTAAACCAATGATAAACAACGGCTTCGCCCCATAGCAGTCATACATTTTTCCTGTAATGGGAGACATAAAGGCATTTACAAGTGCACCAGGTAGTAATAATAAACCTGCGTCTAATGCCGTAAATCCTCTCCCATTTTGTAAATAGATTGGTAATAAAATCATATCTGCATACATCATCATTGTGACAATCATATTGATGATGGATGTTAACGTAAATACTTTATTTTGAAATACGGATAAATTGAGAAGCGGATCATTGGATTTGATTTGTCTTAAACAAAAAGTCGCAATGGTTACGATCCCTATAGAAATCGTACTGATGACCACCTTATCAGCCCAACCATGGCTACCTGCATTACTAAATCCATATAAAATTAAACCAAAACCAATAGTTGATAATAGTACACTCACTACATCTAATTTTGTTTTGGCTGTTTCTGAGACATTTATCAAGTATTTTACGGCTAATAAAATGATGATGATCACCAATGGGATAAGGCCGATAAATAACCAGCGCCATGAATAATAATCAATAATAAAACCTGCTAATGTGGGGGCAATTGCCGGTGCGAAAATCATCGCGAGTCCTATTAACCCCATCATACTGCCTCTTTTTTCAGGTGGGAAAATAAACATGACGATACTCATTAGCAGTGGCATAATAATTCCTGCGCCAACCGCTTGAACCATACGTCCTATTAACAACATCGCGAAGTTCGGTGCCCATGCACAAAAAATCGAACCAATTAATAAAAATAGCATGGAGCTAATAAATAATTGGCGTGTAGAAAAACGTTTCATTAAGTATGCTGTAATGGGGACTAATACTCCGTTCACTAACATAAAGCCAGTAGATAACCACTGTACAGTTGTAGCTGAAACTGAAAATACTTCCATCAAATTACTCAACGCTACATTCAACAATGTTTGATTTAGTGTCGATAAAAAACAGCCTAAAATTAAGACGGTTAACAACACTTTTTTATTGATCAATTCCGACATGCTAAAATTCCTCTTTCTACTTGTTTTATTAACACACTGTCAATAAAATAGATAATAACATTTTTATTTTTTGATGCCTATTTACAATGTTTCAAGAAGTGTTAATTAAACAACAGATTTATTAAAACTATTAATAAAATAGAATTTAATAGATAAAGGAGAATGACATTGACGTCACAGAAGAAGCAAGATCCCCGAGCTATTCGGTCTAAACGAGTGTTTAAAGAGGCTGTAGTAGAAATATTAATTGAAGACCCAGACATTACAAAACTAACCGTACAAAAAATAGCCCAGCGTGCTGAGCTAAATCGTGCTACCTTTTATTTGCATTTTATAGATATCAATGATTTATTAAAGCAAGTTGTGTACGATATTTTTGACGACCTGTCGTTGAAAATTTCGCCTACTTTACAAATCGACAATTTAAATAATCAAGAAAAATTGATGGCCTTTTTAGATTATTTTTATAAGCATCGAAAAATTTTAGCTGTGCTTTTTGAACATCCTGGCTTCAAAAGGAAATTCCATAGAATGTTAAAAGACATGATAGTGATTAAGCGTGAAAGAGAATGTTTGGAACCAGCAGAAATAACCCTTTCCATGGATATACTCGCCTCGTCGATACTAGGCATCATAATGTGGTGGCTCAAAGATGGCATTCATTTTAGTTCAGAGTATATCGCCAATCAAATGATTGCGTTATATCGATAATTTTTGTAAACGATGTTTAAAAAACGTTTGATCAATTAAATTGAACGCCAGAGTTTACAAAAAAGTCTTGTTACATCTGCTTCAGTACCAAGACTTTTAAAGTTGTATTATTTTAGTAAGGGACTGAGCTTAATAAAGATAGCCCAATAAGTCTATTTTGCCATCTTCCCATTTGATATTACCTATTTCTTTAATCATAAGCTCATTAATTTTTTCATGCCCTCTCCCATTTGTTGCTTGATGTTTACTGTCTATTTTTAACCATGTACACTCATTATAGGCAGACTTAAAGCTAACAGATTTTTAATCGTCTTAAAACTAAAAAACAGATGTTGCTACTATATGCAACACCTGTTTCCCTACTTATTTCACTTCTACTTGTTTTTCAGCATCCTCATTAGGTATCATATTTTCTTGATGTGGTTTAACTCTTTTAATAAAGAATGCAAGAATGAGTGCGATCACCGCAATCAAAGTTGAAATAAAGAAGGTGTAATTGATACCATGGAGCATGGCTTCATTCATGATTTGTTGTTTTAGTTCAGCGGCACCCTGTGTAGATGTCTGTGCATTGGCACTCATATTATTCATGGCATTAGCCGCTATTTCTTCAGCTTTAGCAGTTGTTTTATTGTTCATAACTGTAATCAATACAGCTGATCCAATCGCACCGGAGACTTGCTGAAGCGTATTATTCATTGCTGTTCCGTGTGGATTATTATGGGCTGGTAGCTGATTCAGACCATTTGTCATAACGGGCATCATAACCATCGACATTCCAAACATACGTAATGTATATAGCAGAACAAGTGTCGAATAAGCCGTATCCATACTTATTTTACTAAAGTAATAAGAAGTGACAATCGTGATAATTAATCCAAAGACGGCTAAGCTTCTTGCGCCATATTTATCAAAGAGCTTCCCGGTAATTGGCGACATGATCCCCATCACAATCGCACCTGGTAGCATTAATAAGCCTGAATCCATTGGTGAAATACCACGAATCGTTTGTACATATATAGGCATTAAAATCATTGCGGAGAACATAGCCACCGCAATGACGATGGAAATTGCCGATGATAAGGCAAACATAGGATATTTGAAAATACGAAACTCAAGCATTGGTTCATCCATACGAAATTGACGAAGCACAAAGGTAATTAAAGCAATCGTTCCGATAATGATTGTTCCGTAGACAAGTATATTGTCCCAACCCTTTTCCCCTGCCGAACTAAAGCCGTAAAGCAGTCCGCCGAAGCCGATACTCGATAGTATGAGTGATAGCACATCAAGCTTAATGGCACGTTGTGGTGTCACATCCTTCAATTTAAAGGCAGCAAAGATTAATGTCAAAATAGCTATTGGTAGAACAATATCAAATAACATTCTCCAGCTATAATGTTCAATGATCCAGCCGGAAAGCGTAGGTCCAATTGCTGGAGCAGTAATCATCACGAGACCAAACATCCCCATCGCTGCGCCTCGTTTTTCAACTGGGAATGCGGTAAGCATAACATTCATTAGTAAAGGCATCATTATAGCTGAGCCTGCAGCTTGTATCATACGTGCCGCTAATAATACACCGAATGATGGTGCAATACTTGCTAGGAATGTACCTAGTGTAAATAAGGCCATTGCGGTAATAAATAGCTTTTTATCCGTAAAACGTTGAATAAAGAACGCACTTGCTGGTATTAAAATACCGTTAATCAACATATAGCCTGTGGAAAGCCATTGTACGGCAGTAGCATTTACGTCAAATTCCGTCATAATGGCTGGGAGAGCAATGTTTAATAATGTTTCATTTAAAATTGCCACAAATGCCCCGATAAATAAAATGGCAATCATGCCGTATGGCGCTTTAGTCTCGACAGAAATGGTATTCTCCGACATGTAGTATCAATCCTACTTTCTTTTATCTTTTTCATTTTCTTGAGAATTTCGATTGTCTTTTTAGGTCTGAATTTCTTCGTCAATGAGCTGAGTAGTTTTTTCCTCCCATCTGTTGTAGTGCCTTTGCTGATTTCATAGCAACCACCCCTTTAAAAACTAAGTAATAAAACTGTTGACGAAAGAATAGAGTATATTGTATAATTAAAATAGGGAAAGTACGTGGTAAGTTAATTATACAACGTCTATCTCTATAAATTTACCATAAGCCATTATTGATTTCAATGTGTTCTACATATATTTTTTGAAAAAAGTCGATTCTTTTCTTACAGAGAATCGACTTTTTTTATTGCTTATTTCTTGATTAACCCATCATTCGTTAATTCGTAAATGGTTGATACAACTTCCTTTAAGTATCGGCGGTCATGCGAAACACTAATAATGGCTCCACCATATTGGGCTAATGCATGACACAGCACTGGCGTTGTCAAAGGACTAAAGTTTCTCGTTGGTTCATCCAATATTAATAGCTCACAACCGTCCATAATCATCTTTAACAAAAGCAGCTTAGCCTTCTGACCACCACTTAACTGGCCAATCTTTTGCTGCATTTCATGGCTCGTAAATTTCATGCTCCCCAAATGAGTAAAAGCTTTCGTCATCGCTTCCTTATCACCTGTTCTTTCTAAAAAACGAATAGGTGTGTGATTTGGGTCCAATAACTCCTCGTAATTTTGCGGCATATAGCCTATTTTTAATGAAGAACGGTCCTTCAATGTGTCCAATATCCTTTTTAGCAAGGTTGATTTCCCTACCCCATTTTCGCCAATAATCGCAACCTTTTCTGGTCCAATGATCGATAAGTTTATATTTTGGGAAAGCTGTTTGTTTGCTATTTCAAGCGTTTCCAATGATAGCTCTAGAATTTTTTTATGGCGGTGTATATGGATTGAGGAATCGAATCGGAATTCGCTTGCTTCCTCTACAGTTGGAATCTCGAAAAAATTCTCTGTAGCTCTGTCCATTCGCTGCTTTTGATGTTTTAATGATTTTACTTTCTTCTGTAATCTCGGGTCCGAGCGAGCTACATTTTGATGCTGATGCTCTGCTTTATTCCAAACATCATGCCACTTTTCCATCTGTTTTTTATAATCGGCTGCTTGCTTCCTCGCAACCTGCTCTTGTTTGAGTAAATCGTTTTCCCGATGTGCCAAATATGTTTCATAGGGCTCTCTTGAAAATGTATATTTGGGTATTTGCTTGCGATTGGTAAGCTCGATATGAATAATAGCATTCGCCGTATTTTTTATAAATGTTTCATCATGCGATACAAATATGATGGGAATCGTAGTTTGCTGCATATAGGCTTCTAGCCAATCTATTGTGCCTATATCTAAATCGTTTGTCGGTTCATCCAGTAACAGAACATCAGGATTCATGGCGAGTAATTTTAAAAAACGATATTTAAATCGTTCCCCCCCTGAGAAATCACTAATCGATTGATCTGAAACTAAGGATTGGATATTAAAATCATCCATGGCCATTAACAAATCCTTATTCCAACTATTATCTAAAAATAATTCAGTGATCGTTAACAAATCTTCCTGTGCCGATAGCTCCTGTGAAAGATAACCTAATAAGTAGCCGTCCTTATGAATTTTTCCTTCAAACGTACAATAATCAGTCATTAATTTTTCGTTATAAATACATTTTAATAATGTACTTTTGCCATTTCCCTCCTCACCTATAATGACAATTTTGTCGCCTTTTTGAATACTTAGCTGGAATTGATCGATCAACGTCCGGTTGTCTTTAATTGTTCTGATGGTTAGATGTTGAATTTCAATCATGATGAATGCTCCCTTCATTAATTCTTCCGTAATCATTCCTTTTAGTTGTTCATATGCATCACCCCGACTTTTGATAAAAACAAAAAAGATGCCTCTGTTTATAAACAGAAGCATCTTGCACAATGAAAATAGTTTCCCTATGTATCAAGGCATATGGGTGTCCAGTCATTTTATCTGTGACAACCGTTTGATCGTTTATGTTGATTTAACAAATGTTCAAAACGCGTCTCCGTACAAGACATTTTTTGAATGAGCATAAACCGTCATAGAGTAGTAATTTCAAAATATGATAGGTGAAGAATGGCTTCTTGTTTATTTATATTGAAATAATGTTTTCGAATAAATAAACAATGGCTCATCTTTTCACCCTCCGATCAATTTAAGTAACTCTACTTTAACATAAAATTCTATTTATTGTCAATTTCATTCATTTTACTCTCAGTTTTTAACAATGGATAAATAGTCAAATGCTGTAATACCAAAAATACTTTTAAAATGTTTATTCAAATGGGGTAAATCAACAAATCCACATTGTGCAACTCCCGCATAAATATCACCTGTTTGTTCAATAATGGATTTAGCTCGTTCGACTTTACAGTTCAAGAAATATTGATAAGGCGTAATCCCAGTGTGCTTTTTAAAAAGACGAATGAATTGGAATGTTGTTAATTGTAGCTCCTGGCATATATCTTCGATTTTGAGTATATTTTCTACATGTGAATGGATGATCTCTTTCGCTTTTTTAATCATAATACTATCCATTTTCATCGATAAACTAAAATCTTGATCTACTAAGCCATCTGATAAATGTAAAAACAACTCATGACATAATGCTGAATTTTCTTCTGTTAAAATGGCATGCGACAGTTTTAGTATATGGTTCTTTATACTATTGTTATAGATAATAGGTTTGTCAAAGCTAATGATTTCTCTTTTTTGAATAGCCTCTAAAAATAAAGATGGCTCTACGTAAAGCATTACATATTCGAGTCCTTCACGATTATAAGCCATTCCGTCATGCACTTGTTCAGGATTAAAAAGCATAACGCCATTTTGGTGTGAAAGCTGTAAACTTCCATCTAGATGATAATGCTGGATACCTTTTAATGTTACCCCGAATGCATATTCCTGATGAGCATGCTTTTTATCCTTAAAATCAGTAAAGCTTGCCTTCAATGCTGTAATTCCATCCATTTTTTTATAAGTAAATTGCTGCATTCCTTTCACCTCTATTCAATCCAAATCATGATGGCTGCGTATATTAAACAGCATGCCATGAAAGCATTGACGACTTTTTTATGTTGTTGTAAAAATTGTTGAAAGATAGCTCCAAACAATACCCATAATAAGAAGGCTATTAATCCGATGAGGGTAATGGCGAATACACTTACGAATATCGCGAAAAACGATTCATAGTAGGGTAACACAAAGCTTGGAATAACTGTCATTGTAAATAATACGACTTTAGGGTTTAAAAATTGCATGAAAAACCCTGATTTGAAGTTTCCTACTTGATTAGTAGCATCACTCGAAATATGATAAGCTAGATAAAGCATATAAGCTGTTCCTAGTATTTGCATCATTAGCAAAACTTTTGGGACCAAAGTTGAAAACAATGAATTTAGAAAAGCTGATAATGCTAATAAAATAAAAAACGCAAAAGTAGAACCATAAGAAAAATGTAAGCCCTTTTTAATACCGTAATGTTGTGTCGTTGATAAAATAATCACATTTGTCGGTCCTGGTGTAGCCGTAATAATAAAACAGTACAATAAAAAAGATGTAATATCCATGAAGCAAACTTCCTTTCAAGTTTATCTCTTTGAATTATTACATCTATTATTAAAATCATTATAGTACAAAATTGCACATTCACTTTGTCCAATTCCTTGGTTTCCAATCCTTTTCTATCCATTTTTGATGGGGTGCTTCAAATGGTGCTGTTGCCATTAATATGTCTTGATGCCATGCTGCGGCTTTTGATCGAATCATTTCATCTAACAAGGGTTGTACAAATTCCTCGGGTTTTAAACGGAAAGAGTGGACAGCAAAATCGTAAAACCAACTGCAGCCTAGTAGATAAGGAGTGATTTCTCTACTCTTTAGTCCATTTTTTATCATCAGCGTAAATGAAAAAATTCTCTTACAGGCATGCCAAGCCATCTTTTCAGGAGACTCTATCCATTTTTCAAGTCTTTCTCTTGCTTTGTCTATCATGATGGAAGGTTCTTCGATAGCCGGGCCATGACCAGGATATGCTTTTTTGATAGAAAGGGTAGCGAGTCGATCTAAACTTTCAATGGAACGTCGTATACTGTTTGTCCCTTCTCTAAATATATTCAGCCATCCCACATCATTATAATGAAATAAATCTCCACATATTAAAATTTCCTGTTTTGGCTCGTATAATGCAATATGACCCAATGTATGTCCTGGTGTATGTAAAACTTGGAAAGCACTTTGCCCCGTTAGTATTTGCTGTTCATCTACTAGTAATTGCTGAACGGTATATTGTTCCACGGGTTGATCTAAAAAATGTGCACTACAGGACTCTAAATCACATTGATTCACCATTTCACCTTCCCAAAGATGTGCAGCAACGGGTATTTCATACTGCTGTTGAAAGTAATGATTTCCTCCAACATGATCACTATGATAATGGGTATTAATAATGCCGTTTAATTGTGCTGGTAAAATCCCTGCAGATGTTAGAAGCTGCTCGGTTCGCACAATATCGCTGCCAAATCCAGTATCTACTAAAAATGATTGATCATCTCGAAGAACCATACTATTCGCACTGGGAAATGGACGTTCGAAAAAAAGAATCTCAGTACCTTTCATATATACCCCCACTTTGATTTATAAAATAATACCTGAAAAACTCCCCTTTAATACCTCTTTGTCCAATTGATTGATGCATGTAAATATTGCTGTAATGGCTGTTCGATTTTTTTCATCTCGTTCAAATTGCTCGATGATGACGTCGCAACGAATCGTATCCTCGCTAAAAACTGGACGTAAAAACTCGAAATTCATGTTACGAGCTAGCACATATAGTCTCCCCCCACTTTTGTAGGAAGTGTGGCTGTTAGTAGCCCCTGCACAATAAACCGCCCTTGTTCGTCAGGCGTTATATGATGAACCCCTTCATCTTTAGAAACCTTCGTAAATAATTCTACATCTTCCTTTGTAAAAGTACGTTCAAATGTTATTTTTTCCCCTATTTGTAATACCACCATCATCCCCCTTAGCGAAGTAATCAAAAAGCTATTATAATCAGAATATTAAAACTTATTGATGGATTACTCAACTATTTTCCCTATCTTTTCTATAAAAGTAGCCACCTAGCGCGCTGATGGTAGTGCGGAGCTAGGTGGCTACTTAATGTTTTTAACTAGATTTGATTAAAGTATATAAGGAGTGCCTAAATCCCTTATATATCCTCGTGGGCAATAAAATATAATAAGTAGTGACTGCCTTGATTTTTTTCATCGGCAGCTAAAGCTAAAAATGAGACTGTTCGAACAGGTAAAGCTTTTAAATAATATTAACGATAGGTGTTGTGAATGTTATAACCTCTTTATTAAAAGTGGGCTTTTAGCATTTTTTCGTAAAAACCTCTGTGGCGCATGAACCTACTAGCATTAGTGACCTACCTCGTCCCTAATATCCTCGGCATTGCTGTCAAGGTTTCCCTATCACCTTCCCTATTTACAGATTTCATTACTTGTGCGAATAATTGTGAATCGATCCACACGTCCATGATTGTCGATAGCTTTGATGGATGTTGGTTATCCATGTTTCTATCATAAATACTTTCCCTACTTTTTTAACCATCCACATTAGTGTTAATTTAACCATCCACTTGTCTATAATTGACAAAAACTCATCTTTTTCCATTTAGGTAATGCAGTGCTTGTGCAAACCTTTTGATTCCTTCATCGATGGACCGAGTATCTTCTCTGCCGTACGTAAAACGGACAAATCCCTTTTGTGAACCCATAGTCGAGCCAGGCACATAGATGACTCCACGTTTAATAGATTCTTCTAGTAATTGTGTTTCATTATAATCTTCCATCTGTACTTGGCACCAAATATGAATGCCACCCTGTGGCGCGAAAAATGTCACCTGATCCTTTAAATACGTTTGGAGACTTTGGACAATTGTATCTCGACGTCTTTCCAATTCTTTCACTAAATGTTTCATATGCAAGTTAAAATTGGCTGACTCTAAAAAATCATTTGCTATCCATTGCGTGAAGCTGGAGTGGCCAAAATCAATTTGTTGCTTGGCGTCGGATAGTCTTTCAATAACCGATGTGGGACCAATAATCCAGCCAATTCGTAAACCCGAAGCTACAATTTTAGACAAGGAGCTAATGTATAATACATTTCCGTTTTTATCTAATGATTTTAATGTTGGTCTTTTCTCACCTGAAAAAGCTGTTAAGCTATAGGGGTCATCTTCTACTACTGGAATGCCTAGCTTGGACGATATTTCTAGAATAGCCTCTCTTTTCTTTATAGCTAATGAAGAGCCTGTTGGATTATGAAAATCTGGGTTTAAAAATATCATTTTAATTCGATGCTTTTTATATAGTGCTTGCAAATCATCCGGATTAATGCCATCCTTATGAACAGGAAGATAATGGATTTTTAAACCAGCCGATTTAAAAATAGGTAAATTGAAGTTATACGAAGGATCTTCAATCGCGACAGCATCACCAGGCTTTAACAGACATTGGACAATCAAATGTAACGCCTGTTGAGCTCCAGAAGTAATGAGGATGGAAGATGGCTTTGTATCAATTCCTCTGCTAGTTTTAATATGATTTGTAAGGGTCGTTCGTAGAATCTCACTTCCTTGTGGGTGATCATATCCAAGACTACCAATGAAAGATCGTGTTGCTGTAATCTCCCTTAAGGCGCTTTTAGGAAAAAGATCCTCCGATAATTCTCCGGTCGCTAAATTGATGAGTTTGTGTTCCACTGCCTCTTTTCTTATTTTTTGCGTAACCGGTAGATTCGGTAAAAAGGAGCCTGCCTCAATATATCGATTCCAGCTCGGAATTCTCTTTCGTGTGATTCCCCAAATATCTTTGCTAATGGTTGTACCGCTTCCTCTATTGCGTTCAATGAGTCCCATTGCTTCTAATTCATCATAGGCACTAACAACTGTACTTCTATTAACCTGTAAAGTATTCGCTAAATATCGCTCTGATGGTAATGGTTTATCGGGCGGAAATGTTCCGTCTGCAATCCCCTTTTCAATATATTCTGCGAGCTGTTTATAGATAGCTTTTTTTGCATGTCGATCTGGTTTCCAATTCATCTAATCTCACCTCTATATGGCCTCTTTCTTCTAGCTTTGTTTGAAAAGCTAAAAAGTCAATCGTAATATAATGTTAACGATAAATAACCATCCACTTCCTTATTACTTTCGCCATCCATTTTTAATTTTAGTCCATAGAAATCTATGAAAACCCTTACTTGACGCTTATCCCTCTCGATATTATTATACTAAAATTACTTTCTTAGTTTTAGAACGTTCTGTGTTATCTTGCAAAACGCCTTGTCTTTCAAAGTATGTACCACTATGATAAAAATCAATTGTGAATCAAAATCCATACAAACCTATAGTAACCGATAGCCACTCAAAGAATCAGTTAAAGGGGTTTGTTTATGAAAAAAAGTTGGCTCAGATTAATTGGTCTTTTCACTATTGTCACTATGTTAACCGGTTGTGACCCGCTTTTAGTATTAGATCCAAAAGGTCCTCAAGCTCAAGTACAAGCCAAAGATATTATGCTTTCGATAGGGATTATGTCCTTTATCGTACTAGTCGTTTTTGTGATTTTAGCTTATATGTTAATGAAATTTCGTGCTTCCAAGCAAAGTCCCGACTATAAGCCTCCCCATATTAAAGGGAGCACAATGGTTGAAGTAATTTGTGTAGGTATCCCTGTGTTAATTGTTGCGTACATGTCTATTATTTCAGTTCAAAGTAACTACAAGGTGGAATCGACACCGGAAAAATACAAAGATGAAAAGCCATTGGTTATTTATGCTTCAACATCTAACTGGAAATGGCATTTTAGTTATCCAGAAGAAGATATTGAAACCGTAAATTATTTGTATATTCCTGCAGAGCGTCCAATCGAATTCAAGCTTTATTCGTATGGACCGATTACTAGCTTCTGGATTCCTCAGCTTGGGGGTCAAAAATATGCGATGGCCGATATGGTGAATACCTTGCATTTGGCTGCGGATATGCCCGGAGAGTTTATGGGAAGAAATGCAAACTTTAATGGTAAAGGATTCGCGGAAAATACGTTTAACGTTACAGCGGTGACTCATGATGAATTTGATGCATGGGTGAAGGAAGTAAAAGAAACAGCAGATTTATTAACAGAGGAAAAATTTAATACGTTATTAGAACCCGGTCATGTGGGACAGTCCACATTCAATGGAACGCATTTAACGTTTCTACCAGCACCTGAGGGTGAACATGGCGGACATCAGCATGGCTCTTCACACGTAAAAGATCATGCCTCTCAATAAATCAATCTTGAATTTCTCAAACGAAACTAGTTTACGATAAGGTTTATGTCGAAAGGAGACATAGTCAGATGGATTACTTTGAACGTTTTGCTATACCCCATCCAAGCCCAGCTATTTATGCATCTATGGTCGCTATTGGTCTAACGGTTATAGCGATTATTGTAGCATTAACTTATTTTAAAAAGTGGGGTTATCTTTGGCGGGAATGGTTAACAACAGTGGACCATAAACGCATTGGTATTATGTATTTAATTTCAGCCATTCTCATGCTATTCCGTGGTGGTGCGGATGCTATTATGATGCGAGCACAAATGGCCGTACCAGATAATAAATTACTAGATGCCCAGCATTATAATGAAATATTTACGACACACGGAACAGTCATGATTATCTTTATGGCGATGCCGTTTATTATGGCCTTTATGAATTACATTGTGCCGCTTCAAATCGGCGCAAGAGACGTGGCCTTCCCACGTTTGAATGCACTAAGCTTTTGGCTATTTTTTATGGGAGCTATGCTCTTAAATATTTCCTTTGTTATTGGCGGTTCACCTGATGCTGGCTGGACGAATTATTTCCCTCTTGCTAGTAATGAATTTAGTCAATCTGTAGGGGTCAACTATTACTTGTTTGCTCTACAAATTTCAGGGTTAGGTACATTAATTACTGGTATTAATATGATTGTTACCATTCTCAAAATGCGAGCTCCAGGAATGACATTAATGAAAATGCCTATGTTTACGTGGTCTTCATTAGTCGCAAACGTAATTATCGTTTTTGCCTTTCCGGTATTAACGGTTGCCCTTGTCATGGGAACATTCGACCGCCTATTTGCTACGAACTTCTTCACAACATCTAATGGTGGTATGGATATGCTATGGGCCAATTTCTTCTGGGTTTGGGGACATCCTGAGGTTTATATCCTCATATTACCTGCCTTTGGGCTGTACAGTGAGATTATTTCGACCTTCTCTGGACGTAATCTCTACGGCTATAAATCAATGGTCGGCTCCATGGTGATTATCTCCTTCCTCTCGTTTTTAGTATGGACCCATCATTTCTTTACAATGGGGCAAGGCGCTTTAACAAATAGTATTTTTTCAATAACAACGATGGCTATTGCTGTACCGACTGGGGTGAAAATATTCAACTGGTTATTCACCTTATGGAAAGGAAAAATTGTCTTTACAACACCGATGCTTTATTCCATGTTGTTTATCCCTACTTTTACAATAGGTGGCGTAACAGGGGTAATGCTAGGTATGTCAGCAGCTGACTACCAATACCATAATACAATGTTTTTAGTAGCTCACTTCCATATGGTCATTATTCCAGGTGTTGTATTTGCCATGCTAGCAGGATTACATTACTATTGGCCAAAAATGTTTGGCTTTATGTTAAATGAAAAAATCGGCAAAGTGACGGCTTGGATTATTGCAATCAGCACCCTACTTGCCTTTATGCCGATGTTCTTCTCTGGTTTAGATGGACAAGCACGTCGCATGTATACTTACTCAGCATCTACAGGTTTTGGTATGTGGAATATGGTTTCCTTTGTCGGCGCTATTGGTCTTACAATTGGCTTTTTGTTAATTGTCTACAACGTATACTACAGCATTCGTTATGCACCAAGAAACATTGGCTCAGATCCATGGGACGCACGTACACTAGAATGGGCTACACCAAGTCCTGTGCCGTACTATAATTTTGCAAAAGTACCGCATGTCATTTCAACTGAAGCTTTATGGGATGCAAAATATCGTCAGCATGATTTGTTCCCAGAAAAATACGAAAACATTCATATGCCAAATAACAGTGGTATACCATTTATTTTAGGCTGTATATTCTTTGCTTGGGGCTTCTCATTTGTATTTGGTATGTGGATTCCAACGATCGTTACAACTATCGGCATTTTTATTTGTATGGCTCACCGTTCATTGGAAAAAGACCCTGGACATTATATACCTGTCGAAAAAGTGAAAGGAACGGAATCAAAATTGCGAGGTAGTCAATCATGAAAATCGATCAATCACTTCCTTTAGAATATAGTACACAGCAAAATCAATTGAATATACTAGGCTTTTGGGTATTTATCGGCGCTGAAATCATGCTTTTTGGCACGCTGTTCGCAGCTTATTTTGTGCTAGTAGATCGCACGGGAACAGGTCCAACTGGCGCGGACATATTTGAAATAACACCTGTTTTATTTGAAACATTTATTCTTCTAACAAGTAGCTTTACCATTGGTCTAGGCATACACGCTATGCGCAAAGGCTATATGAAAGCGATGATTACATTTTATATTTTGACGCTTTTGCTAGGTGTAGCATTTATTGGGTTTGAAGTTTATGAGTTTATTCATTATGTGCATGTTGGTGCAGGCTTACAAACGAGCGCCTTTACAGCTACCCTTTTGACAACATTAGGAACGCATGGTGCCCATGTCACATTTGGTGTGTTCTGGGGCATATTTATTGTCTACCAACTAATAACGCGTGGATTAACACCTGAAACAGCCAATAAATCTTTCATCTTCTCCTTATACTGGCACTTTTTAGATGTGGTTTGGATTTTTATCTTCAGTTTCATTTACTTGAAAGGAATGGTGTGATATGAGTGATTTATTCCCACTAAAACAGGTGATGGGATTTGCCTTGTCGATCATCCTTACCATCATTGCAGCATGTGTCTACTTTTTTCAAATCTCAATGCCTATTACAATGACGATACTTTTAGTCACAGCATTTATTCAGGCAGGCTTGCAGTTAGTTGTCTTTATGCATGCTGGTGAAACCAATGATAAACCAGCCATCTATACGAATATTTATTATGGGCTAGTCATTGCGCTCGTTACCATTTTCGGAACATTATTATGTATGATTTGGGGGTATATTTAAATAGAGAAAAATCGTCCTTTACTTGTATAAAGTAAGGACGATTTTTTTGTGGCAGTACACTTAGTGAGTAATAGGACTTTCCTCATCCGTACTTTCAGACTTCGTTTTTAAAGCTGAAAGTAGAATCAAGACAATACTAGCACTTCCCATCCAGACGAGAGCAGACATTGAGGCATTCCATGTGAGCCCTTTCCCGAAGAAAAAGAGTTCTCGTAGCCCTTCTACCATAAAGCGCATGGGTAACCAAGAATAAATCCAATCGCGATAAAAGGATGACATCATTTCAGGTGCTAGCGCCAGCAGTGGTCCTCCAAAGAATAGGATGAACACAAATAGAATTATGCCATTGATTCCAAGCCAAGAAAGGACAGCAGAGATTAATAAGAAAAAGCTAAATGCTGTAATGGATAAAAATAAAGCAGTATCCACGAAATTAGCAATATGGATTCCGACCATTCCATCTACTATCCAAGTAAGGCCGAACCCTACAACTAGACCTACAATCATTCCTATTAGGATCTGACCAAGCTTTGCGATAAGTAGGTCTTTACGAGAGTAATTTTTTAATTTGCTTACTGCAATAAAGACAACGGCTGCACCTGCCATGCATGCCATCCACAGTGGTTGGAATAGAGATACAGGCGCATTGCCATTTGCTGTATTTTCCCCGACTTCATTGACATTTGTGACTGTTTTCGAAATCGGTGTTACTAAATTAGCCGCCTGTTCAACCGTTAATGTTGCTTGCTGTGCCCCTAATTCTGCAAGAAGCTGTGTCCGAACATTATTGTTCATAGTATCCACTACACCATTGAGTATTTGACCTGCGATTGTTGAAGCGGCCATATTCATTCCTTGATTAATATAGAGTTGAACCTCTGGTGAAGAGGGTTCAGTTGTCCGTAAAGAGGATTGTTTCATACTGAAATCTTTTGGAATGACGAATGCCGCGTAGTATTCTTGATTATTCAACCCTTTTTGCATTTCTTCCGTATTTTTTACGACAACCCACTTCACAGCCGACTCTTTCCTAGTGGTTGATGGAGATGAAGTTTGTATCATTTCCACCATATTGTTCCCCATATTAATAGTTTGCTGATTAGGCAATTCCATCCCTTGATCCTCATTGACTATAGCTATCGGTAAATTAATCGGTTTTGGTTGCACCGATGGAAATAATGTTAGTGAAAAGATAAAGATAACGACGAATGCTAAAATGGGTGCAATCCATGCAAATTTATTTTTGAACATTTCACTTTCTTCTCCCTTCTAAGTTATAATAATGAACAACCTGTTGTTTATTTCACTTCAAATTATAGTCATGGGAAAAGAAAGGTTCAATCATCAAAAAAGGTGTAAGTGTCGTTTAGCGAACACATTTATTAGTTATGTTGGTTAAAATTTAGGAGGGGTTTTTATGAAAGAGAATTTTACAGATCTCCGTGTGATCCGAACAGTGGAAAGTATTAAAGGAGCCTTAGTTGATTTGATTGAGGAAAAAGGCTTTGAATCCATTACCGTCAAGGATATAACAACAAAAGCCAAAATTAACAGGGGGACCTTTTACGCACATTATCAGGATAAGTTTGATCTAATGAATAGCTATCAAAGAGAAATTATGCATGAAATGTCTTCAATTGCGAAAGAAAATCTACCGAATTTAATTGCAGATTTCAATACGAATAATGCTAAATTTCAATCAATGGATATAGCTGTTTTAATATTTACGTTTTTAGATCAAAATAGACGATTTATGAAAGCCGTATTAGGAAACAATGGTGAATTATCTTTTCAAACAAAATTAAAGGATTTTATGTGGAAAACATTATTTGAAAGCGCAGATTCACTATTTAAACCTGAAAATTTACTAGTACCTGCAGAGTATCTAGCATCGTATATTGCGTCGGCACATATTGGAGTAGTGCAGCAATGGCTCCTTCATGACAGAAAAGAATCTCCAGAAGAAATGGCTTTGATATTATCTAACATCACATTAAATGGACCATTTTTTGCTGCTGGCTTTAACAAGGATGTGGGGCTAAAGAAATCATAATCTTCTATAGTATATGGTGGGAACTAGTTGTCCTAAGACGGTAAAGGAATGAACAAGACAGAAAAATGACAGGCTTCTGCCCTGTTCTCCTGTTGGGACAATCATGGGGTTGTATACGTTAATGACAGCATTAAATGTACTTTTTCATCTGTGTGATTGATATACGTGTGAAGTTCTTCCCCCTTGAATTTAATGACATCCCATTGGTTTAACAGATGGGTTTTCTCTCCTACCCTTAGCTCCAATTGCCCATTCAACACAAGCACAATTTCCTCTGAGCCTGCTAAGTGACACTCGCTGTATTCACTATTAGGTTCAAGTCGACCTCTATACCACTCAGTGCCATTTGTTTTGAATAAAGGTTCGACAAACCAGTCGTTATTATGACCAGCAAACTGATAATCTGAGCCAAAACGATGGACCTCTACATTTTCTTCAAAGGATAATAAAGAAACTAATGGAATATGAAGCCCTCTACATATTTTCCACAGGATATTAACAGTTGGATTGGTTTCCCCTCGTTCAATTTTCCCTAATGTTAGCTTACTGACATTACTAATACTCGCAAGCTCTTCGAGACTCATTCTTTTGTTTTTTCGAATCTCTCTTAAGTTCATACCTACCTGACTTGATAAATCCATATTCTCCTCCAGCAATCGATTGCACCCCTTTTATTGACTTTGCATAATTAGTATATTATAGTATACAAGTCGATTAATTATAGTTTATTTTCGAAAATTAAAAGTTAACTATAGTATATCAAATAATAACTAAAAGAGGTGTTTTCAGTGATGGCGAAATCAAAAAACTTTCCGATAATTTGGAGCGTTTTTTCTTTGTTTATACTGTCTATGAATCTACGAGCTTCCATAACATCTATCTCGCCAGTATTGAAAAATATACAAATGGATTTGCAGATGACGAGTGTTGTTGTAAGTTTATTAACGGCACTCCCCGTATTTTGTATGGGGATTTTTGCACCATTGGCAGGCAAGCTAAGTGAAAAATGGGGGATCGAATGGACGATTGGGTTATCCGTTTTATTAATTGGTGTATCAACAGCTTTACGGTTAGTGGCGACTTTCCCTTTATTTTTATTAGCAACCGCTATTCTGAGTGGGATCGGTATTGCTATAACAGGTCCACTGATTTCAGGCTATATCAAAAAGGAATTTCCTAAATATTCTTCTACGATGATCGGTGTATATTCTGCCGGCATGGGAATTGGAGCATCTTTAAGTGCTGGTTTAGTTGTACCTGCCATGCATGCTTTTCATCAATCTTGGAACGCAGCTTTAGCGATATGGTCGGTATTTGCTCTTATGGGGATTATTGTTTGGATTCCTATTATTAAAAAATCTAAGCAATCTCAAGAATCCTTAGAGAAATCTGCAAGTCAAAAAAGTCGACTACCTTGGGGAAACCGATATGTTTGGCTTCTTATGGTCATGTTTGGTTTACAATCTGGCGTTTATTACTCCCTCGCGACATGGCTCGCTCCCAAAGTACAGGATATGGGATATAGTGACGCCTACGCCGCAACAACAGTCACTATTTTTTCTGTCATGCAAATGATTTGTAGCTTTATCATTCCCATCTTAATAAATAATAGTTTAAAGAGGAAGCCTTGGATGCTACTTTGTGCTGCAAGCTCCTTTATTGGCATTATGATGTTAATGTTGGGCGGAATCTCACCTATTTTCTGTGCGATGTTAACGGGCATTGGTGCTGGTGGCTTATTCCCATTAGCAATGATTTTACCTTTAGATGCAACGACTACACCAAAAGAGGCAAGTGAATGGACAGCGATGATTCAATTTGGTGGCTATATCATTAGCGGCATCATTCCAATGCTTGTTGGTGTCATCAAGGATATGACGAATACATTTGACGTTGCCCTTTTCACTTTATTATTTATAATCATCGTTATTATGGGGCTGACGTTAAAGGTTAAAACAAAGACGGAATCAGCTACTATTCGCGTTCTTCCTAGTAGATAAAGTACGAAGTGTTTCAACCGTGTTTTAGACTGTAGACAAACTATATTTAGAGATTTCAGATGCTAAAATAGTTTGTCTCTTGCTTGATAGCAAATACTATTCATTATAAGTGAGGAAGGAAGAGTCTTATGAACATATCTGTTTACGTTGCAAGTGCATTTAGCAAGGATCATCAAGGCGGAAATAAAGCCGGAGTGGTATTGAATGAAAATACATTGACCACTACTCAAAAAATGGCCATAGCCAAACAACTGGGCTATGCGGAAACCGCATTTATAACAAAATCTGGAGTGGCTGATTATAAATTTGAGTATTTTACACCAAAAGAAGAAGTTGATTTATGTGGTCATGCCACAATTGGCTCTTTCACGATACTGATGCATTTAAATAAACTTTTTAAGGACCGCTATACGATTGAAACAAACAGCGGTGTTCTTACTATTACGATAAAAGATGACATCATATTCATGGAACAAAACAAACCGACATTCTATGATGTTATTTCTCCAAACGAGTTCATCGACTGTATTGACAGGAAAGCTATAGACAATAACTACCCGATTCAAATTGTCTCCACGGGCTTAAAGGATATTTTAATTCCTATAACAAGTGAAACACAATTACATGCACTGCAACCTAATTTTGAAAACATTAAAGAAATCAGCGAGTTTTATGATGTTGTTGGGATGCATGTATATACGTTTAATGACAATCGAATCATATGCAGAAATTTTGCTCCACTATACGACATCAATGAAGAAGCAGCGACTGGAACTTCAAACGGTGCATTAGCTTGCTACCTTTATGAACAGCACCACTTGCAAAAAGAAGTCTATGTATTTGAACAAGGTTATTCTTTACACTCGCCTTCCGAAATATTAGTGAAATTAGCAACCAATAGCAAGAATGAAATAGAAAAAGTTTTTGTTGGCGGCAAAGGCTATTACTGTGAAACTAAATGTTTAACTGTAGAAAATATGGAGTGAACGTAAAAACATTACAATGTAATTGTCTTCCATCTAAAACACGGTTTAAGCATATGCCTAAACCGTGTTTTAATGCATGATTAACTTCTGCTACCTTCAATCCCTAACGCCCGTGGTATCATCGTTTCAAGCAGATAATTATCCTCTTCAATAATTACCTTTTTTAATTCTAAACTGAAAAACTCCTTCATTCTTTTTTCAGTCATCACTTCCCGTACAGGGCCATAGACAACACCTTTTTCTTTGGCAGTCATTAAGACACGGTCCGCTAGATAAAACGCATGATTTGGATAATGCGTATTGATGATACAAGAGATTCCCCGTTCCTTGGATAGTCGTTTAATGGTTTGCAAAATGACCATTTGTTTTTGAATATCTAAATGTGATTCAGGTTCATCTAAAATTAAAATTTCTGGTTCAGATACAAGTGTTCTTGCGATTAAGGCAAGTTGCAATTCACCACCGCTAATTTCATTGCAAGATTTTTTAGCAAGATGGAGGATATTAATGGTTTCCAGTGCTTTATGGGCTGCCTCTAAGTCTTTAGCAGAAGGCTGCGCTAGTGTGCTAATATAAGGAGCCCTTCCCATAATAACAAGCTCTTCTACAGTAAAGCCAAAAACCATTTTATGAGCTTGTGGGACATAGCCGATTCGTTTCCATAGCTCTTTACGGTTCAACGTCTCAAGTGGCACATCATCAATAAATGTCTTGCCCTTTTTCCACTCTAGAAGCCCCGTAATGCATTTCAGCATCGTCGTTTTCCCAGCTCCATTCGGCCCTAAAATCGCCATAATTTCGCCAGATTCTAACGTAAAATTAATATCTTGTGCATATAAATCGGGCAATTTTTTTCGTCTTTTCTCATAATGATAATTGCCATCGACTACTTCAATCCTCATGCCCATCCACCTCCTGAACGACGTAATAAATAGGCGAAGAAAGGAGCTCCAATAATGGCTGTTAATATAGATAAAGGTATTTCTGTCGCTGTTAATGAACGAGCTAGATTATCTATAATTAATAAATAAACACTACCGATTGCAACGGATAATGGTAACACAAGCTGATTATTATTCCCTACTAGCATCCGTGCAACATGTGGAATAATTAAACCAACCCAACCGACAATCCCTGCAACGGCTACAGACGCAGCTGTAATTAAAGTTGCCCCCAAAATTACGAGCCATTTTAAGCGAGCAACGGGAATCCCCATTGATTTTGCCTCATCTTCAGGTAATGTTAAAATATTTAAGCGCCATCTTAATAAGTAAAGAATGACAATTCCAATCCCTATTAATGGGCCTCCAATAGATAAATCTTTATAGGTTGCTGTCCCTAGGCTCCCCATTAGCCAATACGTAATAGCCGGTAATTTTTCTTCTGGATCAGCCATAAATTTTGTTAAAGAAATTAAAGCGTTAAATAATGCGGATGTCACGACACCAGCCAGCACGAACATAAAAATGGGTGCGTTTTTCTTTGCACCAGCAATTAAATAAGTAAAGCCGATTGCTCCCAGTCCAAACAGCAGTGCCAATAGTTGTGCAGAAAAATTTTGTCCAAATAATAGGATACCGAGTGATGCTCCAAACCCTGCCCCTGCAGAAACGCCTAAAATATCAGGCGATACGAGTGGATTGCCAAACATCCCTTGAAACCCAGCACCAGCAATTGACAAGCCTCCACCAATTAATAGAGCAAGTAAAATTCGTGGGAGACGAATATTCATCACAACTGTTTCTTCCATCTGTGTCCATGTTTGATCAACGGGTATGATTTGAGAAGCAAGAATTTTAATGATGTGCTCAAGGCTCACTTCAAATCTTCCAACACCTAGAGAAACGATTGCTACCAAAATTGGTAGCAACCATAACAATATAATTTGCCATTTCTTCATCTATTCATCATCCTTAATATTTTGCTGCATCAGAAGAAGGATTTAATATAGACTGTATTTCACTATCTGAGATTTCGAACTCATAAAAATCTTTATAGTAGGTTTTTATCTCATCTTCAATTTTATAATCAAATAAGGTTGGATGATTTTTCTGTGCCATCCATTTAAGCATTAAAGGTGCATCTCCACTTGGTGGGAACCAGCGATAAATACCCAGTGGAATTTTATAGACTTTCCCATCCTGCACAGCTTTAATCTGACTCCAATCTTGTCCAGTTACTTTATTTTGAAGCAAGTCATCAGGCTGAGTTTCTGTAAAGTTCGTGATATAAATAATATCAGGATTCCATGCATAGATTTGCTCCATATTTACTTCTTTTTTCCCAGTTACATCATTCTCCGCAACATCGATGGCCCCTGTCGCATTAAGCCATTGATTACCGAAGAAGTTTTTACCACCCACTGTAATAGATTTATCATTGTGCATAAACAAAATCATAGCGCGTGGCTTATCTTGCTTTTCAACGTCTTTTAATTGTTCATCCAGTTGAGCCTGTACCTTTTTCCCTTCATCTAAGAAACGATCTGCACGTTCTGTTGTACCTGTTATTTGACTTGTTAAAGTTAGCCAACTATTAAATGTGGCAAGTGGCTCAGCAGCAGCTGCATCAATGGCTTTTACTGCAACAACCGGAATACCTGCCTCTGAAATTTTATCAATGGATTTTTCATCAGTGGCTATTTCTACATATAATTGAGGATTTATTTTCATTAATTCTTCAACATTAACTTCACCGTTTTGTACAAATGAAGTATCGGCCTTTAAAACATCTGGTGAAATTTTTGCCAAGATGGAATTTTTGGCTGCATTATATGAATTTGGGTGCATACCGACAATTTCTTTCGTCGAATTTGTTGCGACATACCATGTTGAGAAATAGGGTAATATCCCACCTGTTACCACACGGTCGATACTCCCTGGTACCGTTACCTCGCGCCCAAGCTGATCAGTCACGATTTTTTCCTCTACCGTAGCTTGTACTTCTGAATTAGCTGCTTCAGATGAAGATTTAGATCCTGTTTCTTCGCCCTGACTACCACAAGCTGCAAGCATGGCAGTTAACGCTAATGTTGCTAAAAAACCATATTTTTTCATTGTTATTCTTCCTCTCTTAACCATTTTGCTATTCCGTGTAAAAAGGGCTTCGACTGATCGATGAAACCAAGCCCAATATGAAACATAGGATCAAGCGTAGTCACAACAAGTTCACCATTGAAACTAACATGATCGATATAAAATAAAGATCGGCCATCAGGTATATCCAGCAATGACTGGGCACCAACTGGAGGTAAAAATGAACCATGATAATGCCATTTCATGTCTCGTAGCGTGACATATTTAAATAAAGGATGTGCTGTGTTTTGCTCATGCATCGGAAGATCGCCGCCGTCGCGTACCCACCAGCTAAAATTGACTTCGGAATCTTCCCAATCAATTGTAGGAAGCCAGTTATCTACTATTTCACCAAAAATAACGAGTCGTTTTCCTGATTCCAAAAAGGTGATGAGATGAGACTGATAACGCTTCAAATGAGTAAGATCTAAACGACACGATAAAATCAGCGTGTCATACTTCGTTAAATCATGCAGATGTAATTCCCGAATATGTAAAACATCATCATACAAATAATAAAACTCCTCTTCTGCAAGAAAACGATTTTGAAAAGGTAGGCCATTTGTTACGAGTCCAATCATTGCATCTCCACCCCATTCTTTTGATTGCGATCATACTCCTCTCGAATGTACGACAGCATCTGTATGCTTAAATGGCGTGAGGAATTTTCTTCATGGATAAATACGCGGTATATATCCGTGCCAGCTCCAGCAAAAATGGTCCCATTTGTTGAGTTTCGATCCACATATATAATGGCTGCCCCACTTTGATCAGTTACAAGTACTTCCGCGTGTAATGGAATATTGTCAAAATAGCCACGTGAGAAAAATCCTCTAACCCCTTTACGGTAATTCAAATCATAGGCATCAATCCCCGCAAAAATAGGATGATTCGGTTCTTTAATGATGATTTCTCGATCTTTTAGAGGTATAGGAGAGCGCTTCCAATTTGGTACGCCAACTAACCAAGGCATTGAAACTTCAGTTAGTGAAAAAATAACGCCACCCTGCTGTAAATATTGTTCCAACAAAGATTTGTGCTCGAATAAAAACTTCTCCTCTACTAAATTTGTAATGATGAGACCCGCATAAGCACGTAAATCGGTGTATGGTAAATCATATAAATATAAAAATGTTAATCCACGACTTCGATCCTCTTCTGTCAGCCTTGAAAATTGAATATCAATGCCTACATAAGCTATTGGCTTCAACTAAAATCGACCCTCTTTCGATGATAATGATTATCACTTGCATTTAAATACATACTACAGTATATTGATAATGATTATCAATGTCAAACGGTATTTTTATAATTCCTTTTATTTACAGGGGTTTTTAGTCATTTTGATGGCATATTCCTCTAATGACTTGTGCATAAATTATTTTTCTAATATTGTATAGCATTGAATCACTATTGAATGGAGGAAGCGCGATGAGAGAACAATTGACCCTATTGAAGTTAGACCCTGGACATGCATTTGGGGTAAATGGTCGTATGCAAAAAGATAAAGGAAATGAAGCAAAGATCATTGAACAATATGACTTTGCCGAAGAGAATTTAGAACATGTAGATGTACTCATTGTTCCAAATTTTATTGACCAAGAGTTTTTATATAGTCAACGTGAGAAAATTGCTCGCTTTTTAGCTGAGAAAAAAATGGTGGTGTATTGTGGACATTTATTTCGAGAATGGTTACCTGGCTGTGGACCCTTTATGCCTCAATTAATTCGTAATTATCAAGATTATGAAGTATTTCCAACTGAAAATTCTTCCATCTTTCAAGGCGTAACGACTGAAGATATGACATTTAAAAAAGGAGTGGCAGGATTTTTCGCTAGGGGTTATCATCATGCACCAAAAAATGCGGAAATTTTGCTAACCTTTGCAAACGGTAAACCAGTTACATACGTAGATCGTACGACGACAAATGGTACCATTTTGGTCCATGCGGGGAGAGATTTACTAGGTTATTCAGATGAAAACAAAACGACAGACCGTATTCGTCCGCAATTTTTAGCTTGGCTTGAAGCAGAGGTACGTTCTTTAAAGGAGAAATCGGAATGATGAGAAAAATTGGCGTCATTTATAGTGGGAATGAATCACATTATCGTACATTTCACGAACCTAAATTTAATCAATATATAAAAAAATTAATCTATCATCCGCATTTTCTTGAGACGAGCATTGATGATTTAGATGTCCTCATTGTCCCCTCTCAGCTGAATAGCCATTTATTAATAAAAAGTGTAGCTAAAATACAATCCTTTGCAGAAAATGGTGGAATTGTCGTCGCATTCGGTCCTCAGCCATGGGAATGGCTTCCTGCACAGCAATGGGAGGAACGCCCTACGAATTTCTGGTGGTGGCTTGAAAAAGACGCTTCTAGTGGTCTCGTATTACAAGCGCCGACTCACCCACTGTTTACAAATTATTTAACACTTGCAGATTGTACATGGCATCAGCACGGAGTATTTTGGCCACCAGCCAATGCCGAAGTTTTAATTTCAACAGAAGACGGAGGAGCTGTTTTATACATGGACAAAGCTTCTACTAATGGCACATGGATTATTACAACGCTCGATCCAGACTTCCATTTCGGCTCTTACTTTATGCCAGCCACTGAAAGATTTTTCGAGGGCTTCTTCCCTTATTTGGCTTACGGAGAAATCTGATTCATCTTTTCAATAATAAAACCGTTATGTTGACCATTTACTGTCAAGATAACGGTTTGTTTTTATGATAGTAAACCTACTTTAATCCCTTTGTTTAAGATATTATGGTAATCGATATAGTCATAGATATCGTCATCAATAAATGAACTTAATTCTTTCAATTGATCTATTGTTAATTCCTCAATCGCTTTGTCATGATCTTCACAGTAAATAACGATGGCTCCGACTATACTATGAGCATCTCTAAAGGCAACCCCCTTGCTCACTAAATAATCAGCGACCTCAGTTGCATTTAGAAACCCTCCTTTGACAGCTTTTTTCATGTTTTCACTGTTTACCCTCATCGTAGCAATCATTTTTGACATGATTTGTAGACAAGATAAAACCGTATCCAATGCATCGAAAAATGGCTCCTTATCTTCCTGCATATCTTTATTGTAAGCAAGTGGTAAGCCCTTCATTGTTGTTAATAGAGACGTTAGCGAGCCATATACTCGTCCGGTTTTGCCTCGTATAAGCTCTGCTGCATCAGGGTTTTTCTTCTGCGGCATAATACTGCTGCCAGTAGAATAGGCATCATCAATCGTAATAAATTTAAACTCCTGGCTACTCCACAAAATGAGCTCTTCACTTAATCTACTTAAATGCATCATAATTATCGAGAAATCTGACATTAGCTCTAATAAATAGTCGCGATCACTTACCCCATCTAAGAAATTATCCACTGGCTTAGAGAAACCTAGCTCGTTAGCTGTTAATTCACGATTAATCGCATGAGTAGTGCCTGCTAATGCGCCACATCCAAGGGGACTCTCATTCATAATTTCGATCGCTTTCACAATTCTTTTTTTATCACGGTTTAACATATTGTAATAAGCCATCAAATGATGCTGAAACGTTACAACCTGTGCGCGTTGAAGATGTGTGTACCCTGGCATTATAACGTAATTTTCTTTAGCTTTTTGTTCTAGACTATGTTGTAACTCTTCAATAGAGGCAATCACCTCAAACGCCTTGTTTTTTGCATATAGTCTAATATCTGTTGCTACTTGGTCATTACGACTTCTTGCTGTGTGAAGCTTTTTCCCTGTTTCACCGATCCGTTGAGTCAAATTCGACTCCACGAAACTATGAATATCTTCATAATTTCCTTCAATCCGTAATGTGCCATTATCAATATCCTCTAAAATGGAAAGAAGTGCGTTAACAATATCTTGTCCTTCCTTCTCCGTCAATAAATCGCATTCTACTAACATATGGACATGGGCAATACTGCCTTTTATATCTTCCGTATAAAGTCTTTGATCCACCTTTAATGAACTATTGAAATCTTCCATTAATTTGTTTTCTTCTTTTCTAAAACGACCGCCCCAAAGCTTCATCATTCATTCTCCTTCAACCAATCTATTAATGTTATGCTATTTCAGAAATGCTTTTCTGTAATTCCTCAATATTTCCTCTTTTACGCATATACCAGACACCATTGTAAACAGCAAAATAGTAAAAGGCTAAGCCAAATATAGCGACAATTACGGACATATAAGGATCCGGGATTATGCCTTTACCACCAAAATTCCCCAGGAATGACATGAATACAAGCATTAAAATATAAAAGATAATGTATATACCACCAAGGAACTCCACTGATTGATGTTTTTGAATAAAGTAAATCACTAAATAACAGGCAATACCGATCACAAGTCCCGTAATAGCTAGTTGTACCTTACTCCAATTTGTCCAATAAATCAGCAATGTGGCAAAAACGAATGCCATTGGCGCTATGACTTGCATACCTGGTAGCCCATTATTCTTTGTCAGACCTACCTTCCGGAAAACCATAACCGTTACACATGCCGATGCATATTTAAAAATACCGATAGCTCCTACAATCGCAACGATAGCTGTCCAGCTTTTAAGTGGGAATAAAAATAATAAACCTACTAAGAAATTGAGTGCAAGTGCACGTGTCGGAACACCGAATTTTTTATTAATTGTTCCAAAATAAGCTGGAAGGAAACCACTTTTCGCCATACCAAATACATGTCTTGACGTACCAGCTGTATAAGTAAGAGCTGAACCTGTTGGCGAAATCATCGCATCAGCAGTAATAATCCATGATAGCCAAACCATATTAGCCATCATGGCTAAATTAGCAAATGGTGAATCAAATTTAATGCCACTCCATCCATTCGCTAACATTTCTGTTGGAACTGCGCCGATAAACGTAATTTGAAGTAACACATATAATACTGCCGCAACACCTAAAGACGTAATGAGAGCGAGTGGAATATTTCTTCTAGGGTTGACGACTTCCCCACTCATCATAATGACATTGCCAAACCCTGTATAAGCAAAAAATATTCCGGTTGTTAAAATGGCACTTAATCCTGCACTATAGCCACTTGGTGCAAATCCTTGGCTTGAAAAATTCTCCGGATGAAAGCCTGTCATAAAAAAGGCAATAATCGTTAGAACAGGAACAACAAATTTTACGGTTGTAATAATATTGTTTGTGACTGCAAATAATTTCACCCCAAAATAATTAAAAACAACAAAAAATACCATTAACACCATCGCTGCTAGAATACCTGATGTTGTCAGTTGCTCCTTCGTAACATCATATAATCCTGGCCAAAATTGATTGGCATATTGGATAACACCTGATGATTCTACGGGTGCAGTAGCACAATAGCCAAACCAGATGGAATAACTAGTAACGGTAGCAAGCATTTTTCCGTGTGAATAAAGCGGATATCTGGCTAAGCCTCCTGTCTCAGGTTTTACTCTTCCTAACTCAGCATAAACAAGCGCTATAAGTGTGATAACAAACGCACCAATGATCCAGGACAGAATAGCTGCCGGGCCTGCCAATTTTGCAGCTACCCATGGTCCAAAGAGCCAACTAGATCCAATTATTCCCCCTAGAGATAATGTTGTAAGTGACCAAAACCCCATTTTCTTTTTCAAATATTGTTCTTGACTCATGAATGTTCCCCTCTCTGAAAAGAGAATATTGGTATGACCCTTTTAATTTTGACGCTTCAATAAAATGACGTCTTGGCAGAAAAAAATTAGATATTTTACTCTGCAGTGCAATGTAGTGTAGGTGATTGTTATAAATTGTGCTCCTTTCTAGATGATGAAACATTGCACACGTTTTTTTAGTTACCATCAATTAAAGGTAATTAAAAGGTGTTTACCTTAAAATGATTTTATTTTAATCGTTTGAATTTTTCAACATATTTTTTCAAAAAAAAATAACCATCCATGAAGATGGTCATTTCAAACGGTAAATTTTACTTGGTCTTCCTCTGCTAATCTGAGCGTCTTTGCCTGTATACTCTACTAGATCTACGTCACTAAGACTTGTTAAAATCCGTCTAGCATTGCTTTCATCCCAATAAAGATGAGCAGCTAAATCTTTAATGGTAAATTCTTGCCAGCTCATTTTTTTGACGATTGCACATAATTTATTATAATTTTTTAAGCTAATTTTTGCTTTTTTCAATTTTTCTAATAAAATGTCATCATTACTATGGTATGAAAAACTGACTTCATCTTCTTCACCTACTGATTCGATGATCGTTCCATTTTCCTGCACGATGACAATGGGCAGCTCAGACTTTTCTTTTGATAGCTGAATAGCGCGCTGCGCATTAATTTCTGCCGAATGAACAGTTACCCCATAGCCAATCCCAACAGTGACAGTCGTATTTGATTCATGTGAAAGCTGAAAGATTGTCTCCTGCAAGTCCTTAATTTTCCGTTCAATCGCCCCACGAGAGCTAAAAATAATATAGCGGCCATTCCCCTTCTCTAACAGAGAACCATCTAGTTGCTCACAAAATCGCAGTAAGGTTTCTTTTAACTTTAATTCTAAATACTGAAGATGATAAGTGCTTTTCGCCTTTTGAGAAATCTTGTCAAATTGCTCGATTTCGATAATTTGAACACCAATTTGAGTATCTTTAAAATAAAAAGTTCTACGTTTTTCTTCTAGTATTCGTAATGCTTGAAGAATTTCCATATCTGTAGTCGATATATGATAAGCTGGAACACCCGCCTCCTTCAGTGCTAAATAGACAGCTTGAAAGCAAGTTAAAGCACCTGCCGTTTTTTCACGATTCCATAAATCAATATGAAAATCTACTAACTCCTTTGTACTAGTGTTTACATCAAAGGTTTTGACATAGATCTCTTTAGGCGCAAAATCTAGCTGTTTTACGGCTTGCTCCAAATGAGAGGTCGTGATTTCATCAATACTTACCTTGTTTAAAAATTCTCCCTGATAAAAGCCCATATGCAACAAGCATTTATAAATGCCAGATTCAGTATGTTGAATATAAACTAAGTTTTCACCTGAATGTAACGTATTTTTCGCAACCATATAAGAAATTTGACCAGAAAAAAACCATGCATCCACAGCGTGATGATTTTCCTTTACGATATTGACGGTTTCATGAAAATCATGATATGGAAATGCTATAAAATTCATAGTCATTTCGTATTCTTTGCCTAATTTAATGATGCGCTCTACAGATGAATTAGGGCCAATGACTCCAACTGTATACATTATTTCCTCCTAGTAAAATTACTTGATATATACCATTCTATAGAGAAATGCCCAATTTTTATAGTGTCATTTAAAAACTCCCCATAAATAAGGCATCCGATGGCAATAATGGTCATTTGTCGGATGGTAAATAAGAAGAGATTTGTACAGAGTACAATTACTTGCTTGTAAAATCTATCGTAAATGATATTTTTCCATTTGTTAGTGTGGAATTCGTTCCAAAGCCTAATTGTTCGGCAATACTTTTCACTGTCGCGAGACCAAGTCCTGTTCCAGAGAAATGCTTATTTCGAGAGCTTTCGCCTACATAGAATGGTTGCCATATTTTGGAAATATCTTGTAGTGTGGTATGATTACTTATTTCCAATATACCCGAAGTAAAGGAAATCTGTATTTCCTTGTCTGATGTATATTTTAGTGCATTGCTCACCAAATTTTCTACCATATAATAGACCTTTTCCTGCTCACTATTGAGCATAAATTCAGTTACGTCCGATTGAAGAAAGATCTGTTTTTCCCCCTGCAAAGGCTGATAGCTTTGGATGATTTCTTGTAGTAGCTGGTAAAAGTCAAAACGTGATAGGTTCAAAGCATTTTCTTCTGTTCGGGCATAATAAAGCATATCTGTAATGATTTTCTCCATACGATCCACTTGCTGATGTATAACTGTTAAATAGGTGCCATCATCCAACCCATCCTCGATCCCACTTGAGTATACATTGATTAGGGCGAGAGGTGTTTTCAACTCATGTGTTAAGCCGATCATAAATTGTTTTAAATCTAGATTTCGTTGTGTTAATAATTGCTGGGCTGATTCAAGCGTTGTACTCATTTTATTAATGCTCTTTGCTAACTCTTCGATTTCATCACCTGTTTGAATGGTAGTTTGTTGAAAATTCAGTTCCCCAATTTCCTTTGCAACTTGTTGCAATTCATGTAATGGATTGGTTATCTTCCGAGATAGTAGCGCCGTGACCATAATAATGATTAAAATACTCACTATCAGAAAGGCTAAATTAAAACGATTTATAAAATAGGATATATCTGTAAAATGGGCCATAGAGGCTCCAATCATGACAAGCTGATCCCCTTCTTTCGCATAATGCACAATAAAGCTAGACTTTTGTTTTCCCTGATCATAAAGCTTACCTACAATTTTATCCTCCGAGATAGTTTGTAGCACTTCCTCGGAGACCCAAAATTTATTTAAGGCTATATGCTCTCTCGACAGCTGAAGTCTTAAATTATCATTCAGGTCATTGATGGGGTCCTCTAATGGGACTGCTACAATCGTGACATCAAATTGTCGCTCCACCATTTCTACATCCTCTAATACTTGATAAGTTTCAAAGGCTTCTGATACTTTTTTATTCAGCTGATATAAATAATATTTAGGGAGGAAAAACTGGCTTACAACAAGGGAAATCGAAAATGTAAGAATCACTACTAAAGTAATATAAATGGTTAGTTTTGTGCCGATTTTTTGTTTCATTCGCTTGTACTATATCCAATCCCTCTATGTGTTTGGATTATGTTCTCTCCTATTTTTTCTCGCAATCGTCGAATATGTGTGTCTACTGTTCGCGGATCTCCCATATAGTCCAATCCCCACACTAAATCTAGTAATTGATCTCTCGTCAAAATTTGTCTCCGATTTTGACTAAAAATTCGTAACAGCTCGAATTCCGTTTTCGTTAACTCTATTTCTGCCCCTGCTCGCCAAACACGTTTACTTGTAACATCGAAGGACACATCATGCAGTTGTTGAATAGCTTCAATTTGCAGTAATTTTTTTGCCCTCATTATCAGTACTTTAGGATAAAAGGGTTTATTGACATAATCATCAGCCCCCTCTGCTAACGCCTGAAATTCATCTTCACCAGTGTCCCTTGCTGTAAGCATTAAGACCTTAATCTTTTGTGTTTTTTTCATTTCACGACAAACCATCATCCCATCTATTTTAGGCATCATCCAATCTAAAATGGCCAAATCAATTCTTTCTTGATAAAAAATGGTAAGTGCTTCCTCTCCATTTGTTGCGGTAAAAACCGTGAACCCTTCTCTTTGAAAATAGTTTTGTAAAATCTTTAACATATCTACTTCATCATCTGCAATGAGAATATTCATGTATGAAACTCCTAATCATCATATTTTTCCAGATTATATTGCTCGATAATAGCAATTAATTTTTCAGGATATAAAGGATCTGTTGAGTAATTACTTTCTTTCAAGGCATAGGCAGCTTGCTGATAGGTAGAAGCAGCCAGAACCTCTTCATATTGTTGTTCATTCCAACTGGTACCCTCTAATAATAGCTGACGATGGTCCTTTAATGCACTTTTCCAATCGGGATAAGCTCTAAATTCTGCTTCAGTTGTAAAGCTTTTATTTTGTTCATATTCAACTGTCGGCATTTTAATAGACTTTCCTTGATACCTACCTTTAATCCCAAACAGGTTATTTGCATTAACCGCTAATTCACTTTTACCGTAATTCGACTCCAATATAGCCTGCGCAATGATTACACTAGGCAATATCTCTTGATCTTGCTTATTTAATGCAACGGCTATTGGTGCTATTTCATCAATAAATTCAACTTCGTCTCGATGGCCTTGTCCAAATAGCTTGGCCATATAAAGGGCTAAAATAACGGTAAGTAATAGAATACTGATTTTTTTCATTGTGTTTTACCTCATTTCCATTTAACTGATGGTTGTATCGTAAAACAGCAATGTTACAGTTATTTGACAAAACATTAAAAGTTGTAAAAAAACAGCCCGTCCTTTTAAAGTACGGGCTTGCGCATAGTTTGTTTCAACCTCTTCCGATTAACAATGTGAAGTTAAAGGGAACATGAAATTCCCTTGCAGAATCGCCTTTTTTGAAAGAACAAATAATGCGTCGTCATCATTAGGCTGGATGGTCGCGGTCATGCCATTCAAGGTAAACTCCGGCGTGAAATAAAACACCACTTTTTGCGTAGAATCTTTCACAATATTGGCTAACAACTCCTCTATATGAATGGGCTGTAAGGAGATGATATCAAAAATATGTAATACCCCCTCCTCTTCCTCCATAAATACTATTGTTTCTAATTCTTCTAAATAGTAAATGGCATGGGGGAAAACTAACGTAAAATAAAACATTAATAAACTTTCATTTTGCTCAACAGCGATCATACTTGAATGGATATATCGTTTTTTCGCATAATTCTCAAGGAGTGCTAGATCGTGCTCAACTGTCAGCTGTTGGACGCTGGTCTGCTTTTGTTGAATAGGACTTGCTGTAAGGTCTAAGCTGAATTCACTTTCATGTATACGAGTAAAGCCAAACTTCGGATAAAAATCTAGTACTGTTTCATTGGCAAAGAGATACATGAAATCACAGGTCCCCTCATACTCTTTCATGATATGCAGCATCAGCTGCTTTGCCAAGCCTTGATGACGATAATGTTCATCGGTCATCACCGTACCAATCTGAATCCCCTTTAATTGCTCGCCGTTTATGCGAATCGACATTTTATAAATAGAAGCATTCGCAATTACTTTTCCGTCTTGAACAAATGAATAAGGAATATATTGGTCGTTCCAATACCCTTTGCTATACCAATCTCGAAAATCCAATCCAAACGTTGTTATCGCTAAATCATTAAAGCTTTCCTTTAATCGATCATCATGACGATAATCGCTAACTAATTCGTACTTTTCCATGTGTATTCCCTCCGATTTTATCTATTTATACTTCACTATGATTGGATTCATCACCTCCTAAAAACAGAAAAAGACTCTATGAGAAAATCTCATAAAGTCTCTGCGTATATACAGAAAACAACGCTAACCACTGTAGTGGCTACGATAGTATCTGTTTATATGGATCAGACAAAATTATGCTTCTCTACGTTATCGCAAAAGGGCAATACTAAATAGACCTATCATGTTTTAAGCATGATAGAATAGCCCTTCTATTAAATTCATGGGAATTTAATTTGCGATAATAAGTTTTAGCATAAATGTCTAATCTCCCTCTGTTTTTAAGAATACTCTAAGCTTACCACTTTTTGTTAAATGTTGTCTAGCGATATATTGACAATGTTTAGATTGAAAAAGCATGAAATAAGTATAGAAAATCCTTCAAATGTTAAATCTATAAACGAAGTTAATCATGAAGGGAGCCTACAATTCAGCATGAAATTTAAACTACCTTTCAATAAAAAACAACTACCATCCTTCGAAGAGGCACCAAAAGAAAATCTTATAAGGGTCGCCCCAACCACTGATCATTTTATTCAGTCGATTCAAAATGCGACGAATAACCCAGCTGATTTAATCATGAAGGCTATCCCACCGAATGTTACGCTTATTTATATAGATAATTTAGTCGATGATCAGACATTGAACAATGACATTCTTGCTAATTTGCTGAATAATCCTCAGGAAACACTTGAAGGCATTGAGATGACTCTTTCTATTCCCGAAGTTGTCAAATCCAATCTACTACAGGAAACAGTAGAATCGATGGTCAATGGGTCTGTCATACTTCATATAGACGGCTACTCTGAAGTTCTTATCGGCAATATCGCTACTCGAGAATCTCGATCATTATCGGCGCCAGAAAATGAATCACAAGTAATTGGGACGCAGGTTGGGTTTAATGAAAGTTTAATTACAAATATTTCTTTAATCCGTCGCTACATAGTAAGTCCTAGCCTTTGCAATGAAAAACTAAAAATCGGCACGCGTACAAATACCTCGGTCTCACTGCTATACATGAATGGCATTGCTAATGAGCAAATGGTCAATACAATGCGCCAACGAATCACGGATCTTTATGTCGATGAACTACTTGATAGTGCCGTTCTGGCAGAGATGATTGATGATAATTCATTGTCAGTATTCCCTCAGATGCTACTGACGGAAAGGCCTGATCGATTTTGTGATGCGATATTAGATGGCAAAATGGGCGTTTTAGTGGATGGAAGCTCAATGGCCATTATTTGCCCGCAAACATTTACTGAGTTTTTTCAAAGCCAGGAAGATCAAAACTTACGCTGGCAAATTGCTACCTTTCTTCGTTTATTACGACTTGCTGCCTTCTTTATATCCGTCTATTTAACACCCTTTTATGTAGCGGCTTTAACGTTTCATTATGAGGTAATTCCGCAAGCCTTTTTAGTGCCATTAAGTGAATCCAGAGCCTTAGTTCCTTTCCCACCTATATTCGAGGCATTATTATTGGAGTTTATTATTGAACTACTGCGAGAAGCTGGGGCAAGGCTACCAACTAAAATTGGACAAACTATTGGTATCGTAGGCGGTATCGTCATAGGGACTGCCGCTGTGCAAGCAGGTATTACGAGTAATATTCTATTAATTATCATTGCTTTAAGTGCACTCGCATCCTTCACTTCACCGAGTTATATGATGGGCAATGTCATTCGTTTGATTCGTTTCCCAATCATTATCCTTGCAGGCTTTTGGGGTTTTTATGGCATCATGCTAGCTTTTTGTTTTATTCTTATTCATCTTTTACGTCAATCAAGCCTGGGTGCTCCGTATATGTCTCCATTCTATCCACCAAGGTTGAAAGAAATGCGGGATAGTATTATTAGAATGCCTATTCCATATACAGCGAAAAGACCTGCGTTAACGAGACCAAAGGATAAATATAAATTCGAGCCTGAGCCAATAAAACCGGAAAAAAGTTGAACTGAAGGTGAAATAAATGAATAATCCTATACAACTTAACCCCAAAGAGATGATTAACGCTTATTTGCTCTTTTTTGTCGTGCACGGCGCTCAAATTGGGGTCGGCATACAGGGATTTCAACGTATTATCTATCAAGACGCAAGGCAGGATGCATGGATTTCTGTTCTTTTAGCTGGTATTGCCACCCATATCGTCACATTTTGTATGATTAAAACCTTGGAGATTTACGGCTCCAATGATCTATATGGTATCCAACAAGATATTTTCGGAAAATGGGTTGGCAATTTTTTAAATGCTCTGTATATCACCTATTGCTCCGTCGCCTTTTTTTCTGTTTTACGTAATTATATCGAAGTAATCCACGCATGGATCTTCCCTAGTATTGGGACATGGTTTCTGTCAGCTACTTTATTAATCATTATTATTTATGCTTTTACAGGTGGACTTCGAGTCATAGTGGGTGTATCCTTTTTCAGTATTATACTCTCCCTATGGATCTTACCCATGCTAGCTTTTCCAATGAAGTTTGCCTCAGCGGAAAGTTTATTTCCGATTTTCGAAAACGATATTCGTTCCATTTTAAAGGGTGCCCATTCCATGACCTTTACCATTATCGGCTTCGAAATCTTAAATGTTATTTATCCCTTTGTAAAGGACAAAAAAAACATTCACAAGCCTGTTCATTTAGGGTTATTGTTTACAACATTGATTTATGTAGTAGTCATGATGGTGTCCATTGCTTATTACAGTGAAGGAAAACTATTAAAAACCATCTGGGCAACATTAACATTGTTTAGCTTTATTAGCTTTCCTTTTATAGAGCGCTTTGAATTTATAGCCGTTTGTTTTTGGATGCTCATTATTATACCCAATCTATGTCTGTATTTATGGGCTGCTTATCGAGGGGTAATTCGATTAGTTAAAATACGCGCCACGACATTCGTTTGGCTTTTTTCCTTCATCGTTTTCATTTTCACATTGATCATTCAAACACGTACAGAAATTGATCAGATTAACACCGAATTTGGCAATATAGCATTTTACGTTATTTTTATTTACCCTATTTTGTTATGGATCTTGGCTATCGTAAAAAAGAAGTTTTCATCAAAGAAGGTGCCCAAAAATGAACAAGCTTAGATGCTCTTTTATTGTTTTTCTGTCATTGATTTTTTTATATGGGTGTGCTCAAACGAATGTATTGGACAAAGTAGGATTAACCACACTAGTTGGCTACGATGTAGGAACAGAAAGCAAAATAGCTGCGACAGCCGTTATTCGTGAAGTCAATCCAGAGTTCCAAAGTAAAGTAGAGGTGTTGACGACAGAAAATGAAACGAGTAAAGGAAATCGTATGGAAGCAAACAGGAAGCTTTCTAAAAAAGTAATGGTCGGTCAAATGAGGGTTATTTTGTTTGGTGAAGAATTAGCAAAAGAAGATTTACGTTATTATATTGATACTAGTCTAGAAAATGCAAGCGTCAGCAACGGTATTTATATGGCCGTAGTGGAAGGTAAAGCAGCACCCTTTCTGAATTACGAATACAAAAATATTGAGGATATTGGTCAGCATGTATTCAGATTAATCGAGCAAAATGTGAAACAGGAATATATGATTTCTGCGACTCTTCATCAGATTGCTCATGATTATTATTCCATTGGACGAGATTTAGCTATGCCAACCATCAAAAGAGATGGCGAGTTTGTGGAGCTAAATGGCGTAGCTCTCTTTAAAGGTGGCAAAATGGTTAGTACGCTTCCAGCAAAAGATAGCTTTTATGTAAAAATTGTCAGAGATACGTTTAAAGTAGGTTTATATGAAACCATTTTGGAGAAAGAAGATATTCCACCTAAATTACTCCATAAGCCTGCGGATAAAATAACAGTAGCCTTTGATGCCATCCACTCGAATAGAGAGATGAAATTAATTGATGCAAAAAATCCTGAGTTTGATTTAAATATTAAAATCAAGTCAAGGGTATTAGAAGTATTTCCAGATATTAATCAAGGTGACCGAGAAAGCGTGTCAGCCCTTGAAAAAGCCATTGAAAATAAATTGACGAAGGAAATTGCAAGAGTCATTGCCCATAGTCAGGATGTGGAATCCGATATTTTTGGCTTTGGTGAGAAATATAGAAGCGTTGTGAGACATTCTAATTTAACAAAGGACAAATGGCATGAAATGTATAAAGATATGAAAGTAAATGTACATGTTGATTTTGTGGTCTTACGAGACGGTGTTTTTGAATAAGCTATTGCCAATCATGGCCCGTCATAATGGATATAAAATGATGAAAGAACATGTCATAGTGAATATCAAATGCAATACGATGTTTTTTTTCTCCGTTATTTACATTTTCAAATGGTCGTGTTTCGGCAATGCTCTGCCCTCTAGCAGGTCCATCTAATTTCTCAATGACCGTTACAGGGTAGGATTCATAAATGAACATCTCAGGATAAATCGTTGCCATTAGTGTTAACGCATCATGGACGGGGCTACCTAGTAGTGACGGGTCCCGTTCCTGATAAAATTTTGTATAGTATTCCATTAGAGGTTTGAGGATTTTTGTCTTGCCGAAGGAGTCTATATAATCAACCATCCCAGGTGTCACAATCGCCTTCTGTGTAGCATTCAATGGAATAATTGTGACATTTTTTGCATAGTTGAGCACAATATTCACCGCAAATGGGTCCCCATGAAAGTTTGCCTCTGCTACGGTCGTCACATTCCCCGGTACCCAAAAAGCCCCACCCATAATATAAAATTCCTTCACATGCTGCATGAGCTGATTATAAAGAATAAACATGGTCGCTAGTGATGTAAGACGCCCAATATTAACAATGATTAGCTCATCATCCTTATATTTCTCAATGATTTGAACGATCTCCAAAAAGTTTTCAATTTTTATTTCATGATCTTCGTTCGGAATAATAGGACCAAGCCCATGCTCTCCATGTATTTCTGGATAATATGTTGGCTGTTCGCCAGTTAGAGGGATCTCTGCTCCTAAAATAACGGGAATTCCCTCGGGAAAATCAAATAATTTCATGACATAATAAATATTAGATACAGCATCTTTTCTTGAGACATTTCCATAATCAGCAATTAACCCAACGATTTCGATTTCTTTGTGTAATCTTGCATAAATCAATGCTATCGTATCGTCGATGCCAATGTCTCCGAATAATAACACCTTTTTCATCAAACATAAACCTCCCTTTTACTGCCAATTCAGCTATCCTTATAGTACGGTTCCAATGACCAAGACGACACTGATTGTTTACTTTTTTGGAAAAATTAGTACATAAAAAGCCCATCTGCTAATAACAGATGGGCTTTGAAACGAATATATTAACGATTCTGTTCAAGGAACTGATAAACCGCCATCATTTCTTGTTTATTTAACTCTCTAATACGATTGAAAATAGGAATTTGCGCCACTGCTTCCAACTGGTTTCCTTCCGTTACCACATCGCTGACGATACCCGTTAGCCATGTATGTACGTCAATGCCTTCAATGATTACCTTTTGGCCCTCATCATTAATACCAGTTGCACTACAGCTGACGCATGGAACCGTTAATTTATAGACGCCATCATGTAGTCCATCTTCCGTGAGAACCTTTTTCCCCTTACAGAATGGACATGAATGACTCCCTTTCACTTTATTGATTTGCGTCACTATTTTTTTATAGCCAAAAGCTTCATAAACATACGTCAGTTTTTTATATTTACCATTCGTAAAATATTGATCGATGATTGTGTCTCTCGTTTCATAAATATTCGGGAAATCACAAATCGTCACTTGATTTTTACGGCTGATGGCAGCCATATTATCTTTGATTTTCTCCCAGAATGGTAATGTGTTTTGCAGAACAATCTCGTAGCCAACAAAGCTGGCAAGCTCTAATTCCAGCATTTTCAGCGCTACTTGCGTTTCTCTTGGCAGTAATGAAACATCCTGAATGAGTGACATATCACTGCCTACAATGGCTTTGATTGTTTCAAGCTGTGGCAAATGTCCTACTAATTTGATGACCTCATCAATTGGTTGATGAATTATTTCTCGAATATCCGTGTCACCAAAGCGTAATTTCTTTTGGTGATTAAGGACCGTGCCATGACAAATTGGGCAAGGAACCAACTCTCTTGTTTCCTTCATCTGCTCTTTAATGATGGATTTAGAGATGACCATATAACGGCCAATAATCAAATTAAAGCCTTCCCATTTTTTAGAGGATTTTGTTGCTTTATCATAAAATGATTTGTCCCAATACCCATATAAGAATGTATGCTTTTCTTCTTCCGTCATATCATTATAGCTCTTACTGATGTCTTGACCCAGTTCATTTTTAATCTCTTCAAAAAGGAAAGCTAATTTTGAATGCTGATAGTATTTTAGAACATCCATCACCTCTGGATACAATAAGCCGTCCCAGAATGGCACATTTTTATGTTGAACGACTAAATCAAAATCGAATTCTTCAATCTGTAATCGTCCTGAACAGCTAGGACAATGATTTTCTTGGCTAAAGAAATCAAAGCTTCTCGTATCCTTATTCGTCGGATGGGCAGCCACAATATGATTGATAAGACCACCTATTTCATATAGAAAACTATATTGGCTGTATAAATGTCGTTCAAGATCAATCGCAATGACAGGCGCGATTTTATTCGATTCATATTCTCCGTAAATTAGACGGGCCATCGAAGAAAGGCTTTTTAAGATGCCACCTTTGTATATATTTTCGGCATTTTTAAAATAGCGAATAGGATTGTCTTGTAAGTAATGAATACCCTTTTTCGATGCTAAGGTAGATGTGATTTGTAAATCAGCATTGCTTTTCGTAAGGTGTGATTGTTTAAAATATGCTTCATGATCCACTACATCAAGATGTGTCACTGGCCCCTGCTGTCTTTTACCAAAGTCTACAATATAATCAGAGCTTTCAAGCATATAGGTATTATGCTCAATCATGACAATGGAGATCGAATCATCTTTCAGAATATCCCTAACACTATCAATAAATTGGTTCAAAATATTTTGAGATAATCCTTTGGAAGGCTCGTCAAAAATAAACAGTGTGTGAGGATTTCGCGTATTGGCGAACAGCTCTGACACTAAATGCACACATTGGAATTCACCGGTTGAGAGAGTTTGCGTTTTTCTTTCCAGCGTTAAATAGCCTAGACCGAGTTTGATGAGCAAGCTTAAACGTTTATGAGCTATATCTTCTGTTGGGAGGTCCTCGATAATATCTTCAATCGAGCGTAGAAAAATATCATCGATTTCGTCACTATATTTGGTCAATTTCTTTTTTATATCAAGAAATGTCGCAACAGTAGATCGGCTTGTAATCGATTGATTTCGATCTTGCCCAACCATCACTAATTTATCTTTTGGATAGCGCTTAAGAAAATCCTTTGCGATACACTCATTTACTAGAGTTGATTTCCCACAGCCAGACTCTCCTGTGAAGGTGACCAGTTGATTTTGCGGAATTTCTATCTCGTCAATTTGGATATTGCGGCAATGGAGTTCACGGAATTGATAGAAGGTCTTTGGCTTTAGCTGACTACGTTCCCAATAGATAGGTTCTGGTCGAGGAGATTCCTCCACGATTTTTCCTCCGTATTTTCCACTCCCTGGTCCAAAGAATAGATGCTTATCTGCAGTATCTAAAACCGTATCCGAATGATCAATTAGCCAAATTTGATTTTTAGAGCCAAGTTGTTGAATCTGCTCTAAAATTTTCAAGAGTGTGTCATGATCAAGACCTACCGAGATTTCATCAACAATAATTACCGTATTTTCGCTCGTTGCCATAAACTCGGCTAAATAGAGTCTTGTTAATTCTCCTCCTGATAATGTCCCCATAATGCGATTTAATGTTAAATAGCCAATATTCATTTGGATAATATTTTGAAGAATATGCTGCTTCTCTTCACTAATCTTTAATTCTGCTGATAAGGAATAGATCGTTTCCACACTTAATTGATGGATATCCGAAATACTATATTGTCCACCTCTTACTGTTAGATGGTGCTGTTCTACATCCTCGCTATAGCGCTTCCCCTGACATTTTTTACATTCAACATTTTTCGTCGTCCCACGCCCTTTACACGCCGGACACCAGCCTAGAGCATTATTAAAGGAAAAAACTTCTGGAGATAAATGAAACTCCTCCGCTAATCGATCACGTATTTCCTTAAATACACCTGTATGCGTACCGATAGTGGAGCGTGGATTCGAAGATATAGATGATTTCCCTAGAAAAAGAACTAATGGCATATCCTCCATTTGTATGGCACTAAAATTCGTTTCCATAATCGCTGGAAACAAATATTGGTATTCAGCTTTAGGTAATAAAGAAACAAGACGTTTTTTGGATTCTTCCCCTATTGTTTGACAAAAAGTGGTTTTCCCTGACCCAGACAAGCCTGCAATGCCGAGGGATAAATCTTCAGGTAAGTCGACATCTAAACGGTTAATATTGTTGGCAATAAGTTGATTAATCTTCATTCTGTTTTCCTTCCGTGTTTACTATTTTTATTTAGGAAGAGCGACCTTCAGAAAATGAAAGAACACAATTCATTTGAAGGAATTGCGCTCTTTTTCATAAAGGTTGATTTGATTGCTAGGCTAATACTTTTTCAAGCTGACTAGCCATGTTAGTCCAAGCGTATTTAGCTCCTTCAATTGCTCCTTGACGAGCTTTTGTTTCTTCACTAAATCCACCTTGATCGAGATGTAACTGTGTTGTCCCATCAGATGCTTGCGTTAATGTCCATGTTACGGTTGTTGTTTCACCCGCACTTGTCCAAGTGTAAGATAGTTTATGTGGCTCTTCAATTTCAAGTACCTCACAATCGACAATACCATCCCACCATTCGTTTGGTTCAGCTCGGAACTGGAATTTATGGCCAACAATCGGCTGAAAATCATTGCTCCAAATCCATTTTGCGAGTGTGTCCGAATCAGTTAAGGCATGCCATACTTGCTCGATGGAACTTGTAAATTTAAAATCTAATGCTACATCTGGTTTCATTTGTCTTCCCCCAATAATAAATGTAATTTTGAAATTCTTGCTTTCCAAAAATCCTCGTAAATCGATATCCAATCTTGTATTTCCTTCAATGGAGCCGCATTTAGCCTATATCTTGTTTCTCTACCCTCTTTTCGAGCGATCACAAGACCTGCGTCTTTCAGAATAGTTAAATGTTTTGACACGGCAGTACGTCCCATATCAAAGTGATCCGTTAATTCGTGAAGCGGTAGCTCATCTGCCTTAGCCAATAAATTTATCAATTGGCGTCTTGTAGGGTCAGCAATGGCTACATACACGTCACGCTCTTGATGATTGTTATTCAAAACCACCACCCTTTCTAATAGGACACTAAATGGTGTCCTAATTATATGACACCGTTTAGTGTCTAGTCAATTACTATTTTGGACATTTTGCTATGGATTTTATACTTATCAATACAAAAAACACAAAGGTGAGCTCCTTTGTGCTTGTATTGATGATAATTCTGCTTTGGACATGCCATAAACCAGGCATCCATCATTGTTTTTAGGTTATTTTTAAGCAAGCTCTAATGGTAAAAATGCATATTCCCCATCTCGAATAATGGGACATTTACGAACTTTGATAGGAAATTGGAAAAGCGGTCCATCCAAAACGGTAGTATGGAATTCTCCCCCTTCTCCACAAGGGTCGATATTACGCTCTTCCAGCTCTTTTATATAATCAGGGGTAAGTACTCGTCCTAAATCCTCTTCTGTCATGCCTAATGACAGATTAACTGTCACTACCATCGTAACAAACCCTAAGCGAATAAACTCATCAACAGCATCCCGATGATTCATCTCCCATAACGGCATGCCAAGCTTTAATCCAGCTTTTTTCGTCACCTCATCATGCCAGCAGCCATGTGCAGGCATATCTAAATCTCCCGTAACTAACACCTCTGCCCCTTGACTTTTCGCATTGTTTAAAAGTTCGATAAATACATTTTCATAATCCGTCCAACTTGCCGCAGCCGTATAAACTGGCAATCCGATAGAATCGGCTTGAGCCTGTATAAGCTCAGGGGGCATACCATGCGATCGAGAACGTTTCCCTTCCTCCTCCAGCATGACAATCAGACCAATCGCTCGTCCCACCTGTGATGCTTTATATAAAGCTAATACACTATCCTTTCCTCCACTAAATGAAGCGATGAATGGATGATTTTGCACATTATTTTTCCAGCCAGTTGTTTCTGTCATTTCTATATCTCCTTTTACTGTCCATGAAGATTAATCCTTCTTCGCTCTTATTAGGTAGTCGCTAATAAATTGGCTTCTTCATCTATTTTGCTCAACGAGGTTATTGATTATTTTACATAATAGAGATGTAGGATATCACCCCTTTATTTTAGCACAAGCATGCTGAGTATCTGGATATTTATGTTATGGTATAGGGAACAGTTGATGGAAAAAGGAGGAATATTATGAGTGATTATGTAAAAGCACTAAGACAACAGGTTGGGACAATGCCTCTTATTTTGGTAGGTTCAACGATTATTGTCTTGAATGACGAGAAACAAATTCTTCTCCAGCTTCGCTCTGATATAAAAATGTGGGGGTTACCTGGGGGAGCGATGGAGCCTGGTGAAAGTTTAGAGGATACCGCTAGACGTGAACTGTTTGAGGAAACGGGCCTACATACATCCCAACTTCGTTTTATAACAATGCTATCTGGTCAGCAGGATTATTTTCACTATCCAAATGGAGATGAAGTATATGGGGTAACGGCTGTTTTTATGGCAGAACAAATAGATGGACAGCTTGCGATGGTTGATGGTGAAAGTCTACAGCTAGCCTATTTTTCTTTAGATGCGTTGCCATCTAATACCGTCAAGAAAGCAATAGCTATTATCGATACCTACTTATTAAAGGAAAACTTCTCTAAAGATGAAAGGTCGTGACTTCGTTGAACGGTTTTAAAGCAATGCTATTTGATTTAGATAACACCTTACTTAATAGAGATGAGGCAGTAGATAGATTATTTTTCAAGCTAGTAGAAACGTGTTACAGGGATGTTGATCATACGTTAGAAAATGAAATGCGGCAACTATTTAAAGTATACGATGGAAAATACTTTGGTCAGCATGATAAAACAGATGTTATCGCATCCATTTTTGATGAATTTCCGCCGCAAAACGGCATGCCAAACCATGCTATTCAAGACTTTTGGAATTTTCACTTCCCTCAATGTTTTGCTGTTCATCAGGATACGATAACGTTCATTCATCGTATAAAGCAGCAAGTGAAAGTGGGCATCATTACAAATGGCTCTGTAGAAAGACAAAAAGCTAAAATAGCCTACACAAATTTAGATCACTGTTTTGATACGGTCATTATTTCTGAAGAAGTGGGATTTAGTAAACCAGATAAGCGTATCTTTGAAATGGCCTTAAAAAGACTGGATGTCAATCCAGAGGATACTCTTTTTGTTGGGGATGACTTAGAAAAGGATATTGATGGGTGTCAACAGGCCGATATAAGGGGCGTCTGGTTTAATCCGTCCATGCGCAAAAATGACACTGCTATCCAGCCATATGCTGAGATTCATTCGTTGGAGCGTTTAGGAAGCTATTTCAAATAAAAGGACAAAACCCCTGAGTTTTCGCCCAGGGGTTCGTGTCCGTACTATTTAATATGCTTGGGCAAACCAAACAGTATGTTTTGCTTCATTACCACAGCAAATACAAGTCGTTTTTGTTGTTGGTGGATTGAATGGAATATTACGAGTCGTGTATTTCGTTTCTTCCTTTACTTTTTCCTCGCACACATCTTCCCCACACCACCCAGCAAGTATCCAACCTGGAATAGTGCCGTTTTCCTTAGCTGTTTCAATGTGCTGCTGTAATTGTGGCAGTGTATCAATCGTTGAATGAGCATGTGCCTCTCGGAATCGACGAGCCTTCTCTAGTAAACGTGTTTGCATCGTCGTTAATTCTTCCTCAATGGCTGCCACAATAGTTGATAATTCAATCGTTTGTTTGCCATCCTCATCACGTGCTTTCAGTAATGCTTGATTGTTTTCAAGATCACGTGGGCCTAATTCAATACGAACAGGCACTCCTTTTAGCTCCCATTCATTAAACTTAAAGCCTGGCGATTGGTCTGAATCATCAAGTCGTACGCGAATCCCCTTCGCTTTTAATGCCGCAAAAATTGCATCCAGCTGCTCCATAATTTGAGGATTCTTTTTCCAAGGTCCTACTGGAATTAAAACCACTTGGGTTGGAGCAATTCGTGGAGGTAAAACTAATCCTTGCTCATCCCCATGCACCATAATGACGGAACCAATTAATCGTGTAGATGTCCCCCAAGATGTTGTGTGTACATATTCGTGCTGGTTCGCTTTATTTAAATATTTTATGTTAAAGGCTTCTGCAAATTTTGTTCCTAAATAATGAGACGTACCTGCTTGCACAGCCTTCCCATTTTTCATCATTGCCTCAATCGAATACGTATCGACAGCTCCTGCAAAACGTTCAGATGGCGTTTTTTGTCCGTCATAAACTGGAATTGCTAGAACTTGCTCCACCACTTCTTTATAAATGTCTAGCATTTGCATCGTTTCTTTACGTGCATCTTCCTCATCGACATGAGCCGTATGCCCTTCCTGCCAAAGGAATTCTGAGGTACGAATGAAAGGCAATGTTTTCTTTTCCCATCGGAAGACGTTGGCCCATTGATTAATGAGCACAGGTAGGTCACGGTAGCTTTTAATCCAATTTGAATAAAGATGGCCAATCATCGTTTCAGATGTGGGACGAAGTGCTAAGCGTTCTTCTAATTTTTCACCTGCTGCTTCTGTTACCCAAGGAAGCTCAGGTGAGAACCCTTCAATATGATCCTTTTCCTTTTGGAAGAAGGATTCAGGAATTAGCATAGGAAAATAGGCATTTCGATGGCCTGTGTCTTTAAAACGACGGTCCATTGCCTCCTGTATATGCTCCCAAATTTCATAGCCATCTGGTTTAAAGGCGATACAGCCACGAACTGGCGTATAATCCATTAAATCTGCTTTTTGAATGGTTTCGATATACCATTTTGAAAAATCCTCTAGCTGTTTTGACATAGTGATTACCTCCATTTTTTGTAAGTATTCCATTTGATGAATAAAAAAAGCACAAAGCTGTCCTTGTATAAAGGACGTCTTTGTGCTGGACCCGACGTGGTACCACCTTGAATTTAGCTTTAAGCTATGCTTAAAACCCTCTAGCGTTTAGTAACGAAAACGACTCGGTTATGTTTTTCATAACTTCTCCGTGGTAGGTATTCAGTAAAGAAGCGGTGATATAGCTCTCAGCAAATGCTATATTTTCTGTTTCACTATTCTTACTTACTTGGCCACATCATCAAATTGTAATTTATATTATCTCTCACTTTAACAAAATCATTCATGAATAGCAATTAATAACTGGAACTATTTGTGAACGACTGTACGATTAAATTTGTAAAATCCTCTACAGAAAGAGGCTTACTAAAATAATAGCCTTGAACATACTCACAGCCATGCTCACGAAGTACATTTAATTCAGCTTCTTCCTCGACCCCTTCAGCCACTACTTGTAGGTTGAGCGCATGAGCTAATGAAATCATGGCGGAAATCATCGCAATACCTGATTTTTCAGGAACGATATCCCGAACGAAAGCACGATCAATTTTAAGGACATCCACAGGGAATTTTTTTAAGTAATTTAAAGATGAATAGCCTGTCCCGAAATCATCTAATGAAATCGTAATCCCAAGCGCTCGCAATTGATTAATCGTATTAATTAAATCTTCTGTATAATCAAGCATGCTCATTTCTGTAATTTCAATTTCTAATAAATGTGGGTCAATGCTTGTTCCCGCAATGACTCCCTTTACCATATCTACAAAGCCTGAAGTGCTTATATGAATCGGTGAAATATTAACAGCTACTCGTAATCTGAGATTATGTGATTCATTCCAAAGTTTAGCCTGTGCACAGGCTTTGCCTAGCACCCAGACACCAATATCATTAATTAGTCCACATTCTTCAGCAAATGGAATAAACCGATCTGGCGGGATATGCCCCAATTCGGGATCATACCAGCGTAATAATGCCTCCATACCAATAATTGTGTCTGTTTTTAAATCAATTTTTGGCTGGTAATGTAATTCTAATACATCCTTTTTTAAAGCTTGATGTAATTTTGTTTCTAGTAAAAGCCATTTATCATTCGCTTCATCCATATTTGCACGGTAGAGACGATATTGATTTCCTCGCGTAGATTTAGCAGCATACATCGCAATATCAGCATTTTTCAGTAATTCTTCTACAGTGTTTGCGTGATCAGGGAAAATACTAATGCCTATACTTATACTTGCATAAAATTCATAGTTATCTACTACAAAGCTTTCATTAAAGACACTAATAATTTCCTTGGCCATTTCCTCTATACGATTGACATCATTTAAAATCATGACAAATTCATCACTATTGTGACGATAGAAAGAATTAGAGGTATAATCAATATTCCGTAAACGATTCGACATTTCCACTAAAAACATATCACCGATAATATGACCAAGCCCATCGTTAATGTGTTTAAAACGATTCACATCAATGAAAAATAACGCAAACTTTTCTTCTGTACGTCGAGATTGATGGAATTCATTTTCTAAACGCTGTTCTAATTTACGACGATTTGGTAGCCCTGTTAATTCATCGTGATAGGCTATGTGGGTAATTTTTTTAATATCCTTTTGCGCTGTAATATCGACGCGTATTGCGATATACTGATAAGGCTTTCCCTGCTCATCAAGGAATGGGAAAATAGTAGTCTTCACCCAATATAAACTGCCATCTTTCGCACGATTGCAAACCTCGCCATTCCACATCTCACCATTACCGATTGTTCTCCACATCTCTCTAAAGAAAGATTTAGGATGATAGCCTGAGTTCAGTAAACGGTGATCTTGGCCTACTAATTCTTCACGCGTATACTTCGAAATTTTACAAAAATGATCATTAACAAAAGTAATTTTTCCGGTACGATCTGTAATTGCCACAATAATGGAACTATTCATAGCGGAAAAAATATCTTGCAATTCTTTAAGACTGTAGTTCATTTGATTACTACTCGGCGTGATATTCATCATTTTCATTCTCCATTCATTAAAATATGAAGGGTTTGGTACTTTTGCTTTATTTTACAGCGAGGTATAAAGTTGTGGTATATCGCCCTTTTTTCTGTAATTATATTATAGTCTTAGAAAAGCAGTTAATTCAACCCAAATATGAAATCATTCAAGTCAAGGTTGGGATAGTTTTTGATATAAAATACAAATAATAGTTATTATTAACACTCTAAAATGTCTAATTTTAAGGTATTTGAATACTTTTGTACTATTGATAGTATTTTCCTTAGGCTATTTCTCCATTAAATACAAAATACTAATAACTTATAAATTTATCAGATTGTAAAAAGGATCAAACAAAATGCCTTACTGTCACTCATAAGCGCAGTAAGGCATTTTAATAGCTAGGAGACCTCATATTCTATTGATCCTCCAGATGTTTTAGCATGCTCATTATAAGCATTTAACTGCTCTTGCGATAAATTTAAAATATAATAGTGAAAATTGATGGGCTCTAGCCCATGCTCCTCACATATATGTCGATAATATTCGTAGCCTTCTCGATAATCAGTCATCTTTATTTCTCCCTTTCACTTGAACTACTTTTCCTTGTACGTATAATATCGTTACACTCTACTTTAGAAATCAACGAATTTTCCGAAATCTTTTTTTGAAATGATGAAAGCCCAGTCCATTTTACTTAGTATGGCTGGGCTTTTCATAAAATATTCGCGTCGGCTTCCGTCATCACCATATTCTTTTAAATCCCTAATTGTTTTGCTTGCATATTATAAGCGGAAAGTTGCTGCTGCGATAACTGTAATACATAATAGCGGAAAGAAATTGGTTCTAATCCATAACGCTCACACATTTCACAATAAAATTCATACCCATCTCGATACTTTGACATTAAAAATTCCTCCTTAGCTGAATCTGTATTATAACAGTTATTATTATTTTTATTTAATATATAACAGATTATGATAGACGTCAAGTACTTATGACAGAAAAATTCATCACATTGTAAGCGTTAATGTACACCTAAATACACCATAGCATTAATTGTTTTAAATTTTTGGTTTTGGAATGATTGCCAATACCCTGCATTCTAAGCGCCTCTAGCGAAGCCTTAAGATGAACTTTTTCCGACCTTATACAAAAGCTTCCTGATCAATGATCACTCGCAAAAAAATAACCCATCTATCTGTTGAATAGATAGATGAGTTTTCAAATTAATTTGATGCCTGTTGCCAGCTATTTTTTATTTCCTGAATTTGCTGGATATGACGTTGTTCATGGAAATAAATTTGCTCAATCCATTGATCAAGCGGACATTCACCAAGAGCTGGATGCTTCACAGTGCGCTTTGCTAAGGCATCAGTGTCCTCAATCGTTTCTAAAAAACCGAGAAATTCTGCTCTTGCTGTTGCTAGCAATTCCACCATCTTTTGAACATGGAAAGGATCTTCCGAAGGCTCTACTATGCTAGGTGCTTGAAATTTTCGTGTACGGTCTAACAGCTGCTGCATATTCTTTCGTTCAGGTGACGATTGTTCCTGTGATTGTAAGCCCCATGTAACAGCCTTCTTTGTAGCTTCCTCTACTAAAATCAAATGGTGACAAACTTGTGCTATACTCCAATTTTGTGCATCTGGCTTGTCATTAAATTCGGTATCACTTAAATGATTAATTTCCTGAAGTAATTGATCTCTTGTGGCATCAAATTGATCCTTTGCAAATATAATCATACGCTACCCCCTTCATTCGTTATACCTTTATATTCGACAGAGATGGGTGAAAATCATCTTTCATTCACCATATTAAATGGATTGTTTTCTAACACCTGCTGTAGCTGTTCATCCTCAATATGTGTATAAATTTGAGTGGTGGCTACACTTGAATGCCCTAAGATGTGCTGTAGGCTCCTAATATCAGCACCGGCCTTATACATCATCGTTGCCGAAGTATGGCGCAGCTTATGTGGTGTAAGTCGCTCCTTTTGAAGACCTGAATGCTGATTAATACGCTTCACGATTTTAGCTATTGTTTGCCGCGTAAAACGTGTTCCCTTTTGGGAGACAAAAAGAGGCTCATCTCCGTTTCCCTTATACGGTGTTTTCCCACTATTCTCATAGTCTGCTAGTGCCTGCATGCAGCTATCATTCAAATAAACCGTACGCTCCTTATTGCCCTTCCCGACAACGGTTAAATGACGTCCTTGTATAGAGGTAATATTAAGCTGGCATAGCTCTGTCACACGAATTCCTAAGTTTAAGAAAAACATCATCATACAGTAATTTCTTGGTGATGCCTGATTAGCAGGTATGCCATCTATAAACTGTGTAGCTTCTTGAAAATTCATATAGATGGGTCTTTTTCGACCAATTTTCGGTGTTTCTAATTCCTCTGCTGGGTTTTCCTCCATTAGTCGCCGTTTCCCTTTTAAGTATTTGAAAAAGGATTTTAATGTCGCAACCTTCCGTGCCCTTGAGGCGGCAGAATTTCCACGCTGTACCTCACAATACTCCATAAAGTAATAAAGGTCCTCCAATGTAATATCACGAATTTCTTCTATTGTAATGGTGGCAATATCAATGACTGCTAAATTTTCTATATCCAGATCCTCCTGGACAGCTGTATGGAAACGGAAAAATAAAGTCAAATCATATTCATATTCTTTTCTTGTGCGCTGGGACTTTCCTTTGATGGTCGTTAAATAAACAAGAAAGTCCTTCATGATTTTTGGTTGTTTTGATTTTTGCATCCCAATCACCTCTATTTGCTCTATTTTACCATAAAAAACATTCCCAAATATAAATTTGGGAACTTTATTGAAAAAACAAGCTATTTTTCTGCATCGAAGAAACGTACGTTCGATACATGCAAATAAAAAAAGATCCCCTTTTTATATGGAGGACCTTCTGACTAAATTAAGTAAAGAATTGTGACAGTTTTTGGTTTTTAGGTATAAAGTTGATGTTTGATGAATATTAAAATCTAGTATACTTCTATTGCTTTGTGAGGCGACTCGAAAAATAGAAAGGTGGGTAACTACCCATGTCGATTCATCTCACAACACGCATGGTATTATTTGGATAAAACGACTATTTTACAAAAACCGAGTACTTTTGATCGGCTTGTTTTGTAAGAGACCAGTTCGTCGATAGCATTTGCTGTAGTTTTGTGACCGTTTCCTCATCACACACCAAATGTTGAATACCCGTTTCTAAAAGTTGGTAATCTACCCCTTCTTCAAGGTTAAAGCGCAGGTGCAATAAACGTTGGATGCCAGGCAATGTTACATACTTGATTCGATAATGGCCATGTAACGCATCTAAGAACTCTTGTTCTCCATCCTGAAAAAGTGCCATTGTTTCACTAAATTCATAGTTTGGTACTAGTTCCTGCCAAGCTGATACATCCCCCGCCCGTAAAGCACGTAATATCTCCTCGTCTGAAAAATTTAATTTAGAAAGTTTATCAAGTTCATAAGCTTGCATTAGATTAATGATTGTCATGAATGTTAGCTCCTTTTATGTATTACTCACAGTGTACCATGTTTTTATTACTACTCAAATTCGGAGGGATCCATATGATGAATTTATATGATTCTAGTCTGTTTTTCGATGAAATGTTTGATGGCAATCAACCGAAGCCCCATTATCGATCTTTTCATCATAAGCTATCCATTTTTTCGCAGGAGCAACTCGAAGAGAAATATCGTCAAGCCCAAGCAAGCTTTCTCAGACAAGGAATTACTTTTACGGTCTATGGTGCACAAGATGGAACCGAAAGGACCATGCCCTTTGATTGCGTCCCTATCATTATTCCTCAAACAAAGTGGGCAATTATTGAGGCAGGCGTCAAACAACGTGTGGAAGCACTGAATTTATTTTTACAGGATGTATACGCTGAACAAAAAATCATCCGTGATGGCTATATCCCTAGACAGCTAGTAGAAAAGAATCCCTATTTCTCGCCAATCATGCAGGGGCTTAAGGTGCCAATTGCTAATCATATATTTTTAGCAGGTATTGATTTAATACGGGATGAAAAAGGTGACTATTTCGTGCTGGAAGACAATTTACGGAACCCTTCTGGTATTTCTTATGTGTTTGAAAACCGTGACGTCATGAAGGAAGTGTATCCAGAATTTTTTTCTAAGCATACCATTTTATCTCTTGATAAGCAGATGGCTAACATGAAAAAAGCACTGCTTGCCCATCGCCCGCCTACTATGGATGAAGGGCAAGAACCAAAAGCTGTGCTACTAACAGCAGGAATGTACAACTCGGCCTATTATGATCACGTATTTTTAGCTCAGCATTTAAGTATTCAACTGGTGGAAGGCCGCGATTTAGTCGTACAGGATTTAAAGGTTTATATGAAAACCATCTATGGTTTACAGCAAATCGATATTATCTATCGCCGTATTGATGATGATTTTTTAGATCCGGTTGCCTTCCGTGAGGACTCTTTATTAGGTATTCCTCATTTAATGGCAGTTTACGAAGCAGGTAATGTGGCCATTTTAAATGCTGTTGGCAATGGCGTGGCAGATGATAAAGCGATGTATGCCTATGTCCCTGAAATGATTCGCTATTACCTACAGGAAGAGCCCATATTACCAAATGTGAAAACCTATCATTTAGAAGATGAGCAACAGCGAGCTTGGGTACTGGAGCATATTCAGGAGCTAGTCATTAAAAATGTGAGTGCATCCGGGGGCTATGATATGCTGATTGGTCCCCATGCAGGTGAGGAGGAAATTGCTTTATTTAAGGATAAAATTATGATGCATCCATGCCAATACATTGCCCAGCCAACTATCAAATTGTCTAGAGCGCCATCCTTTCAAAATGGGCGATTCTATCCTTGCCATGTAGATTTACGTGTGTACGCCATGAAGGGTGAGGATTGTTATGTATTGCCAGGTGGATTATCACGGGTGGCCTTACAAGAAGGTTCCCTAGTGGTCAATTCATCGCAGGGCGGTGGTGCTAAGGATACATGGATCTTAAAGGAGGAGTTGCAGCATGCTGAGTCGAGTAGCCGACGCGTTATATTGGATGGCACGGTATAGTGAACGCACACAAACCAATACACATATATTACAGGTACAGCTGTTGAATATGTTGGAGCAATCTGGGCAAGAACATGATTATATTGATCATTGGGAGGCTGTACTAAATATTTGCGCCTCAAAGGAGGAGTATTTAGCCAATTATACAGCTATACGTGTAAACCCATTAATTGATTATCTTCTGTTTTCTGAGAAAAACGGCAACTCTCTCCATGCTACATTACGCGCCATTCGAGAAAATGCCCGAGTTACGAGAGATCGTATACCTGCGGAGCTATGGGAAATACAAAATGCCTTTTATTTAACTAAGCAACAGGACATACTAACAATGGATCGGCCTATCCCATTAATTGATCTTCAAGCTTTTTTACAGGAAGTTCGGAAGACGTTGTGGATGGTGACTGGATTAATTGAAGGCACGATGGATCGGGATCTCCCCTTTTATTTCATGCAGATTGGGAAATGGCTGGAGAGAGCAGAAAAAACAATGCGGATGACGTTAATTATTCTCGAACAACAGAAAATAACCGGCTCATCCCTACATGAAATGGATGGTACATTTCTATTGGAGCTTGCTGCCGCAAAGGAATCATTTTTGCAGAAGCACCGTCAAACCAATCTCTTAACGGTCATTCGATATTTATTGCAGGATGAACATTTTCCTAGCTCGATCATGTTTTGTCTAAAAAAGTTAGAAGAAGCTCTCAAGTCCATCGAGCATGATCCTTTGTCGTCAAAATGTTTAACGCTTCATTCGACCATCAAAAGCTTCGTCCTAGCAATCGATCATCTTGATTTTTGGTCAATGAGCGTTGAGGAAGCCATCACAATAATGGAGGAAAGATTGAGTCAATGGATTGCCTTTAGCGAAACATTCTCGACAATCTATCATTTATATGAACCCAGCATACAACCTTGAAAGGAATCCATCACAGCTCCCTTTCAACAGGCAAGTCAGTAAGCAGAAGGAAGCGGACACGATGAAATTTGAAATTCAACATACAAATATTTTTCAGTATGAGTCTGAAGTCGATCAAAGCTTAAATACGATTCGGTTAAAGCCGCGGAGTGATGAGCGTCAACGCTTGTTATCCTATCGAATTGCAATTACTCCATCCTCTCTTACTCGTGAGCATACGGATATTTGGGGAAATACAGTAGGTTCATTTTATATTCCTGAGCAGCATCAAGTACTAGAAATTCATACATCGTCGATTGTCAGTATCCAGCGTGCGCCATTTATTCACCGTATTCAATATTCGCCCGAAATGCAGACTATTTTTCACTCACAGCTATTTTATGAACATTATCTTCCCTATTTAAAAACAACTCATTTTACGTATATGACAGAACAACAGCTGGAGGAAGTTTTTCATGCAATTGGCCATGCTGAAAATCCTGTGCTCTTTTCGCTTAATTTAATGCAATACTTATACTCTAGCTTTGAATATGATCCTTCAGCAACAGATGTAGGTACAACAGCCAGTGAGGCATTTGCCCTAAAACGGGGCGTATGCCAGGATTTCACTCATGTTATGCTAGGTGTATTACGCTCTAAAGGAATTCCAGCACGTTATGTTAGTGGGTATTTATATGTCGATGAAAATTCAGCTCTCGTCGGCGATATTGCAACACATGCTTGGGTAGAAGTTATGATACCTGGTATTGGCTGGATTGGCCTTGATCCTACAAATAATGTGGAGGTATTAGAAAACCATATTATTTTGTGTATTGGTCGAGATTATAGTGATATAAGCCCTGTTGAAGGGGTTTATTCAGGTGGCAAGCATGATTTAACCGTAAAAGTAAGTGTCAAAGCATTAAATCACTTATAAAAATAATGACATGTGCAGGAATGGCGATATACGCGATTGCTGCACATTTTTTTATTCAAAGCGCTGTTGTCTTTCTGTTAGTACCCATTTGCGAACATAGCCCATATCTTGCTGAATATGCTCCAGTGTCTTCTCCTCCTGAAACGCCCTTTGCATAACGGTATAACGCAAGTCGGTAGCTCTGACGTTTTTTCCAATATCTTTAGACATCGTTTGAAAAATACGTTCCACTGTCTTCGTCGTAATCGGCTTTGTCATACTTGCCTCACTCACCCACACCCATTCCTCTACCTCTTTATCATGCATGGATTCTGTTTCTTCCTTATAATGTCCTAGCATGTCCATAAGTAAGGGTGAACACTTTACCTCACGGCGTCCGTTTCGATTAGCAATAAAAAGAGTTGATTTTTCCTTTTGGAAATGCGACCATTTCATTCGTACAAGCTCCGCTGGCTTACAACCAGTTTCTATCAAAACTTGAACAATACAACCATTCCGTCTCGCCAGCCAAGCATGCTCTGCTGTTTTTGCATATTGAAAATAAGTAGGCCAAACATTAGCCATTTGTCCGATTTGCTTATTTGTGAGTACTTGTAACGCCTCTTTTTGCCTTTTTCTCGGCTGTAAAATATGTTGATAATCAAAGGGCTCCACCCATTCTCGTAAGAAAATAAAGTCTACAAAGCCGCGCATTGTTGCTATTTTATGATTAAACGTATTGATATTGCTATAGGTTTCCTTTATTTCGTGACAATAAATTTGTAATAACTCTTGAAATTGGTGATCTACATACAAGTAATTTTTTTCATGGGCGAAGGATAAAAAATGCTGCCCGTCCATATTGTACTGCTTCATCGTTGCGGCACTTTTCTTTAATGACTGCAACAGCAACATATATCTGTTCCACGCGTCCTTGAGTGTGATCATTCATTCCCTCCTTGTTAGCTGAGCGGTATTTATCTTGATTTTACTATATATTGGGTGCGTATGTTCTTGTTTTTATTATAATATAGTAGTGTCGGATAATCTGTATTTAAGGTTCATACCCTCTCCATTCCTTCAAATGCTTCTTACATCATTAAGAAACAAATGTTCGACTTTTAGTTTCTCATACCTTTTGCTTTCTTACAATAGTAAATTCCGTTCCTTCATTGTAGAACAATTGCTATTTATTCCACCTATTTTGTGTAACAATGCAATTTTATATGAAAATTCGTATAATTTCGTGTTTATCGTTCCTTGTGCTATATAATAATGGTATAAACAAATTAGGGGGCTCTCTAACATGCAAGTAAAGACGACTCGACTGGAAGCAGAAGATGCAAAAATTATTTATCAAGAAACTGCTGGGCTAGCAATTATTACGATCCATCGACCACAAGCGAAAAATGCATTAACCGCAAATATGTGGGATCAATTAGCAAAAATCGCCCTACAAGTATTAGATAATCCTAAAAATAAAGTCCTTATTTTACGAGGCTCAGGACAAAATTTCACTGCTGGCTCTGACATTAAAGAATTTAATGCCATCTCTCTCGACAAGGCTGAGGAGGCGTTTATACATATGGAAAAGACCATTTCCACTATTGAGCGCTTGCCGATTCCTACGATTGGTGTGATTAATGGGCCTGCCATGGGGGCTGGGTTGGAATTAGCGTTAGCCTGCGACATCCGTATTGGCTCTGATAAAGCCAAACTCGGCATTCCTGTTGGTAAATTGGGGATCACCTTAAACAATAAATTTGCACAGCGTTTAGTACAGCTTGTCGGCCCTGCAACAACCAAGGATTTAGTATTTACAGGAAGAATGTTTAAAGCAGAGGAAGCTTACAAGCTTGGGATGCTCAATTATCTTGTAGCAGAGAAGGATTTAAATAAATACATGATCCGCATGGGTAAGCTTGTGGCGGGGATGTCTCCTGAATCCTTATTGGCTGTAAAGCAATCTGTCCAAGAATGCCTGGATAGTGTTCCAGCCTTATGGCAAGGCTCCACGCCATTTGTCGGCAATGATTTTGAAGAGGGTTGCCGAGCATTCGTTGAAAAGCGCCAGCCACTGTTTACGCGTCAACCTAAATAAAAAACAGGTACTCTTCTCGCCCCATAGCGACGGGAGTACCTGTTTTTTATGACTTTTTCTTCTGTATTCCGGATTTAGCATGAATATGGATAGCATCCAACTCATAGCCAAAATGCTCATAAAACTCTGTCTGAACTGCTTGCTGTAAGTTATATAAACGTTCTGCCAACGGATAATCGATCGGTAGCCTGACCTGTAGGGACAATATAGCTTGGACCTGTTCACCTAGCACAAATTGGACTTGCTCCACCTTTTGCACAAAATCTTGTTGTTGACAGCAATACGTAAGTAGCTGGACATAAACATGGTTACTAATCTCAATATACTCCCGTTGAAAATCAGGACGAACAATGGTTGTTTCCCCTATTTTTTCACGTTTTGTTGAAAAAATCTCCATTCCCTTTAGCACCAGCCGCTTAAAGAAGTTTTGCTCAACTTGTCGATAAGGGATCGGCATAACATGCTTCCCTTGCGTTTGACGAATAAAACGAGCTTTTTGAATGTCCTTAAAGGAACGAACATCTTCCACATCATAATAATGCTCGATAGCCCCTAGCTCCAGCTGCTTTGCAATACTGTTCGTCATTTTCGTTGACGTCCCAATAAGTAAAATAGACTCCACTCGGTGGCTCGCTAGCGCTTTCTTGACGGCCTCACGATGCTCTTGATCCGTAAAAATAGCACGCCTAACAGCGGTAATTGTATTTTTTTCAAATTTGGCAGAAACTCCTGCGACCCTCACGCCATTGACAATGAGTAATCCATCATCGATAATCGCCTGTACGCCAATTTTATGAGCAAAAGATAGAGCACTAGTGCTTTTTCCTGTGCCACTCGGTCCACTTAACGAATATACCTTCAAAGCCCTCACCCCCTCTTATGCTAATGATAGCAGCTAAATCCATTGATTCTCCCTGAAAAGCTATATAGTAAGTATAATACAACTTCTAGATTTACGGAATTTACAGTAGGTTTCCCCAACATTAGGCAATCCATTTTCGCTAGCCTATGCGCACATCCTCTACATTATATAAATATTTTCTTTTTTCAGAATATCTGCCCCTTTCTGTGCTTTAGTATGATAAAATGTGAACTACTATTCTGTTATACAACTACAAGGAGTGTACTAGTCTTGAAAATCGTACCATCTAAAAAAATGTCATTATTTACACCAGCAATTTTCGGAGATTTGAAAAATTTTGCGAGAGAGCAGCAAGCAAAGGGCATGACCCTGATTGACTTAAGCTTAGGAAGCCCAGACCTTCCCCCACATGCCAAAATTCGTGAACATCTATCTTATCGAGCAGGTTTAGCTGAATCGTATGGCTATACACTTACAGGCACACAGCGTTTTTATGAGGCAGTCAGTCGCTACTATAAGCGCCGTAGCCATGTTGATTTAGATCCCGCTACTGAAATCATTCAAACGATTGGCTCTCAAGAGGGCTTAGTGCATCTTCCAATGGCCTTTTGTGATCCAGGAGACATCGTGCTATCAACAAACCCAGCTTACGTTGCGTATGATGCAGGCATTCACTTAGCTGGTGCAACACCCTATTACATGCCTCAAACAGCTGACAACAACTATCTTCCAGACTTAGATGCTGTACCAGAAGATATTGCCCAAAAAGCAAAGCTATTAATTTTAAACTTACCAGGAAACCCAGTACCAGCGATGCCATCCTTAGCCTATTTTGAAAAAGTGATTGCCTTTGCTAAAAAATATAACATCATCGTTCTGCATGATGCAGCCTATTCTGAGTTTTATTTTACGGGTGATGGGCCGATTAGCTTCCTTGCTACCCCAGGTGCGAAAGAAGTAGGGATGGAAATTAACTCCCTTTCCAAAAGCTTTAGTTTGGCAGGAACACGTATTGCCTATATCGCAGGAAATGCTGAAATGATCTCGATTATAAAGCAATTAAAATCGAATTTAGATTTCGGTATTTTTGAGCCTATTCAGGATGCAGCTGTTGTTGCCCTCGACCATGCTGAAGAAATTACGGCAAGCTTACGTGCAACCTTCTCTGAGCGTCATCAAACACTGATGAATGGCTTACAGGCACTAGGTTGGGACGCTGCACCTTCCAACGGCGGTATGTTTGTTTGGGCAAAATACCCATATGATATGGACTGCACAGAACTTGCCTTTAAATTAATCGAGCAGGTTGGCATTGTGTCAGTTCCAGGTACTGTATTTGGCACGGCAGGTCAAGGTTATTTACGCTTAGCACTCGTGCAGCCAGCGGAAATCCTTCAGGAAGCTGTCAATCGTTTAGCACAAGTACAAGTACTACAAGAAAACTAACATAGAAAACCCTTCTAACAACATGCTAGAAGGGTTTTCTTAATTAAATCCAAACATCATTTTCGGCAGTAAGCGCAGATTTTCCCTCCCCCGTATTCACTACTCCAGCAGGCTCTACAAGTAAAATTTTACACTCGGCAGCGGCGTAAGGCTTGTGTTCAACTTGGCGTGGTACGACAAACATTTCTCCCTCCTTTAATCTCACTTCTCCCTCACGGAATTCGATGACGAGCTCCCCTTCAATAACAATAAACACTTCATCTGTATTATCATGTTTATGCCAAACAAAATCTCCCCTTACTTTAACAAGCTTGAATTGATAGTCATTCATTTCAGCAATTACCTTTGGTGACCAGTGTTCTTGGAATTTCGCTAATTTTTCTTGAAAATTAATCGGTGTGTATGCCATTCTCTTTCCACCATCCTTCATCTCCTATTAAAAATACAGCTACTGTCAGGCGGCAGTAGCTGTATCTTCTTATGCATCATATTTTTGGTGAACGTCGTCCTCATACCGGTTATAGCGCTGTTTAAATAGCTTGAATAGATGAGTCACCAGCACTTTAAAGATTGCGTATCCTGGAATCCCCAAAATGACACCTGGGACACCAAATAGCGAGCCTGCCGTTAATAATACAAAGATAATTGTAATCGGGTGGATACTGAGCGATTTCCCCATAATTTGTGGAGAAATGAATTTTCCCTCGATTAACTGCACGATAGTCCATACAATCGCTAGCTTAATCAGCATCAATGGTGATGTGACAAGAGCGATAATAACGGCTGGTGTGATGGCAATAACAGGACCTAAATAAGGCACCACACTTGTAATCATCGCAAGGAAGCCGAGCAATAAAGCATATTTCATTCCAATAATTAAGAAGCCAATCGTTACCATTGCACCAATACACATCGATACTAAAATTTGCCCTTGTATGTAAGAACTAATTTGCTTGTCCATATCATGGAAAATTTCAGTCACTTCTTTACGCATACGCGGTGGGCAAACTTTCAGCATAAATTTCGGTAACTTTTCGCCCTCTTTCAGTAAATAAAACAGAATGAATGGTACGGTTACAAGCGATAGAACAATGCCTGTTAACGTTGAGAGGAAGCCCGTAATACCGGATGCGACACCCTGTGCTATATTTGCAGCTGTATCCTTCACAGTTTTCACCATATCTGTAGTGAAGTTTTTAACCACTTCATTGTAGTCAAAATTAATTTTATCTAAATAATCGTTAAAACGTGAATGATTAAAGAATGCAACAAATTTTTCCGTAAACTTCATAAAATACTCTGGGAATTCCTGTACAAGGTTCGTGAATTGGTCACGTAAAAACGGATAAACCAACACAACAAGCAGTGTAATGACGCCAATGACCGCAATGTAGAGAATTAAAATACCCCAAATTCTCGGGATACGCCATCTAACCAAGATTGCCAACAATGGACGTAATAAATAGTAGCCAATGACGGCTAGTACCCCTGGTAAAATGACTACTTCAAATAATACTTGAAGCGGGGTAAAGATAAAGGAAACTTGATTAAACATAAAAATAACACATGCAACTAATAATAAAATAACCAGCGTAAATAATAGGTTTCTGCCACCTAAGAAACGAATAAACTTGGTTGCTAACAGGTTTGAACGTTCTTTTGGTCTTTCTTTTTCCATATATCCACCCCAATCAAAAAGCTCTACCTTTATATTACAGGATAATGTTGGATTTTGCTAAATATCACTCCAGTGAAATGCCTAAAAAATCACTTAAAAAGGCCTTATTTTGTTCCACATCTATTACGATTGAATCGCCGGCATGACTAAAGTTTTGGAATTGATAGCTACCTTCAATTGGAATCGTTGCTTTTTCAATGTTCACCTTGCCCTTAGATAACAATTTCAGCACTTGTTGCATTTCTTCAGCAGAAGAATAATCGGTTGTAATATAGCCTTGTGCTGCCCCTACGAATTTTGGTAAATGCAATACATTCGCAGGTGTTAACAATTCATTTTTTAAAGCCTCAATAACCTTTTGCTGACGTGCTACACGACCGAAATCACCTTCCGCATCATGACGGAATCGTGCATAGCCTAGTAATTCCTGTCCATTTAAGTGATGAACACCTTGCTTTAACTCTACCCCAATATTTTCAGACATATCCTTCTCAACATCCATCTCCACACCATTTGGCGCTAAAATATCCACCAACGATTCAAAGTTTTTAAAATCGATAAGGGCATAATGGTGAATCGGTAAACCGAACATGTTCGTCAGTGTATCCTTCAGCAGCTGTACGCCATCTAAGTAGTACGCTGTATTCAGTTTATAGGATTGATAACCTGGGATTTCCGCATAAATATCACGCATAAAGGATACGAGCTTAATATCATTGTTTGATTTATTCCAAGATAATACCATCATCGTATCTGTTCGAGATTTCTCCTCGCCACGTGTATCGACACCGAGGATTAAGTAATTTTCGATATCACCTTTTAATGTATCGCCAGAAAAATCCTCCTGCTCAACTTGTGTTTGATTGGCAAGCTTTAGTCCACTGCGGTACTGCATGATAGAGTAACCTGCCACAACCATGACACAGAGTATTAATAATGTGAAAATTGCTCTCGCTTTACGTAGCTTTCGTTTTGTAGGACGTTGTGAGCGTCTTGTATAATCTTGCTCTTCCATAATGACTAACTCCTCTATTTTTTTATAGTTAATGTAACGATTGATTAGCCGGAAAGTTTCATATGGCTGATAGAGGAAGTCCCATCTTCATCTATCTTATTGTTATTTTACACCCAAATGCTCAGTTTTTTCGCCAAACAATGCTATAATATTTTCACAAAAGAAAGGATGATGTACATGATAGAAAAAGCTACATTTGCTGGCGGTTGTTTTTGGTGCATGGTTAAGCCATTCGTCGAGTGGGATGGTATACATAAAGTAACATCTGGTTATATGGGCGGCCACTTAGAAAACCCTACATACGAGGATGTTAAGAAAGGGACTTCTGGCCATTTAGAAGTCGTCGAAATTGAATTTGATCCAGCCATTTTTAGCTATGAACAACTGCTAGACATTTATTGGATGCAAATCGATCCCACTGATGCTTTTGGGCAGTTTCATGACCGTGGAGAGTCCTATTCAACAGCCATCTTTACTTACACGGATGAACAAAAGCAAATCGCCGAGGCATCTAAAGAAAAGCTTGCCACTAGTGGACGCTTCGATAAACCTATTGTAACCAAAATTCGCGATGCTGAACGCTTCTATCCAGCGGAAGACTATCACCAAGATTACTATAAAAAAGAAGCTGATCACTATAAGCAAGACCGTGCTGTTTCCGGCCGTGATGAGTTTCTAACTAAGCATTGGGATAAATAAACAAACGGAGGTGCCTCAATTTTCCATTGAGACACCTCTCTTTTTTAACTAATGTTAGATGGGTGTTTCTAAAAATGATTGTAGTGCATCAAAGAAACGTTTGCCGTATTTATCAAATTTCACTTCACCGATACCGCTAATATGGCGTAAATCATCCAGTACTGCGGGCTTCTTGTCACATAGATCACGTAAAGTTTTATCTGAGAATACTACAAATGGTGGAACTTTCTCTTCATCTGCAATTTCTTTTCGCAGCACACGTAAATGTTCAAATAAAGGATCATTATCAACCAGTTTTTTAACCGTTACAGCTTCCTTCCGCATGACCTGTCGTTGGCCAAGTAGAACTTCTTTGCCATCGGCTGACACATAAATAGTCGGATACGTGCCGTGCTTAACTGCCAATAAGCCTTCGGCAATTAGAAACTCAATAAAGTTCGAAACATCTTTAGACGAATAATGCCCTTTCAAAATGCCATAGGTTGATAAACGTGCAAATCCAAATTCATTCATTTTTTGATTTTTGGAGCCGATAAGTACTTGTGCCACCATTGTCTTGCCAAATTTTTGACCCATCCGTACAACACAGGCGAGTACCTTCTGTGCATCCTCCGTCACATTCATCACAGTACGGCCATCATTACAATTATTGCAGCGACCACAAGGCTCCTCTTGAACTTCACCAAAATACGCTAAAATTGCATTTTGTAGGCAGCCCTCTGTATGGCAATAATCGACCATTGTTTGGAGCTTCGCTAATTCCTGTGGTATTCGTGCTTCATCTTGTGATTGGTCAATGAGAAAACGTTGAGTTTGAACATCTCCTGAGGCATACAGTAGGATACAAGCACTTGGAAGACCATCTCGACCAGCTCGCCCTGCTTCCTGGTAATAGCTCTCCATGTTGCGAGGCATTTGATAGTGCAGCACAAAGCGCACATTACTTTTATCGATTCCCATACCAAAGGCGTTGGTAGCCACCATAATGCGTGCCTCATCCTTTAAAAAACGCTCCTGCTCCGCCATCCGTAAATCCTCTGATAGCCCAGCATGGTATTTGGCTACCGCTTCACCCGACCGACTAAGCATGTCATAAATCGCATCTACTGCTTTTCGTGTGGCGGCGTAAATAATACCGGCTTCCTGTTTATTTTTCTGCAAGTAATTTTTAATATAACGTTCTTTATTTTCACCAATTAACACCGAAAGGGCCAAATTATCACGTGTAAAGCCTGTCATCACTGTTGCATCTTCATCAATGGTTAATATTTTCCGAATATCCTCACAAACAGCAGGTGTCGCAGTGGCGGTAAGCGCTAAAACAGTTGGCTTTTGCTGCCACAGTGTAAAAAGCTTTTGAATGGAGCGATAACTTGGTCGAAAATCATGGCCCCATTGAGAAATACAGTGTGCTTCATCCACCGCAATTAATGGCACGGATAAATAGGACAATGCTTGAAGGAAGGAAGCACTTTCAAGTCTTTCAGGTGCGATATACAGTAGTTTTAAATAACCAGCACTAGCTAGTTGCATCGTTTCATTCACTTCTTGTGCTGTTAATGTACTATTTATATAGGCAGCAGGAATATTGGCTGCTCGTAAAGCTTCCACCTGATCTTGCATTAAAGAAATAAGAGGCGATATGACAATTGTGAGCCCCTCAAGCATTAACGCTGGAATCTGATAGCAAATAGACTTCCCTCCACCTGTTGGCATGACACAAAGGCTCGATTGTCCATGTAAAGTTTGTTCAATAATTTGGGCTTGTCCTTGCCGGAAGGCTTCATAGCCAAAATGATGCTGTAGCATTTGTCTTGCTTGCTCCATGCAAAGTTCACTCCTCAGTAGTAAGACGAAGTAGCTTGTACTCGCCCTGTTCATTTTTCATAATTTCATACAGCATGATGGAATGGGCAAGTGCCTCCTGACCAGCTGCATTGGTCAATACATATTCCGTTTTAGCTCGTACCTGTAGATGCTGATCCACTATACGAATATCTTGAATGTCCGTATTCGAGAAATGAATCTTTGCCTGTTTGGAGGCATAGTAGGCAACCATACCTGCCAAAGTGTCTTGCAAATCTTCTGACCCTACAATCGGCTCCATCACACTTGCATCTTGAATTGTGACAGCGCCTTTTAAATGCTTATGGAATGTATCTAAAAAAAGATTGATTTCATCTATATTATACGCAAATATATTTTCACCATATTGGTCGATGGCTTGCTGTACGGCTTCTTGATCACCCTGTTCAATATAAGGATATAAATTTTTTGATTGGGATAGGCGTACACTCGCCTTCATGCCTTCCTTTAACCACTTCTGCATAAACGGTTGAATTTCCTTTATTGGCAATATGTATGGTTGTGCTTCCCCTTGCTGCTGACGGTTAAAATAAAGACCGACAATTGCTCCGTTTTCCGCCTCCATTACGGGACTTCCCAAAGGTAGCTTTTCCTCTGTATCAATATAATAAGCAGCAATTTTATCTTTGTATTTTTGAATCGTATAAGGTAAGCCATCCACATAAGCTGATAGCTGATCGAGCTCCCCCTCATACAGTTTAGGTACTTTTACATTCGCTTTATAGGTCACCTGCAAAAGTGCAACATTATGTGCCGTTGACATAAAATGAACATTCGCTGCCACTAGCTTATTCGGACCAATTTGCACAAGGGCAGTTGGCTTTGAGGATACTAGCGCGCCATTTGTTAAAATATAAAGCTCATCATCCTTTTGCTGAATAATAATGCCTGCACCAACTCCATGCTCACCTATCACCTTGACCTCAGGCACTATCTTTTCTTCTTGCTTGGCCACTGTTTTTGCTGACATCTCTGCTTTTTCTGCTTGAAACCAGCCTGCACCTATTTGACTGTCACAACTTGTCATGAGTATTGTAGCCGCTCCTAAAACGAGCATCTTTTTATACATACCTTCACCAAAACTTTCTTTTCAACTATCTCACTTATCTATCATAATCAAGGTCTTAGGATGTTTCAAGTTTACATAATATTATTATTTGAATTTATCTAGTAGTAAAATAGAGCAATCGCTTTAGTTCTATTTCATTCTACCTATTAAAATTTATGGATTTTCTGATTTGCTGTGAAAATGGATGGATTTTAGGCCTTCAAAATATTTTTGACAAAAAAAAGACATGCGTTTTGAATAGCATGCCTTCTTGAATTAATTTTTTCGCAATAGCCCTGTTGTCGCGATTATTCCTAACATTAATGCTAGGAAGATCACGTACGTCCATGTATGGTTACCTGTTATGTCATAGCAAACGCCAATCAAAACAGGAATGATGGCACTTAGCATAAAGCCACCTGAAAATACCATCGATGACCAGCTGTTGGCTTCCTGATCATTTCTAGCTTCATCAAGCGGTAACAGCAGGCCGATTGGAAATAGCCCACTTAGAACAATGCCGATTATCAATACGGCTAGCCACAAATAAATACCGGATAAAAGCCATAATAATGTAAAGCCTATCAGCCCTAAACAGCCTAATGCCACTGCCCACGCTAATCGATTAGTCCATTTCTCCATTAGCATCGGCACAGCAATATTCCCAATCATTTGTACAATAGACATAAACGTCAGCATCATACTCGCTTCCTTAAGCGTCATTCCTTTGTCTTGTAAAAGAGGTGTAAGCCACGACATCATAGAGAAAAACAGTGAGGTTTGTAAACCAAAATACAATAAAATTGACCAAGCACGTCCAGTTACCCAAGGATTACGTGCCGGTTCATTTTTAGCTAATTCTTCACCATCTGCCCCTTGTTCTTTTGGAATTACCCAGCTCCATAGAATAAGGGCGACCAAAGCAAGTAAGGCCCACATGCCCAGTGCAACTGTCCACTGATTATCAAAATACTGATAAAAGCTCACTGTCAATGCTGCACTTAATGTCGCACCAACGCCGATGCCAAATGAATAAATGCCAATAACAATCGTAAAGCGTTGAGGAAATTTTTTCTTAATAAATGCATTTAATATAGGTCCAATCATCGCAATAGCCAAGCCTGCCGCAAAACTAGTGACAACTAATAAAAGGTAGCTTTCTTGGAAAAAGCGTAGCCCATTTGCGAAGATGAGTATAACCATTAAAACCACGATTGCTAATTTTGTTCCAAGCTTACGCTGAAATGGTACAGCAATCGGAGCAAATAAACCCATGCAAAAAACTGGGATAGATGTGAGAAAGCTCATACTCGTATTGGAAACCTGTAAGTTTGTCATAAGGACATTAAAGAGTGGCCCAATTCCCGTTACTGCGGGTCTCATATTAAGTGCTACAAAGAATATACTTATTATGACTAAAATCAGTGAAAGGGTCCATTGTTTTTTATCCATTTGATTTAATCCTCTCTGCTGCCAGTCAATGGAAGAGTTTTCTTTTATTATTCTATTCTTTTACCATGTATTCTATAAATGGTCAATGCTTTCAATATGCGACCGTTCACTACATATTTTCTGGCGACTCAATGCCCAATAAAGCTAATGACTCTTTTAACACTATCGCTACACAATGACAAAGCGCTAGACGTGAAGCTTGCTGGGCATCATCAGCTAATATTTTTTGATGGGCATAATATTTATTCAATAAACGGGCTAGCTGTAAAGCATATTTTGCGATAATGGATGGGTCTGCCTGATTAAAAGCGGTGTCTACCACTTTCGGGAATTGTTCCAATAATAAAATGATTGGCCAAGCCTGCTGTCCTAATGGAGCAAATGTCTTCATGTGAGAGGGCACATCGCCTTTTGCCAAGATAGAGCAAATACGAGCATAGGTATACTGTACATAAGGCCCTGTTTCCCCTTCAAAATTCATCATTTGCTCGATGGAGAATTCAATATCGTTTAAGCGATGATATTTTAGGTCATTAAAGATAACCGCCCCAACTCCTACTTGCTGCGCTACTCGCTCTTTCTGCTGTAAATGAGGGTTTTTGTCTTCTATATTGCGCTTAGCTGTGGCAATCGCCTCGGCTAGCACATCCGCTAATAACACCACTTTACCTTTACGTGTGGACATTTTTTTACCATCTTTAAGCATCATCCCAAATGGTACATGCTGCAAATCTTTTGCCCAACTATACCCCATCTTTTCGATCACCTGAAATAATTGTTTAAAATGGAGCGTTTGTTCATTGCCAACTACGTAGAAAATTTTATTCGGTTGATACTGTTGTTGGCGGTAAAAGGCAGCCGCTAAATCACGAGTTGCATAAAGCGTGGCGCCGTCTGTTTTTGTTATTAAACAAGGTGGCATTCCCTCCATCTCTACTACAAAGGCACCCTCTGATTCGATTAGGAGCCCTTTGTTTTGTAGCTCAGTCACAACCTCTGTCATTTTATCATTGTAAAAGGCTTCTCCTGTATATTCATCAAAATTGATACCTAGCAGCCCATAAATAGCTTGAAATTCATCTAACGAAACATCGCGGAACCATTGCCACAATGCTAACGCCTCTGAATCGCCATCCTCTAATGCTTTAAATGCGGCGCGAGCCATTTCATTTAATGTAGGATCTTGTTCGGCCATCGTATGAAATTTAACATAAATCTTTAATAATTCCTCAATAGGAGATGCTGTAATGGCTTCCTTATCACCCCAATTTTGATACGCAACGATAAGCTTGCCAAATTGGGTGCCCCAGTCCCCTAAATGATTAATACGAATAGCCTGGTAACCATTTTTCACGGCAATATTTGCCAAGGCATTCCCAATGACGGTTGAACGTAAATGCCCCATAGAGAACGGTTTAGCAATATTGGGCGAAGAAAAGTCGAGGACGACACTGCCCATTTCGTTTTGATTCGTACCAAAATTTTGTTGTTCCTGCATAATAAGGCCCAACACTTGTTGCGTTACTTTTGCTTGATTTAAAAAGATGTTGACATAGCCACCAATGGATTGCACCTGATGGATCATCTCATTTTGCAATTGGTTCGCTATTTCCGCTGCAATTTGTTGAGGTGGCTTCTTCCATATTTTAGCCAAAGTGAAGCATGGAAAGGCCACATCACCAACTTCTAAACTTTTTGGTTTTTCTAGTAATTGTTCCACGTCTTGAGCTGTTAGCTGATGCTTTAAAATTTCAGCAATACTGTTTGCAATTTGTTTATTCATGTATATCCTCCTCCATTTTCAATAAAAAAAGCCCCCGCCTCTATAATTAGAGACGAGAGCATAGTAATCCCGTGGTACCACTCTAGTTGCCATTGCATAATGACCACTTTACATTGTTAACGAGGTGACGCCCCGCTGTTCTCTACTAGTAGTTCGAGAACCTTCTCCAAAGTGCGCTTCATTCATGGTTTCTGTATTAGGCTCACACCATCCCTAACTCGCTTTCCAGTTGTCCCATCAATTACTCTCTTTATCATCGAATTTTTCTATGATTTTGACATATTCTACAGGAGTCCTTTCTTGACGTCAATATTTTTTTGTATCCATTAATCATTGACATATCGAGATAATTCGATATATCATCAAGACATGGAACCTATTGAAATTTTTAAAGCGCTATCAAACGAGACAAGGCTAAACATCTTACAATGGTTGAAGGAACCTGAGAAGCATTTTCCAAAAGTGAGTATTGAAGGAGGCGTTTGTGTAGGGGATATTCAGGAAAAAGCAAAAACTTCTCAATCGACCGTTTCTCACTATTTAACTATGATGCAAAAAGCTGGTCTCCTTGAATCTTTTCGTCATGGTCAATGGACGTATTACAAACTAAAAGAAGAAACTGTTCAAGAAATTGCAATGTTTTTAGTATCAGAAACCCAAAAAGATTAAGTGGGTTTCTATTCAAGTATTATATCGAATATTCACGATAAATAGATATAGGTTCCGATATTACATCTAATATATCGATAATTCTCGATATATAAATATAAGGAGGTATTTAATATACAATGGTTCATGAAGAACAGACACTTAGTAAAAAGCATAAGATTTTAGCATTTACGCTTATTTTGCTTACTTTCGTCATGGGGACAAGTGAATTTGTAATTGTAGGGCTATTAACTGAGGTTTCTACATCTATCGGGATTTCGATTGCTACAGCAGGCACTTTGGTTTCTGGATTCGCCATAGCCTATGCAATAGGCACCCCCATTGTAACAGGCTTTGTCAGTAGATTTCCGAAATATCCACTTATGTTAGTATTAATTGCCATTTTCATCCTTGGAAATATAATTAGTGCTTTATCTAGCACTTATGTAGTGCTAATGGGCTCTAGAATTATGACTGCTGTTGTCAGTGGTGTTTTAACAGCTCTATCTATGTCCATTGCCAATACGGTCATCCCAAAAGAAAAAAGATCCACTATTATTGCTTCGATATTTGCGGGCTTTACCATTGCTAATGTCATGGGTGTACCATTAGGAACAATGATTGGGCAATGGAGTAATTGGCATATGACATTTTGGTTAACTGCCCTATTAGGGGGCGTTGCTTTTATTATAAGCATGTTTGTGTTACCTAAACGTTTAAGTGGGGAGAATGGCTCCCTTTCCGATCAATTGTCCTTATTAAAGCAACCTAAAGTTATACTTGCATTTTTAATTCCTATTTTCACCATTGCAGGAACATACACAATCTATACATTCATTACGCCTATTTTAGAAAATAAACTTGGTGTTCCGACAAAATACATAGCCATCGTCCTTCTAATATATGGTTTATTTTCTATTTTTAGTAATGTTTTAGCAGGTAAAATTGCACAGAAAAACGGATTACGTAAATTACGTTATATTTTTATCATTCAGGCAGTCATCTTATTTTCCTTTTATTTTACAATGTCCTCCCTTTGGCTAGGACTTATAAGTATCCTGTTAATGGCTGTTATACTTTATGCCGTAAACGCGACAATTCAGCTATACTTCATGGATTTAGCAGAAGAGTATTCTCCATCAGCCAAAGATTTTGCTTCCTCCTTAACACCAGTAGCCGTTAATGTGGGGATAGCATTAGGCGCTGCCATAGGAGGCTTTGTCATCACTTCAGGGAGTCTAGAATATCTTGCCTGGGCAGCAGCAACGTTGGCACTGATTGCATCTGCATTCACCTTCATGAGTTACAGACGGCATTCAAACGATCCACATTAAAAAAACGCTCCTCATTTTGAAGTGACCCCTAATAGTTAGACACGGTTATTTCGATTTAGGCAGCTTGGATAAAATGAGTTCGGTATTGCACCGG